>CAYXAS010000027.1:998-12270 GCA_964461665.1 uncultured Gaiellales bacterium
CTCGTAGTGGCGGGCCACCTCGTCGAGCCGCTCAGGCGGAACACCGCGTCCGCGTGTCACGTTCTCGAGGAACGGGCGCACGTCCGCTGCTCCCTCGGGCCCACCAAACGAGACGAGCAGGATCGCGTCAAACGGCGAATCCTCGAGGTGGGAGTCCCAGCCGTCGGCCGGGGGGCGATGGGCCGCGAGTGTCACGGGCGCACGCTACCGCTGTGGTCGCTGGGCCGACACGGAGTCGACGCACACTTGACGCACGTCGTCGGCGACCATTCGCGGTGTGGATCTCCTCTCGCTCGTGGCCCCGGCTAGATGTGCGGTGTGCGAGCGGCCGGGCGCCGCGTTGTGCGATGGGTGCGTCACCCGCCTCCGCCCGATTGGGCCCTGCGGCTGCGCACGCTGCGGCGCGCCGGGGCCGTGGCCGATCGGGCGGTGCGCGGAGTGTGCGGGTAGGCGGCTCGCGTTCACGATCGCCCGGGCAGCGGTCGTGTACGACGCGACTGCCACCGCGGTCGTGCGCGCCTGGAAGGAGCGTGGCCGCCGTGACCTCGCCACGCCGCTCGCGGCAGTCGTGGTGGCGAACGTCCCGCGTCCCGCCGTGGAGATGCTCACGTTCGTCCCCGGGGAGATCGAACGCGCCCGCGCCCGTGGACACGTCCCGGCCCGCGGTCTCGCAGGGGCGCTGGCGACGAGCTGGGGGATCCCCTGGGCGCCGCTGCTCGAGCGCGCCGGACAGCCGCGGCGGCCGCGCCAGGTAGAACTGGCGAGGCGTGACCGGATGCGTGGTGCTCGGACGCTCTACGGACCCGCGCGGATGGCACCCGCGCACGTCTGTCTTGTCGACGACGTCTACACGACCGGCGCGACCGCTGACGCGTGTTCCGCCGCTCTGCGCCGGGCGGGCGCGACCACGGTGTGCGTGGTGACACTTGCGCGCGCGGTGCGCTAGGGTCGTGCCACGAATCGTCTGGAGGCGTCATGAGGGTCGAGCTGAAGATCAGGCACGACAGCATCGCTCGGTCGATCGTGGCGCGGGTCGAGGCGAAACTCCGCAGGCTCGAGCGACGGCTCCCGCGAGACGCGGTCGTCGAGGTAGTCCTCGAGCGCGAGCCCGGCCAACCTGACGATCACCACATCGGTGCCCGCGTCCATGCGCGTGGGCCGGACATTCAGGCGCACGCGGCGGGACCCACCTACGAGACCGCGAGCGACAGGGTCGTCGAAACACTGGAACGTCAGATTGAACGCCGCCGCGACAAGATCGTCGAGGAGCCCCGCCGCCACGCGGAGTGAGGGACGGTCGCGCCGGTACCCTGCCACCCATGGCGGGGACGGCTCTAGGGCGCTTCGAGAAGGTTCTGCGGGTCGGCGAGGGACGCCGCCTCCGGCAGCTCCACGGGCAGGCGCAGGCGATTGGGGCACTCGAGCCCGGGCTCGAGGGGCTGTCGGACGACGCGCTGCGCCGTTACGCGCTCGACCTGCGCGAGCGGGTCGCGAACGGCGCCACGCTCGACGACGTGCTGTTCGAGGCGTTTGCCGCCGTCCGCGAGGCGCGGAAACGCGAGTCGGGCCAGCGCCTCTTCGACGTCCAGATGATGGGGGGAATCGTCCTCCACGAGGGCGACATCGCCGAGATGAAGACGGGCGAAGGGAAGACGTTCGTCGCAAGCCTTGCGCTGTTCCTGAACGCGCTCCGGGGCGACAACGTCCACCTCGTGACCGTCAACGACTACCTCGCGAGTCGCGATGCCGAGTGGAACCGTCCGGTCTACGACCGGCTTGGCACGACGGTCGCCGCGATCTCCAACCAGATGCCGTTCGGCCCTCGACGCGACGCATACGCCTGCGGGATCACGTACGGGACGAACTCGGAGTTCGGCTTCGACTACCTGCGCGACAACATGGCGACGTCACTCGCGGCGACCGTGCAGCGCGGACATGGCTTCGCGATCGTGGACGAGGTCGACTCGATCCTCGTCGACGAGGCACGCACGCCGCTCATCATCTCGGGCGAGCCGGAGACCGCAGCCAGCACCTACTACGACTTCGCCCGTGTCGTCCGCGAGTTGCAGGGTGCTCCGCTGACGCGGAAGGTGTTGAAGGGGGAGGACGAGACCGAGCTGTCGGGGGCGGACTACCTCTACGACGAGAAGTTCAAGACGGTGTCACCCGCCCAGAGCGCGATCGACCGGGTCGAGCGCGTGCTCGGGGTTCAGAACCTCTACGACCCTCGGAACACGCAGCTCGTCAACCACCTGATCCAGGCACTCAAGGCCGAGTCGCTCTACAAGCGTGACATCGAGTACGTGGTGCAGGACGGCGACGTGAAGATCGTGGACGAGTACACCGGCCGCATCATGGAGGGACGTCGGTGGAGCGAGGGCCTGCACCAGGCGATCGAGGCAAAGGAGGGCGTTGCGATCCGCGAGGAGAACGTGACCCTCGCGACGATCACGCTCCAGAACTACTTCCGCCTCTACGGGAAGCTCGCGGGGATGACGGGAACTGCAAAGACCGAGGAGAAGGAGCTCGTCGAGATCTACGGACTCGAGGTCGTCGAGATCCCGACGAACGTGCCGGTTGCGCGCGACGACGCGAACGACTTCATCTTCAAGTCCAAGGACGCGAAGTTCGCGGCCGTCGTGGACGACATCGTCGAGCGCCACGGCGCCGGTCAGCCGGTGTTGGTCGGGACGATCGCGGTCGAGACGTCCGAGTACCTCTCCGAGCTTCTCGGGCGGCGCGGCGTGCCACACAACGTGCTGAACGCGAAGGAGCACGAGCGCGAGAGCGAGATCATCAAGGATGCGGGCCTCCAGGGCGCGGTCACGATCGCGACGAACATGGCCGGCCGCGGCGTGGACATCAAGCTCGGCGAGGGCGTCCGCGAGCGGGGCGGCCTGTACGTGCTCGGGACGGAGCGACACGAGTCGCGCCGGATCGACAACCAGTTGCGCGGCCGTTCGGGGCGTCAGGGTGACCCGGGCGAGACGCGTTTCTACCTGTCCGCGCAGGACGATCTTGTCCGCCTGTTCGCGGGTGACCGGATCCACGGGATCATGGAGCGGTTCAAGATCCCGGACGACCAGCCGATGGAGGCGTCGATTCTCTCGCGGCAGATCGAGGGCGCCCAGAAGAAGGTCGAGGAGCAGAACTTCGCCGCGCGGAAGAACGTCCTCAAGTACGACGACGTGATGAACACCCAGCGCGGCGTGATCTACGAACAGCGGCGCAGAGTGCTCGACGGGGGAGATCTGTCGGACGACGTGCGCGGCTGGATCGAGGAGGTCGTGTCGGCGAACACGGCGCAGTTCACCGAGTCCGAGTCCCCCGCTGAGTGGGATCTCGCGGGTCTTGTCGCCCAGATGCGCGCGCTCTACGGCACCGACGTCACGGCCGAGGAGTTGCGCGACGAGGTCGAGCAGACACGCGAGACCCTTGTGCAGGAGCTCGTCGATGACGCTCTCGACGTGTACACCGAGCGCGAGACGCGATTCACACCCGAGCTGACACGCGAGATCGAGCGGTTCGTGACGCTCCAGGTGGTCGACGCCCGCTGGCGCGACCATCTCAACGCGATGGACTACCTCCGCGACGGCGTGCATCTCCGGGCGATGGCGCAGAAGGACCCACTCGTCGAGTACCGCGCCGAGGGGCACACGATGTTTGAGGATCTCGGCCGTGCGATCCGCGAGGAGATCGTCCTGACGGTGTTCCACGTCGAGATTGCGGCCGAGGACGCCGACACGCTCCAGCAGGAGCAGCCGCAGCAGGCGCTCACGTACGAGCATGAGACACAGGCGGGGTCGGCTGCGATCGCGACCGCGGCGGGCGCTCCGGCTGCGGCCGGTCCGTCGCACACCGGGACGCGCGCCACGATCGTGAACGAACATCGCGATGTTGGGCGCAACGACCCGTGCTGGTGTGGTTCTGGGAAGAAGTTCAAGCGTTGCCACGGAGCCTGAGGGCACGTGGCTGAAACGACCGACCGCTCGCTCGCCGACCGCCTGTCCGATCTCGTGGGGCAACTCGTCTGGGTGCGCGACTACCTCCACCCCGAGCGACTCGCGGCGCGTGTCACTGAGCTCGAATCGTTGATGGGGACACCTGGCTTCTGGGACGATCAGGCCACGGCAGCCTCGATCGCGGCGGAGCACGCCCGTGCCTCACGCACGGTTGAGCGGTGGGAGCGGCTCCAGCGGGAGCTGCAGGACGCACAGGAGCTCTACGAGCTCGAGCCCGGTCTCGAGAGCGAAGTTGTGGAACAGATCGCTCCGGTCGAGGCGGAGGTTGCGCAGCTTCGGGAGGAGGCGCTGTTCGACGGCCGGTACGACGCGGGAGACGCCGTCATCACGATCACCGCCGGTACGGGTGGCACGGATGCGCAGGACTGGGCGGAGATGCTCCTCCGGATGTATCTGCGCTGGTCGGAGCAGCGGGGTCTCCAGTCGGAGCTCGTCGAGGCGAGCCCGGGCGAGGGCGCTGGATTGAAGTCGGCGACGCTGACCGTGAAGGGTGCGAACGCCTACGGCCTCTTCCGCGCCGAGCGCGGCGTCCATCGTCTCGTGCGTCTGTCTCCGTTCGACTCGGCGCGCCGCCGCCACACCGCGTTCGCGCAGGTCGTCGCCGCGCCGCTTCTACCCGAGACCGAGGCGGTGGAGATCGACGAGTCCGATCTCAGGATCGACACGTACCGCGCGAGCGGTGCGGGTGGGCAGCACGTGAACAAGACCGACTCGGCGGTGCGGATCACACACCTCCCGACGGGGATCGTCGTCCAGTGCCAGAACGAGCGCTCGCAGACCTCGAACAAGGTGACTGCGATGCGCGTCCTGAAGGGGCGACTTGCGGAGGTGCAGGAGGAGGAGCGCGAGGCCGAACTCGCGCGTGAGCGCGGCGAGCGGGCAGATGTCGGCTTCGGGAGCCAGATCCGTTCGTACGTGCTCCACCCGTATCAACTCGTGAAGGATCACCGGACTGATCACGAGGCGGGGAACGCCCAGGGGGTGCTGGACGGCAACCTCGATGGATTCATCCGTGCCTATCTCCTGGCGCGCGCGACCAGTCGGTCGGCCTAGGTGCTGCCCAGAAGGGGCGGCGGGAGGAACCGGCTAAAATCTCCCGAACCGACGGGGAGGCCGCTGCGGCCTGCCAACTCACCCGCGCTCACCGTGCAGGACGACCTCACCACACCCAGCGCCGACTCGCCGACGGTGTCGGATCTCTCGCCGACGAACGGTGGCCGCCTGTCGGGCGCGGCGATGATCGTGTTCGAGCACGTCCGGAAGGTGTACGAGCCGGATGTGGTTGCGCTCGAGGACGCCTCACTCGTGATCGAGAAGGGCGAGTTTGTGTTTGTGGTCGGACCGTCGGGCTCCGGGAAGTCCACGATCGTGCGTCTGCTGTTGAAGGAGCTCGACCCGACCTCCGGGCGTGTGATGGTCGGTGGTCGTGATCTGACGCGGCTGAAGCACTCGAAGGTCCCGATGCTGCGCCGGAACGTCGGCTGTGTGTTCCAGGACTTCAAGCTGCTGCGCGAGCGGACGGTCTTCGAGAACATCGCCTATGCGCTCCGGGTCCAGGGGGAGTCGAACGCCTCGGTACGGAAGAAGGTGCCGGAGGTGCTCGCACTTGTCGGTCTCGGGCACAAGACGGGCTCGAAACCTCACGAACTGTCGGGCGGCGAGCAGCAGCGCGTCTCGATCGCGCGCGCGGTCGTCAACCATCCGCCGCTCCTGATCTGCGACGAGCCGACCGGGAACCTCGACCCGGACACGTCCGTCGGGATCATGCAGCTCCTCCACCGGATCAACACGGCGGGGACGACGATTCTGATGGTCACGCACGACCGCGAGATGGTGGACAAGATGCGGAAGCGGGTGATCGCCCTCGACGGGGGCCGCATCGTCCGTGACGAGCGTCGTGGCGGGTACGAGACCGAATGAACCGCATCCAACTCGTTGTCTCTGAGGCGTACCGCGCGATCCGCGGGAACGTCTCGACGTCGTTTGCCGCGACGCTGACGGTCCTGATCGGGATGTTCCTGCTCGGGCTGTTCATCACCCTCGGCTCGTGGGTGGTGTCCTGGTCGAACCACGTGAAGAGTCAGCTCGAGGTGAAGGTGTTCTTCCTCGACGAGGCGACGCCGCAGCAGGTGGACGGCGTCCGGACCCACCTCGACCGACTCGTGATCGACGGCGAGGTCCGTGAGTACCGGTTCGTCTCCAAGGTTGAGGCGCTCGCGCGGATGAAGAAGCGCTACCCGGAACTCACCGCGAACCTCCCGTCGAACCCGTTGCCCGCGTCGTACGAGGTGCTCCCGCACGAGGCGGAGCGCGTGAAGGAGATCTCTGCCGACCTGCGCGCACAGCGGTTCGAGGGGGTGGAGCGGATCAAGGATGGCCAGCAGACGTCGAAGAAGATCCTCCAGGTGGCGCGCGCGATCGAGGTGGTGTTCCTTGCGGCGGTGCTCGTGCTGCTCGCAGCCTCGATGTTGCTGATTGCGAACACGATTCGGCTGTCGATCCATTCGCGTCGCCGCGAGATCGAGGTGATGAAGCTCGTGGGCGCGACGAACTGGTTCATCCGTGGCCCGTTCATGCTGGAGGGGCTTCTGTGCGGTCTCGTCGGCTCGATCGCCGCGGTCGGACTGCTGTTGTTGGGGAAGGTCGCCGTCTTGCCCGCGATTCTCGGGCACGTCGAGACGTCATCCGACGTGCGCGCGCTGACGCTGCCCGTGACGGGTGCGATCCTCGTCGCGGTCGGACTTGTGGTCGGCGCGATCGGGTCGGGGATCACCGTCCGCAGACATCTCCGCGTCTGACGGTCGAGCCGGTGTCGCCAGATAGCGTGGGCTGATGCCTGCTGGTCGCGGGAAGGGGAGGGGACGGCCGCCGAGGCGCCCCAGTCGGTCGGCACGGCACGCTCGCTCGACCGACGCGTTCCGGCGCGCCCAGGTGAAGAAGGCCGAGGCCCTCATCGAGCTCCGGCTCCCGGAGCGGCGATCGCCGCCCGAGACGGTCGTCGCGCACCTCGGACCGACGAACTCGGGGAAGACCCACGACGCGCTGCGGTTCCTCGTCGAACAGGGCCGCGGGGTGTACGCGGGGCCGCTCCGGATGCTTGCGCAGGAGGCGCACAGGAGACTCTCCGCCGAGCTCGGTGAGAACCGGGTTGGGCTCGTCACGGGGGAGGAGCGCATCAACGAGGACGCGCCGATCCTGTGCTGTACCGTCGAGATGGCACCGCTGGCTGGCGAGACACTCGTGCTCGACGAGGTGCAGTGGGCGGACGACGAGGAGCGCGGCTCCGCGTGGACGCGGCTGCTGCTCGAGGGCGAGTTCCGTCACATCCGCCTGCTGGGTGCCGTGGACGCGCTGCCGCTCGTGCGGAGCGCATTCCCGCAGGTGGAGATCCGGCTGTGCGAGCGCAAGCAGCCGCTCGACTGGGTCGGCGAGGTCCACCTCCGCTCGGTGCGACCGGGGACCGTCGTGGTCGCGTTCAGCCGCAAGGCGGTGCTCGCGCTCGCGGGCGAGCTCAACCGTCTCCACCCCGGACGGGTTGCCGTGCTGTACGGCGCGATGCCGCTCGCGGCGCGTCGCGAGGAGATCGAACGGTTTCTCGACGGGAGGGCGGAGGTCTGTGCGGCAACGGATGTGCACGGGCACGGTGTGAATCTGCCGTGCGAGACGCTCCTGTTCGCGGAGACGACGAAGTTCGATGGCGAGAACCGGCGCGACCTGCTGCCGTGGGAGATCGCGCAGATCGCGGGTCGCGCGGGTCGATTCGGACTCGTCGAGAAGGGCCATGTCGGTGTGCTCGCTGGGCTCGTCTGGGGTCAGATCGACCCGGAACTCGTCAAGCGGGCGCTCGAGCCGCACGTCGAGGTGGGCGAGGGGTTCCTCGGCTATCGGATCGTGGACGAGGCGCGGATCGGGCCGCGGCTCGGTGACCTTGGGGTCGAGAACCCGTCGGAGCTGGACAGCGCGCTCGAGGCGTGGCACCGGGTGGCGACACGCCGCTGGGCGCAGGACGGATGGCTGGCGGTCGAGTCGCTCCAACCGATCCGCGGCCGCCTCGCGATCGTCGAACGGCACCTCCGGCTGAAGGGGAAGCGCCTGCCGCTCCCGGATGTCTGGCGGCTCGTCAACGCGCCGATCGACCCCGACGGCGGCGAACTTCTCGGCGCGCTCGCGCTCGCAGTCGCGGGCGATCCGGCGCAGCGCCCGTTTTTCCAGTTCCTGCTCGACCCCGAGCGGCTCCGCGACTCGTCGCTCGAGGAGGCGGAGCAGGCGGGCCGCCTCGCGGGGATGCTGCGGTGGTTCGCGCTCCAGTACGAGGGGGTTGCGGGGGTCACGATCGAGCGTGCGACGCTGCTCGAGCAGGTTGCGGCCGAGCGCGTCGTGAAGCGGCTGGAGGCTGAGGTCTCGGCCGGGTCGTTCGGCCGGTGCAAGGCGTGCGGGCGAAGTGCGCCCCCGTGGTTCCCGCTCTGCGACCGCTGCTCGCGGGCGCGGCGCTAGACGAGCCGTCGAGGGAGGCGCGCGAGGCCGTCCGTACACTGGCTCGATGGCCGATGGGACCAAATCGATCGCGGAGAACCGGAAGGCGCGCCACAACTTCGAGCTGCTAGAGCGGTTCGAAGCGGGCATCCAGCTGACCGGGACCGAGGTGAAGTCGCTGCGAAGCGGCCAGGTGGAGCTTGCTCAAGCGCACGCCGAGATCCGTGCGGGGGAGGCATGGCTGGTCGGTGCCTCGATCCCCGAATATGTGCAGGGAGGCGACGCGAACCACCGTCCTGACCGGGACCGCAAGCTGCTCCTGCACCGCGAGGAGATCGCGCGGCTCCATGGGAAGGTGCGCGAGAAGGGTCTGACGCTCGTTCCGCTCCGTCTCTACTTCAAGGACGGACGAGTGAAGGTGGAGATCGCGCTCGCCCGGGGGCGGAACGTCCATGACCGCCGCGAGGCGATCACCGAGCGCGAGATGAAGCGGCAACTCGACAGGGCGATGAAAACGCACCGCCGCTAGCGGCCGCGCCACGCGCGCACGAGGTCGGCGAGGTCGTGGTGCTCTACCCCAGAGCGGATCTGGGGTAGCGCGGTTGTGCGACGCACCCCCGCAGGAGTAGGCTCGCTACCGCGAGTTCGACCCTGATCTGCCGACCGAGGAGGATGCGCAGTGGCACGGGTGGGATTGACGGTGAACGGAGTTCGGCGCGACGTCGAGATCGAGCCGCGGGAGCTGCTCGTCGACGTTCTGCGCGAGCGACTCGGACTGACCGGAACCAACATCGGATGCGACACGTCCTCCTGCGGTGCGTGCACCGTGCTCATCGACGGTGAGTCGGTGAAGTCCTGCACGATGCTCGGTGTCCAGGCCGACGGGGCGTCCGTGACGACGATCGAGGGTCTCGCCGTGGGCGGGAGCCTCCATCCGGTGCAGCAGGCGTTCCACGACCGGCACGCGCTGCAGTGCGGGTTCTGCACGCCGGGGATGGTGCTGGCGGCGGTCTCGCTGATCGAACACGGCGAGGCGACGAGCGAACAAGCGATCCGCAGCGGGCTTGAGGGCAACCTGTGCCGCTGCACGGGCTACCACAACATCGTCGTGGCGGTGCAGGACGCGGCTGCCGCGATGGGGAGGGCGTGATGACCACGACGGCTGCGGGGTACATCGGCTCACCGGTGAAGCGACGCGAGGACGGGGCGCTGCTGACCGGGCAAGGAACGTTCGTCTCGAACATGACACCCGTCGGGACCGTGGAGCTCGTGGTGGTGCGAAGTCCGTACGCATCGGCGACGGTGCGCGGGATCGACGCTTCGGCGGCGAAGACTGCGGACGGCGTCGTCGGAGTGTTTACGGCCGCTGATCTCCAGGACGACTGGAAGGGCGCGATGCCGTGCGCCTGGCCGGTGACCGAGGCGATGCGGAACCCGGCGCACTACCCGCTCACCGCTCGCCCCCGTTACCAGGGCGATGGTGTCGCGGTCGTGCTCGCGGCGACGCGCGCACAGGCGAAGGACGCCGCCGAACTGCTGGACATCGACTACGACCCGCACCAAGCGCAGGTCGCGCTCGCGGGCGCGCTCGACGAGGGCGCGACGATCGTCCACGAGGACCTCGGGACGAACGAGTGTTATGTGTGGCCGCTCGACACGGGCGGCGTGGACGCTGCGATCGCGGGTGCCGACGTCGTGGTGACGCGGACGTACGTCCAGCCTCGCCTCATCCCGAGCGCGATGGAGCCCCGGGCGGTGCTCGCCGTCCCGGGTCCCACGGGTGACGTCACTCTCTACTCGACGACGCAGATCCCGCACATCCTGCGGCTGCTGGTCGCAGCGACGCTCGGGATGGCCGAGACGAAGTTGCGGGTCGTTGCCCCGGACGTCGGCGGCGGCTTCGGGTCGAAGCTCGACGTGTACGCGGAGGAACTGCTCGTGGTGGCGCTCGCGCGCAGGCTGAACCGGCCGGTGAAGTGGGTGGAGGAGCGCTCGGAGAACACGGTTGCGACGATCCACGGGCGAGACTTCATCACCGAGTACACGCTCGCTGCGAACCGTGACGGGAAGATCGTCGCGTGCAAGGCGAAGGTGCAGGCGGCGATGGGCGCCTACCTCCAGCTCGTCACACCCGGGGTGCCACTGCTCGGCGCCTGGATCTACTCGGGGCCGTACGCGATCCCGAACTACTCGGTCGAGTTCACCGGGGTGTTCACGAACACGACCCCGACCGATGCGTACCGCGGTGCGGGGCGCCCGGAGGCGACGTATGTGATCGAGCGGACGATGGACGCGCTCGCGGCGGAACTCGGGATCGACCGGATCGAGCTGCGGCGACGGAACTTCATCACCGAGTTCCCGGCCACGATCGCTTCGGGCCTCCAGATCGACTCGGGCGACTACCACGCCTCGCTTGACCTGCTGCTCGAACGGCTCGACCTCCCCGCGATCGAGGCGGAGCAGGCGCGTCGTCGTGCGGCGGGGGAGGCGAAGCAGCTCGGGGTCGGGTTCTCGACCTACAACGAGATGTGCGGCCTCGCACCGTCCCGGATCCTCGGGGCGATCCGTTATGCGGCGGGCGGGTGGGACACTGCGACGATCCGATGTCTTCCGACTGGGTCGGTACAGGTGATCACCGGAACCTCGCCGCACGGACAGGGGCATGAGACGGCCTGGTCACAGATCGTGGCGGATCGGTTCGGGTGCGGGATCGACGAGATCGAGGTGCTGCACGGCGACACTGCGATCTCTTCGATCGGGATGGACACCTACGGCAG
>CAYXAS010000027.1:12280-27123 GCA_964461665.1 uncultured Gaiellales bacterium
AGCCGCAGCCTCCCTGTCGGCGGGGTCGCCCTGTGGAACGCTGCGGACAAGATCATCGAGAAGGCGCGCGCGGTGGCGGCGCACGAGCTCGAGGTAGCGGCGGACGATCTCGAGTACGACGCCGGGGTGTTCACCGTCAAGGGCTCGCCCGAGAAGACGAAGCCGCTGAAGGCGATCGCTTGGTCGGCGTGGGCGGCGCACAACCTCCCGGACGGAATGGAGCCGGGTCTCGAGGCGACGGCGGTGTTCGATCCGCCGAACTTCTCGTGGCCGGCCGGAGCGCATGCGGCGGTGGTCGAGGTGGACGTCGAGACAGGCGATGCGCGGCTTGTCCGCTACGTCGCAGTGGACGACAACGGCCGTCTCGTCAATCCGCTGATCGTCGAGGGACAGGTGCACGGTGGGGTCGCGCAGGGGATCGCGACCGCGCTCTACGAGGAAGGCGCCTACGACGAGGACGGCAACATGGTGACCGCAAACTTCGTCACCTACCTCGTCCCGTCGGCGGCGGAACTCCCGTCGTTCGAGCTCGACCACACCGAGACGCTCGGCGACAACCCGCTCGGCGTGAAGGGCGTGGGGGAGACCGGGACGATCGCGGCGGCGCCAGCGGTTGTCAACGCCGTGATCGATGCGCTCTCGCACCTCGGGGTGACTGACATCCAGATGCCTGCCACGCCCGAGCGTGTCTGGCGCGCGATCGAGGAGGCGAGGGCGTGATCCCTGCAGCGTTCGACTACGAGGTGGCGGAGAGCGTCGACCACGCCCTTGGGCTGCTGGCGGCGGGGGGCGGCGACGCGAAGCTCCTTGCCGGAGGCCACTCGCTGATCCCGGCGATGAAGCTGCGTCTCGCCCGTCCGGCGAAGTTGATCGACATCGGACGGCTCGACGGGGCCCGGTACATCCGGGACGCGGGCGATCACGTCGCGGTGGGGGCGCTTACGACCCACGCGAGCGCCGCAGGGTGCTCGATCCTGCGGGAGCACTGCCCGATCGTCGCGCACGTGGCGGGCCAGATTGGCGACCCGCAGGTGAGGCATCGCGGCACCATCGGGGGGACGCTCGCCCATGGCGACGCGGCCTCCGATCTACCCGCCGCCGCACTTGCGCTCGGGGCCGATCTCGTGATCCGGGGGCCAGGCGGCGAACGGGTCGTGTCGGCATCCGCGTTCTTCACCGGCGTGTTCCAGACCGCGGTCGGCGTCGGCGAGATGCTGGTGGAGGTGCGGTTCCCGAAACTCGGTGCGGGGACGGGCTGGGCGTATGAGAAGGCGCACCGTCGCGCGCAGGACTGGGCGACGGTGGCGGTCGCAGCGGTGGCGACGCGGTCGAACGGGTCGGTGACGGCCCGGGTCGCGCTCGTCAACATGGGTGGGACACCGCTCCGAGCGGGCGCTGCTGAGGCGGCGCTCGACGCGGGCGCGAGTGCGGCCGATGCGGCCGCACTCGTCACGCAGGGCACGACCCCGCCGTCCGACCACTCGGGATCCTCGGCGTACCGGTCGCACCTCGCGACGGTGCTGGCTCGCCGCGCGATCGAGCGGGCGCTCGCGGGCTGATGTCATCAACGGAGCGGGCGCCTCTCGGCGCCCGCTCCGCAGTTCCTGTCGCCGCGACGCGGCTACGCCTTCGTCAGCTTGCCTCCGACGAACTCGGAGAGCCAGCCGAACGCCACGCCGAGCACGATCGCGATGATCGTGGGCGGCAACGCCTCCCACTGGCCCAGACCACCGCTGAGGATCAGGCCGGCGATGGCGGCGAAGCCATAGACGCTCGCCGGGATCGTGCCGAGTTGCGGCAGGTGCGCTGCTGCAACGAGCAGGGCGGCGCCGATTCCGATCGCGACCGGGGCAGCGAGGGTGTCGAGCGCCCCCAGTTGGGAGCTCAACCAGACCGCGAGGGCACCGACGATGGCGCCGAACACCATCCCGACCGTCGCCGTCTTCGCCCCAGCGATCTTGCCGCCGCAGTGGAAGAATGCTGCCCAGGCGATGAACGCCTGCCAGATCTGGGCGTCCGAACCGGCCAGCGGCTGGAGGAACAGCCAAGCTGCGACGGCGCCGAGTACGCCGATCGACAGCGTCAGTGCATGGAGCGACTTCACATTCGCCTCCTGATGTGAGTTGAGGGGCAGACGTGCACGGTCGCGCCGAACGGTCCGACGAAACCGTCGGTACACGCGACGTATAACAGAAGGGTCGGTCGGACGACGAGGTGTTGCGGTCGCGCTCGGGCCGCACGGGTGCCACGGCTGCCGACGCGGCGGCGCTCGCCAACGGCCGATTCTCCCGCTATACTGCTGTCGTAGGTCACATACGGGGGCGACCAGGTTTCGACGTGGTCGATTCTCCGGTCGAGTTGCGAGCCGAGGACCCCGGTTGGCCTCGTTAATCGTCCGGGAAAAAGCAAGTGCGAAGAATGACCTCGCACTCGCCGCCTAGTCAAAGCTAGGTAGGCGACGTCCCACTCCAGTACAGCCCGAGACCGGGGATGGGGCGCCAACAATCGGGCTATGGATCGAACGAACGCTCATCGCGGGAGATCCGAGAATTTAGGATGAGCTGGCCCGCCGGTAGGGTGTCCGCCACCGGCCGTCGGGCGAGATCCAAGTGCGGACTACGCTCGTAGACGTTCAATCGGCGCGGCTGCGGACGCGGGTTCGATTCCCGCCGCCTCCACTCTTCCCTGGGCCAGGCGCTGGCCCAGGGCGATAGGCGAGGGGTGCCGTTGTGTTGACGCGCGGTAGATATCACGATACCCTTGCTTCATGATGGATAAAGTAAGGACTCGAAGGAGGGGGTTCAGCCGGATCACCGCGAAGAACCAGGCGACCCTTCCTGTACAGGCGCTCCGGGAAGCCGGGATTGCAGCGGGTGACGAGGTGCGTGTCGTTGCTGTGGGAAGAGGGCGGCTGCTGCTCGAGCGGGCCGACAGCGTCGTCGCGAGGCACGCGGGCAGCCTGCGTGGGGTCTACGAGCGCGGCGAGCTCACCGTTTTGCGCGACGAGTGGCGCTAGTCGTCCTCGACGCCTCGGTGCTGATCGGGTTCCTTGACCCCGAGGCTGCGCTCCACGCCTCGTGTCTTGCTGCGTTCGAGACACATCAGCGTGACGATCTTGTCGCTCCTGCGTCGGTCTACGCCGAGATTCTCGTTTCACCGCACCGCGCGGGGCCGGACGCCGTGGCGCGAGTCGAGGCGTTCATCGGCGACCTGAGCATCCGGATCGAGCCGATAACCGCGCCGATCGCCGGGATCGCGGCCCGGCTGCGGAGCGAGCGGCGGAGCCTCAGGCTTCCGGACGCGCTCGTGCTCGCGTGTGCCGAGACGATCAACGCGGACGTGGTGCTGACGGCGGATACATCGTGGGCTGCCGTTAGCAGTCGCGTCATCGTGATCGGTTGACGTTGCCCCCTGGCGACCGAACGGTTTGCACTGCCTGACTAGGTGGCGACGATCAGGACCTGGAGCGCCGCCGCGGTGCCACCGGTGACGGTCACCGTGACGCCATCGATCGAGATGCTCTCGCCCACGTGGAGCGGGGTATCGGAACGGCTCTTCCGCGCACAGCCCTCTCGGGCTACGTCATCCCCAGCGACGCGGATCGGACCCTCGCCGGACTTCACGGTCGCATCGACCGAGTAGACAAGCGCGCCGGTGTCGCAGATTTGCGCATCGTTGCCACCCCGCTGGCGGTTTTCGACCACGACGAGTCGCGTCGGGCTCGTCTTCACGATCGCCATTTTCACCCCGCCCGTCGCCCACAGCGGTGACAGCGTCGCGGTGCTCGTCGCACCAGAGGCCGCGCACGCGACCTGCGAGCCATCGATCCACCCGAGCTTGAACCGATGCCACGCAGTCAACTCGGACGCCTCGAATGTGTTGCCCATGTAGTCCCAGATCCCCACGAACCGGTGGACATCCCCGGTGTGCGCGTACAGATCCGGGAGTCCCATCAGGTGGCCGGTCTCGTGCGGCAGGATCGTCTTTCCGTAGCCGTAGGCGTCGAGCCCGAACGTCACCGCAGGCCCGAGTGCATGGCCGTCTGCAGACAGGGTGCCCGCAGAAGCCCGGAACGTCGGCGAGAACGAGATCGCCGACGTCGGACTCGCGACCACGTAGACGATGTCGGTGCCTCGGAAATCGACGGTGGGATCGGCAAGCGCGACTGCTTCCTTGATGTAGTCGCGGTGCTTCTCCCAGGAGAAGCCGCGGACGAAGCCGTAACTGTCGGCGGGACGTGACATCCGGAGCCAGTGCGGGTGCGTCTGGAGCGAGATGCTCGCACGTCCGTACGCGTTGTCCTCGAGCCAGCGTGCGCCGCCCGCAACCCAGTCGGCTGCGATCACCGACGGGTTCGTCGTGCCCGGCGCATCCACGAAGTCAACGAAGATCACGGTCGCGCGGAACGCCCCGGTCGACCGGAGGGTCTCACGGGCGTCCCTGGCGCTCGCCGGACCCTCTGTGAGGTACACGCCGGTTGCGTCGAGTTGCGCGCACGGCGCAGAGGGCGAAACCGCGGCTGCCACGGCCCCCGCAGCGATTGGAACTCCCGCAGCGGCCGGCGGCGCGACTGGCGCCGATGCGGCGGTCGCCACCGCCTTCGTTGCGATGCATGCCCGGACCTTGGCCTGGAGCTTCGCGGCCACAGGCTTGCCCTTCAGGTAGTTGGCCGTAGCGCTCGCGCCGATCGACTTCGTCAGGCAAGCGCGTTGCGCGGGGGTGGTCTTCGGGGGCACGGCTGCCGACGCGTGCGCCGCAACAATTGCCGCGGCTGCGACGATTCCGACTGCGACAACGCGTGACGTGCCCCCCCGCACGTCGCCACCCTACAGCCGCGGTGGCAGCATCGTCGGCGGAGGGGGTGGTGCCTGCGGCACTCCCGCCTACGTCGCGAACTCGAGCAGGAGCCCGACGAGGGCGGCGACGGCGATAACCTCGATCACCGAGCGCTGGAGGCGGAAGAGCGCGACCGCGGCGCCGACCGTGATCGCAACCGCCGACCAGCCGACTCCGCCATCGAACCCGGTCGGCCAGAGCGCGTGGTAGCCGAAGTAGATCGCGAGGCTCGCGATCACCCCGACGACCGCGGCGGTGATCGCCATCAGCGGCGCGGTGAGGCGCGCCTCACCGCGGGTGCGCTCGACGAGCGGGCCGCCACCAAGGATGAACAGGAACGACGGGAGGAACGTGAACCAGGTCACGACGAGCGCCGCAACCACACCCGCGACCGCGGGTGAGACACCACCGGCGCCGTCGGTCGCCCAGCCGCCCACGAAGCCGACGAACGTGACCACCATGATCAGCGGCCCCGGAGTCGTCTCGCCAAGCGCAAGCCCGTCGATCATCTGTCCTGGCGTCAGCCAGCCGAACTGGTCGACCGCTCCCTGCGCGACGTACGGAAGCACCGCGTAGGCGCCGCCGAAGGACAGAAGCGCGGCCGTCGTGAAGAACCACCCCATGCGTGAGAGCGTGTCGTTCCACCCGCCGACCGCGATGAGTGCGCCAAACGGCACGGCCCACAGCACCGCGCCTACGGCAGCGACACGGGCGAGACGACCGAACCGGAACCGCGCGTGCTCGGGGATGGGCGTCTCATCGTCGATCAGCGCGGGGCCGTATGACCGTTCGCTCCCGCGATGTGCCTCGCCCGCAAACCGCTCGGGCGCGACCCGGCCGCCGAGCCAGCCGATGAGCGCCGCAGCGACGACGATCAGCGGGAAGGGGACGGAGAACACTACGATCGCGACGAACGCGGCCGCCGCCAGCACGGCAAGCGGGACGCTGCGGATCGCGCGCTTCCCGATCCGCCGCGCCGCATGGACGACCACCACCGCGATCGCGGGTTTCACCCCGGCGAACAGCCCCTCGACGACCGTCGTGTCGCCAAAGGCCATGTAGACCCAGGAGAGCGCGATGAGCAGCACGAGCGACGGCAGCAGGAACAGCCCTCCAGCCGCGATGCCACCGCGCGTCCGGTGGAGCAGCCAGCCGATGTACGTCGCGAGCTGGATCGCTTCAGGCCCGGGGAGGACCATGCAGTAGTTGAGCGCGTGCAGGAACCGGTGCTCGGAGATCCAGCGTCGCCGTTCGACCAGCTCCCGGTGCATGATCGCGATCTGTCCGGCCGGGCCGCCGAACCCGACACAGCCGAGGTAGAGCCAGAACCGGAGCGCGACGAGGAACGAGACGGGGGCGACGGGGTCGTCCGCCGCCACGCCGCCGGACGTCTCATCGGTCGCAGCCACGGGGCGATCCTACGGTGCCAGTCGCGCCGTCGGCACCGGCCCCGCGACCCGAAAACAGCGGGTTGGATCCATTCCGGGGGAGAACGGGCCTCTCCGGTCACATAAGGGGTGGCTTCGGATCCCGGCGCTAACGGATCCCGGTTCACCGCTGGAGTCCCTCAGTACGCTGGAACCGATGCACGCTGACAGCGCCGACAGGGAGCCCGTCGAGACCGAGGAATGGCTCGCGTCGGTGGACGCCGTCGTGGACCACGACGGCCGCAGCAGGATGGGCTTCCTGCTCGACCGCGTGATCGACCACGCGCAGGATCAGGGCGTCCCGGTCTCGACCGCGCTCTCGACCCCCTACGTCAACACGATCCCGCCGGACGAGGAGCAGCCGCTCCCGGGTGATCGCGAGCTGGAGCAGGCTGCGACCGCGCTCGTCCGGTGGAACGCGATGGCGATCGTGCTTCAGGCGAATGCGGAGTCCACCGAACTCGGTGGGCACATCGCCAGCTTCCAGTCGGCGGAGACGCTGTACGAGATCGGCTTCAACCACTTCTGGCGCGCTCGGAACGACGAGCACAGGGGTGACCTCGTCTTCATCCAGGGACACTCGTCGCCGGGGATCTACGCGCGCGCGTTCCTCGAGGGTCGGCTCACCGAGGCACAGCTCCACCGGTTCCGACAGGAGGTCGGCGGGGGCGGTCTCTCGTCGTACCCGCACCCGTGGCTGATGCCCGATTTCTGGCAGTTCCCGACCGTGTCGATGGGGCTCGGGCCGATCATGGCGATCCAGCAGGCGCGGTTCATGAAGTACATGGGCGCGCGGGGGCTGCTCGACCAGGCCGATCGCAAGGTGTGGGCGTTCATGGGCGACGGGGAGATGGACGAGCCGGAGTCGATGGGCGCGATCGGGCTCGCGGGCCGCGAGCGGCTCGACAACCTCGTGTTTGTCGTCAACTGCAACCTGCAGCGCCTCGATGGGCCGGTGCGTGGGAACGGAAAGATCATCCAGGAGCTCGAGAGCGACTTCCGCGGCGCCGGGTGGAACGTGATCAAGGTGATCTGGGGCTCCGGCTGGGACAGCCTGCTCGCCAACGACCACGAGGGCTGGCTCCGCCGGCGGATGGAGGAGTGCGTCGACGGCGAGTACCAGACGTTCAAGGCGAAGGACGGCGCGTACGTGCGCGAACGGTTCTTCGGTGCCTACCCGCAGACCGCGGCGATGGTCGCCGACTGGACCGACGACGAGATCTGGGCGCTCGGTCGCGGCGGCCACGATCCGGTCAAGGTCTTCAACGCGTACCAGGCGGCAAGCACGACGGTCGGCAAGCCCACCGTGATCCTCGCGAAGACGATCAAGGGGTTTGGGATGGGGGAGGCCGGCGAGGGTCGGAACATCACCCACCAGCAGAAGTCGATGAACGACGAGGCGCGCCTCCATGTGCGCGACCGGCTCGGGCTCGACCTCACCGATGAGCAGGCGACTGGCGCGTTCCTCGTCCCACCCGACGAGTCGAGCCCCGAGATCCGCTATCTCCGCGAGCGGCGGGCGGCGCTCGGAGGAAGCCTTCCGGCCCGGATCGTCGACGCCGACCTGCTCCCCGAACCCGCGCCGTTCACGACGGTGCTCGAAGGGTCGGGTGAGCGCGACAACTCGACCACGATGGCGTTCGTCCGGATCCTCAACCAGCTCGTCCGCGACGAGCGGATCGGCCCGCGGGTCGTACCGATCGTCCCCGACGAGTCCCGCACCTTCGGGATGGAGGGGATGTTCCGCCAGCTCGGGATCTGGTCATCCGTCGGCCAGCTGTACCGGCCTGAGGACGCGGACGAGGTGATGTTCTACCGGGAGGACGAGACCGGCCAGATCCTGCAGGAGGGGATCAACGAGGCAGGCGCGATGGCATCGTGGATCGCCGCCGCCACCTCGTACGCGAACCACGGCGTCACGATGGTGCCGTTCTACGTCTTCTACTCGATGTTCGGTTTCCAGCGGGTCGGCGACCTCGCGTGGGCGGCCGGGGATAGCCGTGCGCGCGGCTTCCTGATCGGCGCCACGTCCGGTCGAACGACGCTGAATGGTGAGGGACTCCAGCACGAGGACGGCCACTCCCACCTGCTCGCGGCGAACGTCCCGAACTGTCGTTCCTACGACCCCACGTACGGGTACGAGCTCGCCGTGATCATCCGCGATGGGATGCGGCGGATGTGCGTCGAGCAGGAGGACGTCTTCTACTACGTGACCGTGATGAACGAGGGCTACCGCCAGCCAGCGATTCCCGAGGGCGTGGAGGAGGGAATCCTCCGTGGGATGTACCTCCTGCGCGGCGGCACCGGGCGGGTGCAGCTCCTCGGTTCGGGCGCGATCCTGCGCGAGGTGATCGCGGCTGCAGACCTGCTTGAGACCGAGCACGGCGTCACGGCGGATGTGTGGAGCGTGACGAGCTTCACCGAGTTGCAGCGCAACGCGACGGAGGTCGAGCGCTGGAACCGGTTGCACCCAACCTCAGAGCGGCGGACATCCCATGTCGAGGATGCGCTCGCGGGCCGATCAGGGCCGTTCGTGGCGGCGACCGACTACAACCGCGCGTTCCCCGGCCAGATCCGCGAGTTCGTCCCGGGACGGTACGTCACCCTCGGGACGGACGGGTTCGGGCGTAGCGACTACCGGGTCGCGCTCCGCCGGCACTTCGAGGTTGACCGCCACCACATCGCGGTCGCGGCACTCAAGGCGCTTGCCGACGAGGGGGACATCGAGCCAGCAGTCGTCGCGGCGACAATCGAGCGATACGGGATCGACGCGGACGCGGTCGCGCCCTGGCGGCTCTGACCGCTCCCGGTTGACGGCTCGACGCGGCACGGGCTAGGGTCGCCCGGATGCGCGCGCACGGCTCTCTCGATCAGGCGCCGCTCGAGCTCGGCCCGTACGACGGGCACAGCAGCGGCTTCACGCGGAGGATCCTCGTCGACCGTGCGCGGGGCGGCTCCGTCCATCAGGAGATGGCGGTCGCCGAGCTCGAGGCGGGCGGAGTCGTTGCGCTGCACCTGCACGCGTTCGAACACGCGCTCTACGTGCTGGAGGGTTCGATCGTGGTGGACCTCGCCGGAGGATCGGAGATCCTCGGGACAGACGACTGGCTCTTCATCGACCGCGGTGTCGCGCACGCGATCCGCAATGCGAGCGGAGCGGTCGCCCGCTGGCTCGAGGTGAGCGCGCCGCAACCGGGCGCGACACTCGAGGACACCGTGTTCCCCGCGCAGGCGCCCGCGATCGACGCCGACCCACCGTTTCGTCGGGGCCACTTCGACCCGGCCGACCTTCCGCCGCCGACGAAGACGGGTATCGCGCTCGCGGGGTTCTCGGCCGCGAACGTGGGCGGCGCATCGCTGAAGGTGCTGGTGGGCCCGCAGGACGGCGCGACGCAGCTCCTTCTGATGGTCGTCCAGTACGTCGAGGGCGGGTTTATCGGCCCGCACGACCACGCGTTCGAGGAGGGATTCCTCTTCGTCGCGGGCGAGATGGAGGCGACGCTCGAGGGCGAGACCCACACCCTGCGGCCGGGTGACTGGTGCTGGAGCGGAGTGGGGAGTGTCCACTCGTTCCGGAATCCCGGTTCCGCTCCGGTCCGCTGGCTCGAGACGCAGGTGCCGCTGCCTCCCTCCCGCTACCAGGCACGTTTTGTCGCGGACTGGGAGCGGTTCACCGCAACGCAGTAGCGCCCCCGGTCCCACGCGGCAGGAGCGCGACCCTCCCGGATCAGGCGGTGGGCAGCGACCGACGGCCACCGCCCGCCGTCGTTCCTACCCCTGCAGCCCCTTGCGGAGGATCGAGATGTCGTCGGGGTTGATCAGGTCAGGCACCGTCCATCCGTCGAGGTTGTACTCCGCCATGCACTGCTCGGCGAACCCCTTGTAACTCTCTGCCGCGCCCGAGTGCTGGGCGGTCATGAGAGCCTCGAACCGGATCGACTCGTGGTTCCCGAAGTAGTTCCGCTCGTACAGGATGTGTCGGCCACCGAACTCCGAGCCGACGGCGTCCCAGATGAGCTTCATCAGCTTCACCCGGTCGACCGCGCCGTAGCCGTTCGAACCGCGTGTGTACTGCTCGAGATACGGCCGCACCTCGTCCACCTGGAAGTCCATCGCGTTCGACGGCATGTAGATGAGCGCGGATGCGAGCGTGTTGTCGAAGATCTCCTTGATCCGTGTCCACGCGATGTGCGACATCACGCGGTAGGAGAGCGCGTAGTCGAGGTTCGGGTTGACGTACTCACCCGTCCACGGCTGTGGCGTGCGGGCCATCGCGTCCGTCAGGCCCCAGAACAGATTGCGGAACGCGATCATCTCGCCCACCTGCGCCTGTACTCCGCGGAAATCCTTCGCCCCGGTCGCCTCGACACCCTTCAGCAGCAGGCCCGTGAGGAAGTCGAGCTTCACCGCGAGCCGCGTGCAGCCGTGGAACATGAACCGTGGCAGGAACCCTGAAGCCGGGAAGAAGGTGTTGACCTTGTCGATGTCGCCGTAGGCGAACACGTTCTCCCAGGGGACGAACACCTTGTCGAACACGATGATCGAGTCGTTTTCGTCGAGTCGGCTGGAGAGCGGGTAGTCGAACGGGCTGCCTGTGGCCGCAGCGGTCATCTCGTACGAGGGGCGACAGAAGAGCTTTACGCCCGGCGAATCATTCGGGACGATGCAGACGAACGCGAAGTCCTTCGTCTTGATCGGGAGCGCCCCGTTGTTCGCGATGAAGTTGTAGTTCGTCAGGGTGGAGGCGGTCGCCACGACCTTGGCGCCACTCACGATCAGCCCGCCGTCCACCTCGTCCTCGACGTGCATGTAGACGTCGCGGACGTCCTCGAGCGGCTTGTCCCGGTCAACGGGCGGGTTGACGATCGCGTGGTTGACGAAGGCGACCCGCTCCTGGCAGTGCTTGTACCAACGCCGCGCGTTCTCGTCGAAGGGCGCGTAGAAGTCCGAGTTCGCCCCGAGCGTCGCGAGGAAGGACGCCTTGTAGTCGGGGGCGCGGCCCATCCAGCCGTACGTGATCCTCGCCCAGGCAGCGATCGCGTCGCGCGAGGCGACGAGATCCTCGACCGATTTGGGACCCTTGTAGAACGGGTGGGTGACGCCGCCGTTCCCGGTGTCGGTCGGGACGGTCAGGGTCGCAGCGGTGGACGGATCGTGCAGCGCGTCGTACAGCCGCGCAAACATTCGCACCGTGTTGCGGAACGCGGGATGGGTGGTGACATCCTTGACGCGTTCCCCGTAGATCCAGATCTCCCGGCCGTCGCGGAGGCTCTCGAGGTACTCGTCGCCCGTCATCGGGCGGGTCACGGCACTGTCGGAAAGGGTCATGCGGCCTCCACGCGGATTTTTGGGCGGCCGCGGCGCTCCACCTGCGCGCCAGAGCCTCTGTGAAGCGGTGGTATACACGATCGCCCCCGCGTGCCGGGGAGTATCGATCGATCCCGGAGAACGACTCGGGGCCCCTTTCAGGGCCCCGAGTGCGGTTCTTGCGACAACCCCTCGCGGGGTGTCTGCGGGTCAGGCGGAGGTGGCCAGTTGGCCGCTGTCCTCGAGCGTCTCCGGATCGAGCTGGAACTGCATCCGGGTCAGCGCGGACTTCTCCAACTGCCTCACGCGCTCGCGCGTCAGTTCGAGCTTCCGCCCGATCTCCTCGAGCGTCAGCGTCTCCTGCCCGTGGAATCCGAACCTGAGCTCGAGAACCTCTCGCTCACGCTCCGGCAGGCCGGCGAGCGCATCGCGCACCTTCTCGCGCTGCATCGTCTCGTCTGCCTCCTCAACCGGGTCGACCGCATTGCGGTCGGCGAACAGGTTGCCGAGCTCGCCATCGCCATCCGTGCCGACGGCCTGGTTGAGCGAAACCGACGCCTCGACGGCCTCGAGCGCCTCCACGACGTGGTGGAGCTTGAGACCGGTCGCCTTCGCGAGCTCCTCGGTCGTCGGCTGACGGCCGAGCGTCACCTCGAGGCGCTGCCTCGCCCGGTTCAGCTTCTGCTGCCGCTCCTGCACGTGCACCGGAACCCTGATGGTGGCCGACTGGTTCGCGACGGACCGCTGACACGCCTGGCGGATCCACCACGTCGCGTACGTGGAGAACTTGAAGCCCTTGCGCCAGTCGAACTTCTCGACCGCGCGGTTGAGGCCAATCACGCCGTCCTGGATCAGATCCATGAACGGAACACCGTGCCCTCGATAGCGCTTCGCGATCGAAACCACAAGCCGGAGGTTCGAGTTGATCATCCGCTCCTTCGCGGTGAGGTCGCCGCGCTCGACGCGCTTCGCGAGCGCGATCTCCTCCGCTGCGGTCAGGAGCTGGTAGCGGCCGATCTCGGAGAGGAACAGCCCGAGCGAATCGGTGGTGGCGGGGCCGCTGCTCGGTGTGAGGTCGAGCTCGAAATCGTCGTCTTCGTCGGCGGCAGGCAGCTCGACGCCGCGCTCGGTGAGCGTGGCGAGCAGCGTGCGCACCGCTTCGTCATCGAGGTCGTGCTCGACGACGAGCGCTTCGAGCTCGTGCTGCTCGATGCGGCCCCTCTCCTCGGCCTCTGCGATGAACGTGTCGAGCGAGTGGTGATCGGCGATCCCGGTGTCCATGGGTCCTTTCGCTGTTGGTGGCTCGCGCAGCCGCCGTGGCTCATCGGTGAGTCACTGTGATACGCGGAGGATCCGAGCGCGTCTGGCGCCCAGGGGGACGTGTATGCCCAAATCCATGATGAACGGTCGAGCGGCTGTTGTCTACCCAGAGTCGGCAGATCTATAAGAAATCCTTACGTTTGTTCCGAAGAGCCTGGATCGCCCGTTTCGACCCCTTGGTTGCGCTTCCTCCCCGCTCAGTTGAGCCGCGGGTCGGGGGGCATCGCCGCGATCATCCGGAACCGCCCACCGAGCCGTCGCAGGACGCGCGACCAGAGCCCGTCGGGGTCGTCGCCGAACACGTCTTCGACGAGCGCAGGAGCCACGATCCAGGCGTTCTCGGCGAGCTCCTCGTCGAGCTGTCCGGGTCCCCAGCCGGAATACCCCGCATAGACACGGGCTGCGCGAACGCGCGCGTGCTCGGCGCCAGCCTCCGGCTCACCGGGCACGAAGCCGACGTTCTCGAACACGATCCCCGACGAGTCGCTCGCGTCCTCGAACTCGGCCATCACCACGACCGCGCTCTCCTCGACAGGGCCGCCGACGTACACGAGCGTGTCGGCGCCGACGAGCGGCACGAGCGCCTCGACTGCGTCCGCGACCGTGACGTCGGAGGGGCGGTTGAGCACGACGCCCATCGCGCCGTCCGCTCCGTGCTCGCCGATGAGCACCACGGTGCGGTGGAAGTTCGGGTCGCGCAGCCCGGGTGCGGCGACCAGTAGTTGTCCCTTGAGGCTCACGGAGCCATTGTCGCGCTCTAGGATTGGACGCGTGGCACAACGCTCGCGTGAGATCCACCTTGCCGCGCGCCCGAACGGGCTGCCGACCGCATCCGATTTCGCGCTGGTCGAGGTCGAGACGCCGACTCCCGGCGAGGGCGAGGTCGTGATCCGGAACGTATTTCTCTCCGTCGATCCGTACATGCGCGGCCGCATGAACGACACGCGCTCGTACATCCCGCCCTTCGCGCTCGGCGAGCCGATGACGGGTGACGCGGTGGGTGAGGTCGTCACCTCGCGGAACCCCGACTGGCCCGTCGGGACGTGGGTGCTCCACATGCTCGGGTGGCGCGAGATGTCGCTCTCGGACGGGGCGGGTCTGATTCGCATCGACCCCGAGCTTGCGCCCGTCTCGACCGCGCTCGGTGTGCTCGGAATGCCCGGGCAGACCGCGTTCGTCGGGCTGCTCGATGTCGGGCGGATCCGCGAGGGGGACGCCGTCTACGTCTCGGGCGCCGCTGGTGCCGTTGGGGGGATCGTCTGCCAGCTCGCGCTGCGGCACGGGGCGGCGCAGGTCGTTGGGAGCGCAGGCTCCGCGGCGAAGGTCGAGTGGCTCCGGTCGATCGGGGTGGATGCGTTCGACCACCGGGAGACCGCCGTCCGCGACGGGATCCGCGAGCGCGCCCCAAAGGGCATCGATCTCGTGTTCGACAACGTCGGTGGAGAGACGCTCGAGGCCGCGATCGACGCGACGCGACCGCACGGGCGGATCGTCTGCTGTGGGGCGATCTCGATGTACAACGCAACCGAGCGGCCCACCGGCCCACGCAATCTGTTCATGGTGGTGACGAAGCGGCTCCGGGTCGAGGGGTTCATCGTCTCCGACCACGGTGATCGGACACCGGCGTTTCTCGCGGAGGTCGCACCGCTCGTCCGCGACGGCTTGCTGCAGGCGCCCGAAACGGTGGTGGAGGGGATCGAGCGGATGCCCGAGGCGTTCGTGGGGCTGTTCCGTGGCGACAACCTCGGGAAGATGGTCGTCCGCGTCTGAACGCGTGGTGACCGGCCCGTCCGGTTGCGTGGGCGTGCGCCGACCGTCCGACTAGGCTGAGGCGATGCGTTTGAGAGGGAGAACGCCTGCTGGGTTGGCCGTCGTCGTGGCGGCGATCGCGATGGGGGTGCTAGCTGGACTAACCACACACCTTCGAGACGCCTGATCGCGTCCGAGCCTCCC
>CAYXAS010000028.1:0-10394 GCA_964461665.1 uncultured Gaiellales bacterium
CAGCCCGACCACCCATCAGCCGCGTCTCACACGTCTGTGGTCAGTACACCTAGCTGCGGAACCTGACCGTCCGCCAGGACGGGATCGGCGCAGTCTCGAGTGGCGCGCGGCCGCCGAGAGGCTCCTGGTAGGCGTGGTCACCGGTCGTTCCGTCGAACCGCACGTCGAGCACGCCGTCCTTCACCCGCTGGTCGAGATAGGCACCGCGGAACACGAGCCGCCGCAGCCAGTAGACGAGCGACTCGCCGTCCAGCACCGAGACGGTGTCCCAGTGTCGGTGGAGGTAGGCGCCGAGCCCGCTCGCCGGACGTTCCATGGCTCCTGTCGCGACGATCACGACGAGATCGCGTGTCTCGCTCTCGTCGAGGTCGTTCGACCCGACGAGACCGAGGCGCACTGCAGCGGCGCCGACCCGTTCGCCGAAATCCACCGACGAGAACGAGAACCGATGCTCGAGGAACTCGAGCATCACGTCATCGCCGGAGGTGTACGGGAGAGACACGCGCTGAGGCTAGCCTGACAGGCGATGCGCGAACGACGGCTGATCATCCTCGTCTCGCTGGCGGTCGTCGTGATCTGGCTCGTCGGTGCCCTGGTGACCCGCTACACGCTTGCCCAGATGGCGCTGCTCGCGCCCGTTGCGGTGCTGGTCGTGGGCGCCACGATCGGGATCGTCGTGCTCTGGGTGCGAATCGTCGCCCAGGCGCTCCGCGCGCGCCGCGACTGACGGCCCCGGTCGGTTACCGGCGACCGCCGTCCGGCACGGGCCGTACCGTCACTTCATGAGCGAAGGATCCTGGACCGTCGAGCCGTGCGATTGGAACGCCGTCGAGGCACTGCGCGAGGCGCTCGGGGTCGGTGAGGCGACGGCGACCGTGCTGGTTCGTCGAGGTCACTCCGATCCGGAGGTGGCGCGCCGGTTCCTCGCTGCGGAGCGGCCCAGCTACGACCCATTCCTGCTCGGGGACATGCGCGCGGCGGTCGAACGGATCCGGCTCGCGGCAGAACAGGGCGAGCGTGTCTGCGTCCACGGCGACTACGACGTGGACGGGATCTGCGCGACTGCGGTCGCGGCGACCGTGCTGCGCGAGGCGGGCGTCGCCGTCCAGACGCACCTCCCGAGCCGCTTCGAGGAGGGATACGGGTTGGCGCGCGACACGATCGACCGGCTTGCCGCGGACGGGGTGACGCTCATCGTCACGGTGGATTGTGGGATCACCGCCGTGGACGAGGTCGCCTACGCACGCTCGATCGGTGTCGATGTGATCGTCACCGACCACCACCGCCCTGGCGAGACGCTCCCTGACTGCCCGATCGTCGCGACGCGCACCGGCTCCTACCCGTTCCCGGACCTCGCGGGCACCGGGGTCGCATTCCGGCTGGGGGAGGCGCTCCTCGGTCTCGACCACCCCTCACTTGACCGGCTGCTCGACCTTGTCGCGCTCGCCACGATCGCCGATGTCGTTCCGCTCGTGGGGGAGAACCGAGCACTCGTCTCCGCTGGCCTGCGGGTACTCGCCCGCACGCTGCGTCCAGGGCTGCGCGCCCTGATGCGCTCGGCGCGGGTCGATCCAGCGACGGTCGAGGCGGGGTCAGTGTCGTTCCGACTCGCACCACGGATCAACGCGGCCGGTCGTCTCGGTCGCCCGGAGATCGCGCTCGAGCTGGTGCTGACCGACGTGGTGGAGACGGCCGAGCGGCTCGCGGGCGAACTCGAGCGGCTCAACCGGGAACGCCAGCAGGTGGAGGAGGGGATCCTGCGGAGCGCGTGCGCGACGGTGGACGGCTGGTCGGACGAGCGCCGTGCGCAGCGCGCGTACGTGCTCTGGGGCGACGACTGGAGCCAGGGAGTGATCGGGATCGTCGCCTCGCGGCTCGTCGAGCGGTACGGGCGCCCCGTCGTGCTCGCAGCCCGTACGGCCGATGGCTGGAAGGGATCCGGGCGCTCCATCCCGGGCTTCGACCTGTACGCGGCGCTTGCCGCGTGCTCCGCGCATCTCGAGCGGTTCGGCGGGCATCGCGCTGCGGCCGGGCTCTCGATCAGCCACGACGCCCTCGAACCGTTTGCCGCTGCGTTTGCCGCGCACGCCGATACGGTGCTCGGGGCCGAAGATCTCGTGCGCCCAGAACGGGTGGACGCCGTCGTTCCCGCCTCGTCGCTCACGCTCGGGTTCGCGGAGGAGTTGGGCCGGCTTGCGCCGTTTGGCCTCGGAAACCCCGAGCCGATGCTCCTCGTGGGGAATGTCGAGGCGACTCGGCCCGACGTCGTCGGAGACGGCAAGCATCTGCGGTTTCGGGTGCGCGGACGCGGGGTGGACGCGGGCGCAGCGATCGCGTTCGGCGAGGGCCACCGGCGCGACGACCTCCTCGCGAGCCCCGAGTCGCGCTACGACATCGCGTTCCGGCTGCGGGAGAACCGCTGGAACGGCTCGGTCGCTGCGCAGCTCGTGGTGCAGCACATCTTCGACGCGCCTCCCGCGTTCGAGCCGCTCAGGGACGAACTCGCACGCCTCTGGCGGGCGGGTGAGGAGGCCTGGACGGACGAGGCGCGCACGGTCTTCGAGGAGCTCCTCTTCGACCGGGGTGCACGACGGGAGCTGCTCGAGTCGCAGGCGTTCAGGGGGCTGCTCGCGAACCGCGAAGCGGCCGTCGCACTGCCCCGCGCCGCGTAACCGCGCCGAGCGGGGCGCCATCCCGTCCAGGGGGGCGTCCGTACACTCCGCCCATGGCGTCGGTCGGGATCCGCTCCGAGCACGAGAGCCTCGTCGGAGAGCTCCTGGCGCGGATCGCCGCGTACAACCCGGATGTCGACCGCGAGGTGGTGCGTCGCGGGTTCGACTACGCCGAGGCGCACCACCGCGGCCAGGTGCGCCGGTCGGGCGAGGAGTTCATCCGTCACCCCCTCGGTGTCGCGGGAATCTGCGTCGATCTCCACCTCGACGAACAGGCGGTCGTCGCCGCGCTTCTCCACGATGTCGTCGAGGACACCGGCGCCGACCCGGACGAGGTGCGGGCCGAGTTCGGCGCGGAGGTTGCGCAACTCGTCGAGGGCGTCACGAAGCTGACGCGGATCCAGTTCTCGAGCCGCGAGCAGGCCGAGGCCGAGAACTATCGGAAGATGATCGTGGCGATGGCGCAGGACGTGCGCGTGATCCTCATCAAGCTCGCCGACCGGCTCCACAACATGCGGACGATCGAGTATCTCGGACGCCAGAAGCAGCTCCAGAAGGCGAAGGAGACGCTCGAGGTCTACGCCCCGCTCGCGCACCGGCTGGGAATCCATGCGGTGAAGTGGGAGCTCGAGGATCTCTCGTTTCAGATCCTCCACCCGCGCAAGTACCAGGAGATCAAGGCGATGGTCGCCGATCGGCGGGCCGACCGGGAGGCGCAGGTGGAGCAGGCTGCCGAGCGGCTGCTGGGGGAGCTCAGCAAGGCGGATGTGCCCGCCGCGATCTCGGGCCGAGCGAAACACTTCTACTCGATCTACGACAAGATGGCGAAGAAAGGTCGCGAGTTCAACGAGATCTACGACCTGACCGCGATGCGCGTGATCGTGGAGCGTGTCGGCGACGAGGGGACGCGCGACTGTTACGGCGCGCTCGGGATCATCCACTCGCTCTGGAAGCCGATGCCAGGCCGGTTCAAGGACTTCGTGGCGATGCCGAAGCTCAACCGCTATCGATCGCTCCACACGACGGTGATCGGGCCGTCCGGGACGCCGCTCGAGATCCAGGTGCGCACGCGCGAGATGCACGAGGAGGCCGAACTAGGAGTCGCCGCCCACTGGATCTACAAGCGCGGCAAGGCGACGAAGGCGGACGACGAGTGGCTCACCTGGGTGCGCTCTCTCATGGACTGGCAGGGCGACGAGCAGGACGCAGCGGAGTACATGCGGACGCTCCGCACTGATCTGTTCGACGACGAGGTGTATGTCTTCACGCCGAAGGGGGAGGTGAAGACGCTCCCGTCACGGTCGACCCCGATCGACTTCGCATACGCCGTGCACACCGATGTCGGCCACCGCACGGTCGGGGCGAAGGTCAATGGTCGGATCGTGCCCCTCCACTATCAGCTCCAGAACGGCGACTTCGTAGAGATTCTGACCTCCAAGTCGGGGCGCGGTCCGTCGCGCGACTGGCTTTCGCTGGCCGCGTCGTCGCGCGCGCGGAACCGGATCCGCCAGTGGTACCAGCGTGAGACGCGCGGCGAGACCGAGCAGCGCGGCCGCGACGCGCTCGACCAGGCGCTGAAGGCGCAGAACCTCCCGTACCGGAAGCTCCAGGGCTCGAGCGTGCTTGCGCAGGTGATCCGCGACCTCGGGTTCCGCAAGGCGGAAGACTTCTACCTCGCGCTCGGGTCGGCGAAGGTGGGGGCGGGTCAGGTCGTCAACAAGGTGCTTCAGCGTCTCAAGACGGACGAGGTGGCGAAGGCACCGCTCGTGTCGCTGAAGCCCGCGCAGCGCAAGCGCACCGTCGCCGGGGAGTCGCTCGGGATCGTCGTTCCGGGCGTCGAGGACGTGCTCGTACGCCTCGCAAAGTGCTGCACGCCGGTGCCGGGAGACACGATCCAGGGGTACATCTCGCTCGGGCGGGGGATCACGATCCATCGGACCGACTGTCCGAACGTGCGCGCGCTGATGCGCAATCCGGAGCGGTTCACAACGGTCGAGTGGGAAGGGACGGCGCAGTCCTCCGGGTTCCTCGTCCAGATTGCGGTCGACGCATGGGATCGCGCGCGACTCCTGGAGGACGTGGCGCGGACCTTCTCCGAGCACGGCGGGAACATCACCTCGTACGGCGGCACCGTCGAGGACGGGATGGCGAAGAACTGGTACACGGTCGAGCTCGGCGACGTGAAGGAGCTTCGCTCGCTGCTGACGGCGCTCCGGAACCTTGAGGCCGTGTTCGACGCGTACCGGGTCACGCCCGGCTGAGACGTCCCGTTACGCGGGGGCGGCCGGGAACCCCGGGAGGCCTCGGATCGCGGCGAGATCCGCATCGTTCTGCGCCCAGCCTGCGACGCTCGGCGCGAGCGCGACCGCCTCGTGGAGCTTCGCAAGCGCCTCGTCCCCGCGCGCCGCGAGGGCGAGCCAGCACGCCGTCTGGTACACGATCGCGCCGTCCCCCGGGTGGGCTTCCAGCCCTTGGGCGAGATGCGCGAGCGCGCCTTCGCAGTCGAGCGTCGGCCGGAACGCCTCTGCCCCGAACGTCCACTCCCACGCCGAGGGGCTGTACGCCTCACCGATCGGCGCGCCGACGGCGACCACAGTCGTACCGTCCTCTGTGGCGACCGCACTGCGCCGGAGCGCAGGGTCGCGGAGCGCTACGACCGTCCCTGCGGGCGCCTCGAGTGTCTCGGGAGGTGCACCGGTCCGCTCGTCGAGGATCGTGAAGGTCGCGCAGCCGGTGACGACGAGATAGATCTCCTCGTGGCGCATCGACTCCTCGGTGTGGGTCTCGACCACGCAGTCGCCTCTGTCGCCGCTGTAGGCGTTCATCCCGAAACTCCCGACCCCGAGCGTCCGCCTGAGCGGCCGCCAGTTGACCGCGGCGCCCGCGACGCGGATCGGCTCGACCGCGTCGATCTGCGTCGCGCTCCAGCCGGGATCCGCGCTCACGGGAGCCACTCCTCGCCCCCGATGTCCCAACCGAGCAGGACGTGGGCGGCAGCGAGTTCCGCGATCTGCCGGACCTCGGCAAGGTCGATCTCGCCGTCCACCTGAAGCTCTCCCACGGTCGTGTCACCGAATACGACCGGGACCGCATGCCGCCGCGCTGGGTCGGGCTCGCCTGCCGCAGGACCGGGGACGAGGTCCTCGCCCTCCGCAAATGCGATCCCCGCCCAGACGACGCCTTCGGTTGCCGCGAGCGCGGCGACGGCTGCCCGCAGCCCGTCGTCCGCGTCACCGGCGCTCTCGAGCGCAGCGCGCACGGTGTCGACAACTCCGCTCACGGGTCGAGCGTGCCCTCGAAAGCGGTGATCGCATCGCGCACGTCCTGGGGGATCGGGATTGGGGCGCGTGTGACGCTGTCGATCAGAACGAGTGTCTGGTGCGCGGTCACCATCAGCGTGTCGTCGGGGAGCCGGTAGGCGGCGCAGTCGTACGTGATGCTCGTGCGTCCGATTCGCCGCACCCGGACAAAGCACTCGAGTGGGTCATCGAATCGGGCGGGCGCGTGGTACTCGACGGTGGAGGCGCGCATCACCATCTCGCCGCCGGGGACGGTGGGGCCTCCGAGTGAGCGGTGGTACTCGGTACGCGCGTGGTCGAAGTACGGGAGATAGCGGCCGTAGTAGACGACTCCCTGTGCGTCCGTGTCCGAGAACCAGACGCGTGTGAACGCCGAATAGCGGAACGGGGGCCGTCGATCGGTCGGGTGTGCGACTTCCGGGGCGCTCATGCGCGGATCAACCCGAGCACCTCGTCCCGTCGCCGCTCCATCTCCGCACGCGACAGCGCCTCGAGGTTGAGCCGCAGCAGCGGCTCGGTGTTCGAGGGGCGGACGTTGAAGTGCCAGTCGTCGAACGTGACCGAAATCCCATCGAGGTGCGTGATCGTGCCACCCTCCGCGAGGTAGCGCTCCTTGATCTGCTGGAGCTTGAGCGCGACATCCGGGACGCGCGTGTTGATCTCGCCGGTGAGGTGGTAGCGCTCGCGGAGCGGTGCGAGGAGCTCCGAGACGCGGCCGCGGCGCGAGACGAGTTCGAGCATCAGGAGAAAGGGGATCGCGCCCGAATCGGACTGTGCGAACTCCCGGAAGTAGTAGTGCGCCGATACCTCGCCGCCGAACACCGAGTTCTCCTTCCGCATCCGGTGCTTGATGAACGCGTGTCCGACGCGGTTCACAAGCGCGACGCCGCCCGCTGCCTCGATTGCGCGTGGTACCGCCCAGCTTGCGCGGACGTCGTAGATGACCGAGCCACCAGGTTCGCGCGCCAGCATCGTCTCGGCGAGGAGCGCGGTCACGAAGTCACCCGGGATGAACTCGCCCGTGTCATCGACGAAGAAGCAGCGGTCGCCGTCACCGTCGAACGCGACGCCGAGGTCGGCACCGTGTTCCCGCGTGGCGCGAACGATGAACTCGCGGTTCTCGGGGAGGAGCGGGTTCGGCTCGTGGTTCGGGAATGACCCGTCGGGCTCGAAGTGGCAGCGGACGACCTCGATCCCGGGGAGCCGCTCGAGGAGGGGCGCAAGGATCACCCCGCCCATCCCGTTGGCGGCGTCCACGACCACCCTGAGTGGCCGGAGCGCGGTGGTGTCGATGAACCCCAGGACGGTGTCCGCGAACGCGGGCCACGGGTCGTGCTGCCCGAGTGTCCCGCGTCGCGCCACGGGGCCGAAGCCTGCGAGAGCGCGCCGCCGGATCTCGTCGAGCCCCGAGTCGCCGCCCACGGGGAGTGCGCCGCGGCGCACGATCTTCATCCCGATGTACTCCTTCGGGTTATGCGATGCGGTGACGCAGAAACCGCCATCGAGACCGAGCGACCCGACCGTGTGGGACACGACCTCAGTCCCCACCAGACCGAGATCGAGTACGTCAGCGCCCCCGTCGAGCGCGCCCTCGATCGCCGCTGCAGTCATCGTGGGCGCCGCGAGTCGCATGTCGCGCCCGACCGCGATTCGCTTCGGCTCGAACTGTTCGACGTAGGCGCGGCCGATCGCGTACGCGCCCTCCTCGTCGATCTCGGCGGGGTGGATCCCCCGGATGTCGTACGCCTTGAAGACCTTCGGGTCGAGCACGGGGCAATGCTAGTGACCGCGCAGCTTGGCCCCGATCATCCGTGTCGAGGGTGCCCTGGCGCTCAGCCTCCAGCCACCACCAGTCTCTGAGCGACGTAGATCGACCCCTCCACGGTGAGATGGCTGTCATCGCGGTAGAGCAGGCGACCGTGCGGCGCCATCGTGCAGGACTCAGCGGTGCAGAAGAGATCGCGAAGCGAAACGACTCTCGCGCGAGGCATGTCGCGAACGACCCGCTCGAGCTCCGCCGCGTAGAACGACGCTTCAACAGCGGCTACCGGAGCGCTGCACGTCGTTGGGAACCGGTTGCGAACGCATGAGGACGGATCGAACCGGAAGTGAGGGATGTCATCCACGACGACAACATTCCGTCCGTCGGCGGTGAGTCGATCCATGCTTGCCCGGAGGTCTGCCTCCCACCTCGAGAGGGGGTTGAGCCGGCGCATCCACTCGACCGTGAATACCACGGTGCGGATGCTTTCGCGAGCGTCGATGAAGTCGAAATACGCGTCGAACCGGCCGTACCCCGGGAACGGAGGTTCCCCGTCGGTCAATACGACGACATTGAGGCCGCGGTTCTGGGCTGCAATCCCAGGGAATAGGTGTTCCGCGTGGCTGTCACCGATGAGTGCAAGGTCGTAGCGCTCCGTCGCCATCGATTGGAAACACCGCGGATAGCCGTCGAAGACGCCCGGGTTGACCGCACGTGCAGCGGGGCCGCATGGCCGCCAGCGCGCGGTCACTTCCTCGAAGAAGTCAACTGTCGTCGGTGCTCGGGGTCGGTCGAACAGGTCGTCGGAGAATCTCGGAAGAGCGATGCCGATGAGGAGTGGGGGGACGAGAACGATGGGGACGAGTCGAGCCAGCCCGACCGACCCCCAGCCTCGTGCGAGGCGGATCGGCTGTTCAACGAACCGATATGACGCAGCGGCTGGGACGACCGACACGGCGGCGGCGAGAAGCGCTCCGTGCCGGAGGGACGGGATGGTCGCCGCGGTCAGGGAGATCAGTGGCCAATGCCAGAGATAGAGGGAATACGACAGGTCGCCGGCAACCACGAACGGGCGGGTGGCAAGGAGCCTCCCTGCCGGGTGCGGCCCATAGTGTGTAGCGGCGAGCAGGCACGCTGTGCCCGCTACGGGAATCAGGAGGCGAACGGGGGAGAAGGTGCCGACGTCGCCGACGAGCGCGAACGACGCGCCGAGAAGCGCGACTCCGACGCCCCCGAGCGCGGCTGCGCGGCGCGGCGATCGTCGCTCGACCAGTACGAGCGCCAGAATCGCTCCGGCGGCGAACTCCCAGGCGCGGCTGACCGGGCTGTAGAAGTCCCAGAGCCACTCGGCGAGAGCCGCGCCCGCGACACGGTCGCCCAACGTCCCTGCCAGAATCGAGGGGCCGCGCAGCGCGAACGCGAACGAGACGAGACCGAACAGAGCGACAGCGGCGATCGCGAGTCGACGACCCTGGGCGGCCCGAGCGAGCCAAGCGAGGGCGAGCATTGCAGGGAACACGAGATAGAACTGCTCCTCGACCGAGAGCGTCCAGGTATGGAGCAACGTGTTGTAGGCAGTCGCGGGGTCGAAGTAGCCACCGCTCACCCAGGGGATGGCGATGTTGGCGCCGAGGAGAAGCGCACCTGCGCTGGTGGCCGCAATCTGGCTGTGGGCGCCCAATGGAGCGAGGAGCGCCGAGAGCAGCAGAGTGACCCCCACCATGAGCCCGAGCGCCGGGGCGAGGCGACGGAAGCGGCGAAGGTAGAAGCGGCGGAGCTCGACCCGCCCGTGTTCTTGGTACTCCCGCTGCAGCAAGCCTGCGATCACGAAGCCCGAGATGACGAAGAACACATCCACCCCCATGAACCCCCCCGGCAGTGGCAGGCCCGCGTGATACGCAATGACGGAAGTCACTGCTACCGCTCTCAGCCCCTGAATCTCTGGGTTGCGGTGGTGGCCGCGGCGACGCGCCGAGAGGTCTCCGTCACGCGCCATGAGGCTCGAGCGTCGCAGATCCGTCAGGCTCGGTGGCGGCGGCCGCGCAGCACCGCCCCGATCATCCGTGTCGAGGCATCGTCGGGAGACTCCGAGATCACCGTCGCCGGTCGGTCGAACGCGGCGAGCGACATGTTCGCGTCGCGCGCAGCCTCCCCGAGGCGCTCTGCGAACGGGTAGTTCATCCAGAAGCCGCTCCCGAAGTCGAGCTCGCACGCGTCATGGCCCGCCTCGGCGAGAGCGGCCACTGCCGCCTCGGGGCTCTCACGCGACGGCGGAGCCCCCGGCCCCACGCGGATCCGTGCCATCCACGGACGACTCTATCGCGGGTCCCGCTTGCGGCCGTCGCCATCCGGCGCGCGTCGTACCCTCTCGGGTGTGGACGGTTCGGTGAGTCGGATCGAGTTGCTCGAGCTCGACATCGACCTTCGGCTCGCCGACCTCTGGCGCGAGGCAGCGGAGATCGGCGAGTGGAACATCGACGTTGTCGGCGCGTTCCTCCGTGCGGCGTACGGGAAGGGCTACTGCGACGCACTCACCGAGGACGCGCACGGGCGGCTCTGCGCCGACCACGGCTACGCGGTTCCCGAACGGCGCCCGCCCATGCGCGAGGCCGCGTAGGCCCCGCTCGACCCGCCCGCTCGACCCGACCGCCCAGCGGGCGC
>CAYXAS010000028.1:10404-26698 GCA_964461665.1 uncultured Gaiellales bacterium
GGGCCACGCCCAGGATCGAGTGGCCGCTCGTTCACCCGCCCGCCCAGCGGGCGCGCGTCCCTACACTTGAGACGTGGCGCGCAATGCTTCTGTCGCGCGGCTCGTCGTGGCGCTCTCCGTCGCCGCCGTGCTCGCGGTGTTCCTCCTCTACACGTCGATCGCGGGCGGTGGCACGCCGTCGGTCGCCCCGAGCGAACTCCAGTCGGGTGACGGCGTCGTCGCGCTCGCGGGGCGCGTCGTCGGACCCATCAGCGGGGATCCGCACGGCACCGGGATGCGGTTCGGGCTCCACGACATCGAGGGGGGTTCCGAGAAGACGGTGACCGTGCTCTACACGGGATCCGTTCCCGACCTATTCCGCCTCGATCGCCACGTCGTCGTGGACGGCTCGCTGCAGGGCGGGACGTTCGTCGCGGTGGCCGGCTCGATGGTGACGAAGTGCCCGTCGAAGTACCAGGCGGCCGACGAGCAGCCACCCGCCTGACGTGGCGGAGCTCGGTCGTGCCGCTCTCGCGCTCAGCCTCGGTCTCTCGCTCTGGGCCTTTGTCGCGGGTGCATATGCCGCCCGCCGCGGACGACGGCGACTCGCCGCGTCGGCGCGGAACGCGCTCGTGGTCGCGTTCGGCACCACGCTGGTCGCGTCGGTCGTGCTCGTCGCCGGCTTCGTCGGCGACGACTTCTCGCTCGCCTACGTCGCCGGCCACTCGAGCGAGGCGCTCCCGACCCGATACAAGCTCTCGGCCTTCTGGGGCGGCCAGGAGGGCTCGCTGCTCCTCTGGCTGCTGGTCCTCACCGGGTACGGCGCGCTCGCGGTGCGCGCGCAGCGGCGGCGCTCACCCGAACTCGCGATCTGGACGACGCCGGTGCTGGGCGCCATCTGCGTCGGTTTCGCATGGCTGCTCGTCGGGGTGTCGAGTCCGTTCGTCGAGATCCTTGCGCCCGCGGACGGGAGGGGGCTGAACCCGAGCCTCCAGAACCCGTACATGGTCGCGCACCCGGTGTTCCTCTACCTCGGGTACGTCGGGCTCGCGGTGCCGTTCGCGTTCGCGATGGGCTCGCTGCTCGCCGGGAGGGTGGACGAGGCCTGGGTCGTCGCGACGCGACGTTGGACGATCGTCGCGTGGACAGCGCTCGGGGTCGGTCAGCTGCTCGGTGCGAAGTGGGCCTATGAGGAGGTCGGCTGGGGCGGCTACTACGCGTGGGACGCGGTCGAGAACGCGGCGTTGATGCCGTGGATCGTCGCGACCGCCTACCTCCACTCGGTGATGGTCCAGGAGAAGCGGGGGATGCTCAGGGTCTGGAACGTCGCGCTCGTCAGCGCTGCGTTCTGCCTCTCCCTGTTCGGCACGTTTCTCACCCGGTCGGGCGTGATCAACTCGATCCACTCGTTCACGCTGAGCACGATCGGGCCATGGTTCCTCGCGCTCGTGGTGATCGCGGTCGTCGCCTCTGTCGCGCTGATCTGGCTGCGCCTCCCGCAGCTCCGCACCGTCGCGCGGCTCGAATCGCTCGTCTCCCGGGAGGCGACGTTTCTCTACAACAACCTGCTGCTCGTCGCGCTCGCGCTCACGATCCTCTGGGGCACCACATGGCCGATGGTGTCGGAGGCGATCCGGGGCGAGACGGTGGTCGTGGGTCGCCCGTACTTCGACTTCTTCGTCCGTGTGCTCGGGCTGCCGCTGCTCCTGCTGATGGGGATCGGCCCGCTTGTCGCCTGGCGCCGATCGTCGCTCCGGAGTGTCGCGCGCACCTTCGCGATCCCCGCAGCATTCGCGCTGGCCGCCGGGATCGCGCTGATCGCGGCGGGCGCGGGCTCGTCGATCCCCGGGCTGATCGGCTACACGTTCGCGGCATTCGCGCTCGCGTCGATCGTCCACGAGTTCGTGCGCGGCACCGTTGCACGGCGGTCGCTCACCGGCGACGGACTCCTTCGCGCATTCGCGGGGCTCGTTGCACGGAACCGCCGCCGCTACGGCGGGTATGTCGTTCACGCCGCGATCGTGATGCTCGCGGTCGGGATCATCGGTTCGAGCGCCTACGACAGCGTCGCCGAGCGACGACTCGCGGTCGGCGACCGGCTCGAGGTGGGGGGCTACGACCTCGCGTTCCGTCGGCTCGTGGAGCGTGAGAGCGCGAATGCGACCGAGGTGCGCGCGGTGTTCGATCTCCGCCGCGGCGACGCGTCACTCGGCTCCATTGCCGCCGGGAAGAACGCCTACACCGTTGAGGAGCAGGTCTCGAACGAGGTCGGGATCCGCTCGGATCTGCTCCGGGCGGAGGACCTGTTCGTGATCGTCGAACAGGTGAACGAGGACGGCTCCGTCCATGTGCGTGCCTTCGTGAAGCCGCTCGTCAACCTGATCTGGCTCGCGGGGTTCGTCTTCGTGATTGGCTCGCTCGTCACGCTCTGGCCCGATCGACGGGAGGAGCGGCGGCTCGCGGCGCGCGCCCGCGGCGTGTCGGACGATGACGCTCCGGTGGCGTCGTGATCGGCGTGGTGCTCGCAGCCGTGCTCGGGGCGACCTGCGTGGCCGCGGTCGCGCTCCCCTTTGTCCGCGAGCCGGCCCCCGTGAACGACCGGCTCGACGGCCTCGACGAGCGTGGTCGCCAGGCGCTCGTGCTGGGGGAGGAGCGGGACCGCGCTCTCGGAGCTCTTCGCGAACTCGAGGCCGATCACCGGTCGGGGCTTCTCGCCGACCCCGACTACCGCGCGCTCGTCGGCCCGCTTCGGGCCGAGGCCGCGACTGCGCTGCGGGCGCTCGATGCGCTCCGACAGGGAAGCCCTGTCGGGTAGCGAACGACGGCTCGTGAGCGTCCGTGCAGTTCTCTGCCCGCTCGTCGTCGCGCTGCTCGCGTGCGCCGCGCCTGCGGGGGCCGATCTGGGAGCAGAGAAAGCCGCGATCGATCGCGAGGTCGTTTCTCTCCGCTCGAAGGTGAAGCAGCACGGGGCGCGGATCGGAATCCTGACCGAGGATCTCACCGCACACGCCGATCACGTCCACGAACTCGAGGTGGCGGTCGGGTCGCAACGGGCACGACTCGGTGCGCTCGACGGCAGCCTGTCACGTGCGCGAGCACGGCTGCGAACACTCGATCGCCGGATCGCCGAGCAGACGCGGCGGCTCGAGGTTGCGCAGCGCGAGCACGCTTCCGCCGTTGTGCTGCTCGAGACGCGGGTTCGGGGGATCTACCTCGCGGACGAGCCGGACGTGATCTCGTTCGCGGTGGGCGCCGTCACGTTCACGGATCTGATGGACAACATGGAGCTGCTCGGGCGGATCGGGCGCCAGGATCGGGCGATCGTCCGAAGGGTCACGGCGGCGCGTGATGCGATCTGGGCCGCTCGTAGCGCGACTCGCGAGGCTCGGGCCGAGGCGGGGAAGCTGACCCGCGCGATTGCACGCGACACGGCCGACCAGCGTTCCGTCGTCGGGAGGCTCGCCCGGACGCACAACGCGCTCGAGGCCGCGCAGGACGAGCGCCGGGACGCGATTGCGTCGCTCGAACACGAGAAGGAGCACGCGCTGCAGGAGATCGGGTCGCTCGAACGCGAGAGCGCCCAGCTCGCGGAGGCGATTCGCGCGGCGCAGCGGGGCGAGACTCCGTCAGTCGAGCCAACACAGCGGCATACCGGACGTCTCTCGTGGCCCGTGAGCGGGCCGATGGTCAGCGGATTCGGACCGCGCGGTGGCGCGATGCACGAAGGGATCGACATCATCTGCAGTTCGGGCACACCCGTGCGCGCGTCTGGCTCGGGCCGCGTCATCTACGCGAGCTGGCTCGGCGGTTACGGGAACCTGGTGGTCGTCGATCACGGGGGTGGGCTCTCGACCGCCTATGCGCACAACACCTCGTTCGCAGCGCGGGTCGGGCAGAACGTCTCGACGGGAACGGTGATCTCCTACGCGGGTTCGACCGGCCGATCGAGTGGCCCGCACGTCCACTTCGAGGTGTGGGTCGACGGCAAGGCGGTCGACCCGATGCGCTACCTCTAGGCGCTCCTACGCGGCTGCAAGGGCCTGCGGGAGCTCGTCCGAGACAACCGTGTGGATGTCGGGCAGCGCGCGCCATCGCGCGTCGAGGCCCAACCCGTAGCCGGCAACCAGTTCGTCTGGAACGGTGAAGCCGGTGTGCGAGATCGGGAGGTCGTCCACGAGCCGGCGGTACGGGCGGTCGAGGAGCGTCACAGCGGTGAGCGACGCGGGTTTCCGTTCGCGAAGTGCCCGGACGAGGAATGCGAGGGTGAGGCCGGTATCGATGATCCCCTCGACGAGAACGACGTGGCGTCCGGTGATGTCGAGCGCGATGTCCTTCGTGATCTGTGCTCCTCCACCGCCACCGCGGTACGTCGAGACGGCGATCGTGTCGAGCATGTGGTCGAGGGGGAGTGCGCGCGACAGATCAGCGAGGAACGTGACGCTCGAGCGGAGTGGGGCGACCAGCAGCGGCTCATGGTCCCCGTGCTCGTCGGCGAGGAGGGCCCCGAGTTCGCGGACACGGGCGGCGATCACATCGCGGCTGACGAGCACCCCCCCGATCGGGTGCCCCGCTTCGCGGAGCGCGTTTACTCGGTCGGTCACGTTGCGAAACACATTCCGTGCCGCTGCGCGAGCCGTTCGACATCCCGACGGTAGAAGAGCTTCACCTTCACGTCGGGGTAGCGCTCGCGCATCGCGCGCAGCTTCCGGTTCTTGCGCGTCACGAGCGACTGTCGCATCACGGTCACCTCGACGTAGAGCTCCTGCTCTGGGAGGAAGAAGTCGGGCGTGAACGCGCTCGTCACGCGGCCGTCCGGCCCGCGTTCGAGGACGAACGAGGTCGGCTCGTACTCCCACGCGATTCCGTACCAGTCGAGGATCTTCGCGCACTCGAGTTCGACGGGGTTGGCGAAGCGGGGGAGCGTCGTTCCGCGGTAGGAACGGAACGTGTCGGGGTCGCGAGTCGCTCCCTCCAGGGCTTCCGTGCCCCCCAGTGAAGCGAGGGAATCGGCCGATTCGACGGGCACCTCGTCGAGGGTATCCACCGCCCCGGACGGCTCCGGTCACGGTATGAGACACGCTGGGTGGCCGCGCCGCGCCCGCCGGATGCGATGCTGCGCGCGCGCCCGCTACACGCGGTCGCGGTTGAGCGGCTGCGCCATGCAGTGCACCCCGCCGCCCGCGAGCAGGAACTGGCTCATGTCCGGGTCGTAGACAGTGAACCCGAGCGCGCGGAGCCGCGCGTTGAGCGCGGGTGACTGGGCGATCGAGATCACTCGGTCCCCGCCGAGCGCCATCACGTTGCAGCCGAGCCCCATCGTGTCCTGGAAACTGACGGGGACGATCTCGATCCCCTTCGACTCGAGCCACCCAATGACTTCCGGTTCGGTCGTTTCGAGACACACAGCGGCGAGCTTCTCGGCGAGCATGCAGACCATGAGGTCGATGTGGACGTAGTACTCGTCGATTGGGGCGTACATCACTTCGATCCCCTCCGCCGACAACCAGCCCCCGACCTGTTTCGCCGCGATCTCCTCGCAGCGCATCCCGGTGTAGCCGATGAGCGCGCACCCAGGCTCGATCATGTTGCAGTCCCCGCCCTCGAAGCTTCCGGCGGAGACGAGGTCGTAGATCGGGATCCCGTGCTCGAGATAGAAACGGAGCGTCGTCGCATACTCGCCACGCCGCCGCGGGCTCGCGAGCTGGCAGATGACGGCGCCGAACGGCGTCATGAAACTGGAGTCGCGCGCATAGACGCCGTAGGCCAACTCGTCTCGCGCTTCGAGCAGATGGACGTTCACGCCAGCGTCGCGGTAGGCATCGACGAGTTCCGCGTGCTGGCGCAGCGCGAGGTCGCGGTCGAAGACGTACCCCTTGCGGAGGGTGGACCGGACGAGCGCCGAGTACTGGGCGTTCTCCTCGCCGAGCCAGCGGAACGAGTCCGCCGCGCCGAGCAGGACGTCGCGCAGTGTGCCGTACTCGGAGTTGACGCCCCAGTCGGTGAGGACAGCGGTCCCGCCGCCCTCCTCACGGGTGCGCAGGACACCGGTTGTGGTTGTCGCGCTCATCTCGCCTCCGCTCGTCGGATGGTCGTCCCCATGATCGCCGTCGCGCTGCACCGTGTCCAGCGGCGGCCGCACGGTTACACTCGGGACATGGTCGCAAAGGAGGATGTCGTCACTGCGCTGCACGGGGTGGAGGATCCGGAGCTCGGGATGGACATCGTCGAGCTCGGGCTCTACTACGACTGCGAGATCGTGCTCCCGCACGTGAAGGTGACCCACTCACTCACGTCGATGGGCTGTCCGGCGGGGCAGATGATTCAGGAGGCGATCCACGACGCGGTCGCCGCGCTCCCCGGGGTCGAGACCGTCGAGGTCGAATTGACGTTCGAGCCGCCGTGGACGCCCGATCTGATGTCGGACGACGCGAAGTTCATTCTCGGCTTCGGGTAGAGGCCGTGGCGGCCGTGACCGCCAGCGAGTTGCGGACGCTTGCCGACGCGCTCGGGATTGATGTTGTGGGCGCTGCCCCGGTCGGCCCGTACGTCGAGACAGAACGACACATCCATGACCGCCGCGCCCGTGGCCTGTTCGGCGGGATGCGGTTCACGATGGCCCGGCCCGATGTGTCGTGCCACCCGGAGACGTTGCTGGAGGGCGCCCGCACCGTGGTCGCGGGTGCGCTCTGTTATTTCGCCGAGGCCGACGAGCCCGGTGCGGAGGAGGGGAGGCTCCCGCGGTACGCGTGGCGCGACCACTACATGCTGCTGCGCGAACGGCTCGGTGCACTCGGGGAGCGGCTCGGAGGGCCTTATCGCGTCGTGGTGGACGAGAACGACCATGTCGACCGCGAGGCGGCGGCGCGGGCGGGAGTCGGGTTCTACGGGAAGAACACGATGCTCATCACCCGGTCGCACGGCTCCTGGGTGGTGCTCGGGGCGCTCGTGACGCAGGCGGAGGTGGAGGTCTCGCTGCCGGTCGCGCCTGGGTGCGGCTCGTGCACGCTCTGCATCGACGCATGCCCGACCGGCGCGCTCGACGAGCCGGGAACGCTCGACGCGACCCGATGTCTCTCGTACTGGACGCAGACCGCCGCGCCGATCCCCGACGACATCGCAGCAGCGCTGGGCGACCGGGTGTACGGGTGCGACATCTGCCAGGACGCCTGCCCATGGAACCGCGGGGTCGAGCGGCGGCGGAGCGGGACGCGGGTCGACGCTTCCGCTACCCCCACGGTGTCGCTTGCCGATTGGCTCGGGGCAGGCCCGTCGCCGGACCTCGTCGAGCGGCTGTTCGTCCCTCGCAACGACGCTCGGTGGCTGCGGCGGAACGCGCTCGTTGTGCTCGGGAACACGGGCACCGGCGCGGATGCGCGTCTCGCGGAGCCGTATCTCTCCAACGACGATCCGCTCCTGCGAGCGGTGGCGGAGCGGGCACTCGCGCTGATCGAAGCCCGCGCGGGCTGACCGGGTCGGGCCGTGGATTCGTCGGTCGTCTACGACGAAGCCTGGCGGCGTCCGGGTGACAAGCCCGCCCCGGGGTGCGCTCCTGTCTAGCCCTGCGGCGCGCGCGCGGCGGCGCGGAGCTCGCTGTCGAGCGCCTTCGCACGACGCGCGACTGCGGCTCTCAGCGCCGCTGGCTCGAGCAGCACCGTCTCGCCCCGATCCTCGAGGAGCTCCGACAACAGCCACTCGTCGTGCTTGTACGCGGTCTCTGAAACGGCGGCTCGGTCGGTGAGCGGACGCGCGCTGCGCTCGAGTTTCCAGCGCGCGATCAGCGGTGAGTGCCAGAGTCGCGCCACCCGCGGCTCGGCGAGATAGTTCGGGTCGAACCCTTCGCGCGGCTCGAACTTCTCGGTCGTCACTCGGGCGGAACGCATCCGATCGAGCCGGAACGTCCGTGACGCGCCGACGGTGCGATCCCATGTGTGGACACGCCAGAACGGCAGTTCGCGCTCGATCACATACGGCTCCACGAGCCGAACGGAGGGCGCCTCGGCGCCCTCCTTCAGGTACTCGATCTCGACCAGTTCACGACGCTCGGCTCCGCGTGACAGCGCCCGTACCAGTGCCTCCTCGCCGTCGACGGCGCGCGGGGTCGGCGTCTGCACGAGCGCGAACTGGCCGAACGTCTCCTCGAGCTTCCGCCGGACGCGTTCGAGCGGGGTATTTGCATCCGCAGCGATTGTCGGACCCACGTACTCGATCGCGAGTCGGATCGCACGCGCTTCCAGCGGGGTCAGCTTGGGTGGTCGGCGGAAGACGTCGCCGTAGAGTTCCTTGTCCACTCGGACCCGGCCCGTCTCCTCGTCCACCTCCGAGTAGACGGTGTAGCACCCACCGCCGAAGTTGACGAGGTTCAGGAGCGACAGGTGATCCTGTAGCTCGACCCGGGGGATCGAGAACCGTGCGGCGAGTTCGTCGGCCTCAAGCGACGTGCCGCGTTCGTCGCCACACGCGGTGAGGAGATGGGCGAGCAGCGCCTGGAGGAGTCCGAACCGTTCCGGCACGACCGGCCCGACGAGTGCCCTGTCGGACGGTGGCTCGACAGCCGCGACCCGTCGCTCGCGAGCGACCTCCGGCGGATCTCCCTCATGTCGCTCACGGAGCAGCACAAGCGCCGCGTGGGCCTCGTTGCGGAGCGCCGGTGGCGTGAGCGGTACCGCGCGGCCGTTCTGGCGGAGAACCCACGAGACGAGCGGCTCGAGCGCGGCATACCCCGTCTCGAACACGCCGTCCTTGATCGTGCCCGCGTCGGCAAGCGTCCGTTCGACCCACCATGCGGTGTCGCCCTGCACCCGGATCCGCGCCACACCGACGATCTCGCCCACCTGCCACGGGCGCGGGACGCGGTGCGCATCGACGTTGAAATCGGCCGGGAGCCGGAAGTCGCGTTCGCGCCGGGTGGCGAACCGGATCTCCGACCGGATGCGTGCGACGCGGAAGGTACGGATCGCCTGCCGCTCGAGATCGTGGCCGAGCACATACCAGGTGCCCTCGTCGAGTCGGAGCGCATACGGGTTCACCTTCCGCTCGGTCTCGCGCTCACGCGCTGGCGACCAGTAGCGGAACTGGATCGTGCGCTGCTTGGAGATCGCCGACTCGAGTTTCGAGAGCCGCCCCGCCTGTTCCGGCGAGTAGTCGGGCGCGGTGACCCTGACCCGTTCGGCCGTGGGTGTCGGCGCATGAGCGAACCCGGGGCGCCCGAGCGCGAGGTTCTGAAGCGCGAGCCGCAGCGGCTCCGCGTACGCGAACTTTCCCTCTAGGGCGAAGAGTGCGGTCTGGAGCGCTGCGAGTTCGTCGTTCTCGAGATCGAGGCGATCGAGGAAGTAGTGCTCCGACCGAAGGGTGTACAGCTCCTCGCCGGTGAACTCGTCGCGCTGCGAGGTGAGCGGAACGCCGAGCGCGGTCAACTCGGCACGATCCGAGTAGTACCGGCGCGCGAACGCCTCGTCGGACATCTCGGAGTACCCCTCGACGTTCCCCTTCACGTCTCGCGCGGTGAGCGGGCGCCGCTCCGCCATCAGGAACGCGACGAGCGAGAGCTGTCGGATTAGCTTGTCGGCGTCATGTGACACGTGCGGGCCAGCCTATCGCGGCGCGCACGGCGAATCGCGCCGGGCTGGAACCAAATCGGTGACGGGATCGCGGCGCTGCTATGCGGCCGCCGCGACGCGCGGCGAGAGCGAGCGCTCGAGATGCTGGTGCGACGGACAGAAGTCGCGCGCGGGAAGCGGCGTCCGCTGGCACGCCTTCCCCTTGCGGGTTGTTGCCTTGCAGTGCGCGATGCCACCGTCGAACAGCCCCTCTGCAAGCTGGCGCTCGATGAACGCGACCGCAGCGGTGACGCCCTGGCTGACGGCCCACGCGACCTGCGCCTGGGAGGTGATCGGGAAGTATCGGCGGATGTCGAGGAAGAGCTGCCGGTCGGGGCGCGCGAAGTAGTACGGATCCTCCGCAAGGCGACCCATCGTCGCCTCGCATTCGCTCAGCACCGTCCGCCGGAACTCCGCGCGTGCAACAGCGTGAGCGTACGGATCGACGTGGTCCTTGATCGAGCGATAGATGGCTCGCGAGAACTGATACATACAAGACCGAAGTTGCGCGGTGTGATCATCCATCACGACGGTCTCCTACGGAGCGATTTCGAGGCATGATGCCGATCTCTGCCTCCCTGTGGCCTTCCGGAAGAGGAGTGTAGCGGCTGCGGTCGGATGTTACAAGGACTCGCACAAGAGTCGTCTATTATGGCAACATAACCGAGCCTCTGGCCCACGCGGTATGGTCGGGGCCATGAGCGACGCATACATCGTCGAGGCGATCCGCACGCCCGTCGGCCGCCGGAACGGCGTGCTCGCCGGTGTCCGCGCGGAGGAGCTCGCAGCGCAGGCGCTGAACGGGCTGGTCGGGCGCGTCGGGGTCGATCCGGCGGAGGTCGAGGACGTCCAACTCGGCTGTGTCACACAGCTCGGCGAACAGGCCACGAACGTCGCGCGCGTCTCGACGCTCACCGCGGGATGGCCCGAGACGGTGTGTGGCACGACGGTCGATCGTCAGTGTGGATCGTCGATGCAGGCGGCGTTCAACGCGGCCGCCACGATTCAGGCAGGGCACCTCGATGTTGTCGTCGCAGGCGGAGTCGAGTCGATGTCGCGCGTCCCGATGGGTTCGAACCTCGTCGCTGGAGGGTTCGAGGGCTTCCCGCCGTCGCTGTACTCCCGCTGGGAGATCGTGCCGCAGGGGATCTCCGCCGAGGCGATCGCATCCGAGTGGGGCCTGACCCGGGAGGCGCTCGATGCGTACAGCCTCGAGTCGCACGTCCGCGCTGCCCGTGCGATCGATGAGGGGCGGTTCGACCGGGAGATCGTCCCGGTGGAGGTCGGTGCCGCAGGTGCGGCCGTGCTCATCGGGACCGACGAGAACCCGCGCCGTGACACATCGCTCGAGAAGCTCGCGTCGCTCCGGCCCGCATTCCGGGACGACGGGGTGGTGACCGCCGGGAACTCGAGTGCGATTGTCGATGGCGCCGCTGCGATGCTGATCACCAGCGAGCGGGGGCTTCGCATGCTCGGGGTCGAACCGCGCGCGCGATTCGTCTCGTTCGGGATCGCGGGCGTCGACCCGTACCGGATGCTGCACGGGAACCCGCCAGCCTGCGAGAGCGCGCTGCGCCGCGCGGGCCTCTCGTGGGATGAGATCGGTGTGATCGAGGCGAACGAGGCGTTTGCGTCGGTGGTGCTCCAGTTCCTTGCCGACACAGAGCTCGGCGAGCGGTGGCGCGCGGGCGATGTGAACCCGAATGGCGGCGGGATCTCGATCGGCCACCCGCTTGGGGCGACAGGGGCGCGGATCGTCGCAACGCTCCTGGGTGAGCTTGACCGGCGCGGTGAGCGATACGGCGTCGCGTCGATGTGCATCGGTCAGGGACAGGCGATCGCCGCAGTGGTCGAGCGGTTGTAGCGCCCGCGATGCGCCGCATGCTCGTCGTGACCGCGGTGGTCGTGGCCGCGGTGACCGCGACGTCAGTGGCTGTTGCCGCACCCGGTGCGAGCGTCACGACGTACGGCCCGACTGACGCGCGCAGGGTGCTCGTCCTCGTTCCGGGGCTCGGGGGCGGAGCCGGCGTGTTCGGTGTCCTCGCGCAGCAGCTTGTCGAACGGGTGCCCGATCTTCAGGTGTGGGCGGTTGATCGCCGTGGTGACGCGCTGGAGGACACGCTCGGGTTCGCGTCGGGGGAACCCGGGACGGTGTATCGCTACTACTTCGAGCGTCTTTCGCTCGGAGGGCGGACCTTCGATCCAGACCGTGCGCGGAAGCGCCCCGACGCGCGCGAGTGGGGTCTCGGCGCGACTCTCGCCGACCTCCGCGCAGTCGTGAGGCGCGCGGGCGCGGACGGGCGGACGGTGATCCTCGGCGGTCACTCGCTCGGTGCCGCGACTGCGCTCGCGTACGCAGCCTGGGACTTCGGTGGCAGACCGGGCCACCTCGACCTCGACGGGCTCGTGCTGATCGACGGTGGACAGCTCGGGACGTTCGGCGCACCCACCGTTGCCGACGCGAGACGCGAACTCGCGGCGCTCCGCCGCGCGCCGCAGCCGTTCGACGACAGGCTCGGGATCGGAGTGCCATGGCTGTTCGGCGTGTTCGGTCAGCTCGCCGCGATGTATGCGCTCTGGGCGCCGGATGCGCCATCCGAGCTCGCCGCCTCGCCGCTCGTCCCGGCCGAGTACCGGCCGCCGGGCGAGCCGACGAACCTCGACTTTCTCCGGTTCGCGCTCACCCGAACAGGGGTGAGCCCCGAGCGGTGCGGGCTTCCGAACGCGCTTCGGCTCGTGGGCGCATCGGGTCCGAACGCGTTCGACTGGTACTTCCCGACACGGCTCAAGATCGACCTGATCGGTGCCGCGAGCCTCTCGCCCGATCCCGTCACCCGGCTGCTCGGTCTCCGTCTCCACCATCTCTCGACGGTCGACGTCCCGCTCTACTCGTTCTCGACTGGGGACCTGCCGTCGGCGCGCAAGGGTGCCCGTGCGTTCCTTGACCGTTCCGCGTCGCCGCGCGGCGACGCGGTGGTCGAGCACGACCCGACGATGCTTCACACCGACCCGCTCTGCGCTCCGGCGGCGCGGAGCCCCCTGATCCGCACGCTCGTTCCCTGGCTTCGGAAGCGTTAGGCTGGTCCGCGTGGCGCGCGAGGTGACGACGGTCGGTGTGGTCGGGCTCGGCGCGATGGGAGCGGGAATCGCGCAGGTTGCGCTCGAGGCGGGCTACGCGGTGGTGGGGCGCGAGGTGAGCGAGGAGCTCTGCGCGAGCGCGACGGCGAAGATCGCTCACTTCCTCGGGCGGAAGGTCGAGAAGGGACAACTCGCCGCCGAGGGCCGCGACGATGCGCTTGGCCGGTTCGAGACCACGGTCGCGCTGGACCCGCTCGGGCGGTGCGATCTCGTGATCGAGGCGATCGTCGAGCAGTTGGAGCCGAAGAGGGCCCTGTTCGCAGAGTTGGAGCGCCTCTGTGCGGCCGATGCGGTGCTCGCGACCAACACTTCCGCGCTCTCGGTGACCGAGATCGCGGCCGCCACCTCGTCACCCGAACGCGTTGTCGGAATGCACTTCTTCAACCCCGCGCCGCTCATGGCGCTGGTCGAAGTGGTGCGCGCGCAACTCTCGTCCGATGAGGCGGTCGAGACGGCCGCAGCGGTTGTAGCGCGGATGGGGAAGCACGCAGTGCGTTGCCACGACACGCCCGGGTTCGTCGTGAATCGCATCCTGATCCCCCTGATGAACGACTGCCTTCGCGTGCTCGACGAGGCGCGCGTCTCCCCGGAGGATCTCGACACGGCGATGAAGGCGGGCACCGGCTGGCCGATGGGCCCCTGCGAACTCGCGGACATGGTCGGGATCGATGTCCACGTCCACGCCTCCGAGGCGCTGTGGGAGAAGACACGCGAGCCGCGGATGGCTCCCCCGGCACGGCTCGTCGCGATGCGGAACGCGGGGCTGCTCGGGCGCAAGTCGGGTCGCGGGTTCTACCGGTACGACGACGCCTGAGCGTCCGCACGCCGTAACGGAATCCTTACACCCGACACACCACGGGCGCATCGATCGTCCCGATACTTCCGGCGTGGCTCGGTTCGTATCTGTCGCGGCGATGTGCGCTGCCCTGTTTGCCGGTCTCGCTCTCCCCGCGCACGCTGCGAAGGAGAGGGCGGTCGTCATCCCCGGCACGCTTGCGGTCGAGGGCGCGCGTGGTCAACTCACGATCGACGCCACCGGCACGCTGGTCGGCCACGTCGAGCGCGGCACACTCGTGATCATCGATCGCACGCCCGGTGACCAGTGGAGCCCGCGCGTGAACGGCGTCCCCTACGGGAAGGTCGTCACGATCCGCGGCCGCGATCTGACGTTCTGGATTCCCGGGGGCAGTTACCGCGTCGTCGTGAAAGGCGAGGGGATTTCGATCTCCGCGCGCGGCATCGGGAAGCTCACCCCGAAGTTGAAGAGCGATCCGTCGGGTCGCGACATCGGGATCATCCGGGTCGGCGACGAGGACGCGATCTCGCTCGGCGCGCTCGACGACAGGCTCATCGAGTTCGGTGGCCCGGTGACGGACGCCGAGTCCGACGAGACCGCGCCCGAGTGACCACCTCAGCGGAGCAGACGGTCCTGATCGTCGAGGACGAGCAGTCGATCGTCTCCTTCGTCTCGATGTATCTCCAGAAGGCAGGGTTCGGCGTCCGCGCGGTCGCGACCGCGAACGGTGCGGTGAATGCGGTCGCGGCGAACACGCCGTCGCTCGTGATCCTCGACCTCAACCTTCCGGACGGGGACGGGATAGACGTGTGCCGCCGGATCCGTGCGACCTCGGATGTGCCAATCCTGATGCTCACCGCGCGCGACGAGGACGTTGACAAGATCATCGGACTCGAGATCGGCGCCGACGACTACATGACGAAGCCGTTCAACCCGCGAGAGCTCGTGGCGCGCGTGAAGAGCGTGCTCCGTCGCGCCGCCCCCGACCGGCGGATCGACCCGGGTGACGATCTCCGCCATGGCGACCTCGTCGTCAACGCGGGGCGCCGTGAGGTGCTCGTCGCCGGTGAGGAGATCCAGCTCGCGCCGAAGGAGTTCGACCTCCTCTGGGAGCTCCTGTACCACCGGGGGATCGTGCTCACGCGCGACCAGCTCCTCGAACGCGTGTGGGGGTACACGTTTGCAGGTGACACGCGCACCGTGGATGTCCACGTGCGTCAAATCCGAAAGAAGCTCGAAGACGCATCCCCGATCGTGACCGTGTGGGGGGTCGGATACAAGGTCGCGGTCGAGCGATCGCCCGCACCCGCCGCGTAGCCTCGTAGGCTTCGGTCGATGCCCGGGTCGCTTCGTGTCCGGCTGCCGGCGCTGTTCCTGCTCGGGATCGTTCTCGGCGGTCTCGTTGCGAGCGCGATCGCTTTCCGCCTCTTCCAGGATCTCGCGCGCGACCGTTCGCTCGAGGAGCTCCGCCGCGAGGCGGTCGGGATCGCGTCGCTCTATTCGGCAGCGGCGCTGCGCGGACTCGAGGAGAACGCGCCCGCACCGGACTTTGCCGGCAGCGCGCTGGGGCTCGCGACCGGAGATCGGCTCTGGTATATCGGTGCGAACCCGTTCCCCGGTGAGGAGTTCGGACTAGATCGACTTCCGGAGTCGCTCGTGCCGGTCAGAGTCCGGATGCTCGATGGGCAGGAGCGGTTCACGTTCGTCCCGCCGGACGAGGAGCGGGGGTATCTCGCGGTCTCACAGCCGCTGGTGCTCGAGACGGGGTCGGAGCCGCTCGCGGCGATCGTTGTCGGGAAGCCAGAGGACCAGCTCGCCAACGCCTGGCCCCCTCTCCTCGCGCGCCTGTTGTTGGCCTTCGCCGGAGGGACGCTGCTCGCCGGCCTCGTGGGGTGGTGGATGTCGAGGCGGATCTCGGGGCCCGTCCTCCTACTCGCGGAGGCGGCCGAGGAGATCGCGGAAGGGAACTACGATGTCCGGGTCGACGCCCGACCGAAGCCGACCGAGATCCACCTGCTCGCCGAGCGGTTCAACGAGATGGCGACGCGACTCGGTGCCGCCGAGTCGCGCGAGCGACAGTTCCTGATGTCCGTCTCGCACGAGCTCCGGACGCCGCTGACTGCAATCAAGGGGCACGTCGAGGCGCTGCGGGACGGGGTGATCGACGACCCCGGGGACGTTGCCGCGTCGCTCGACGTCGTCGCAACCGAGGCAGTCCGTCTCGAGCGGCTCGTCGGCGACATCGTCGATCTCGCAAAGCTGCGAGCGCACCGCTTCACCGTCCTCTCCGAGGAGGTGGACATGGGTCGACTCGTTGAGCTGGCGCTCGGCGGCTTCGCCGACGAGGCGCGTCGTCGATCGATCGCGTCACCGCTCCGGCTCGACGGCGAGCCACCCACGATCCTCACCGATGGAAACCGGGTGTTGCAGACCATCACCAACCTGCTCCAAAACGCGTTCCGCTGGACACCCGATGGCGGCACCGTCGGCGTCGCGCTCGCGACGACGTCTCACGAGGTCGTGGTCGAGGTGCGCGACACGGGGCCCGGGATTCCGCTGGAGGATCAGGAGACGATCTTCGAGGTGTTCGTCTCGGGCGACACGCAGGGCACCGGACTCGGGCTACCGATCGCGCGCGAACTCGCGACAGCGCTTGGCGGACGGGTGGAACTCGAGTCGCGCCCCGGAGACGGCAGCCTGTTCCGGCTCGTGTTGCCGCTTCGGCTGCCCGACTAGCTGTACTGACCACAGACGTGTGAGACGCGGCTGATGGGTGGTCGGGCTG
>CAYXAS010000029.1:0-12613 GCA_964461665.1 uncultured Gaiellales bacterium
CGGGAGGCTCGGACGCGATCAGGCGTCTCGAAGGTGTGTGGTTAGTCCAGCTAGCGGCCGACTCCCTGCGTGCCCCCGCTCCCCAGTGCCGCCAGACAGTCACGAAGGCCTTCACGCCAGTGTGGAAGGGTCGGGGCCCCGTCCCGCTCGCTCCGCAGTACCGAGTTGGCGGGACGGGGCGCGGGACGGCCCAACTCTGCGGTTGCGATCCGGCGGACGCGGCAGCGGATGCCCGCGTCCTCGAAAATCGCCTCCGCGAAGTCCGCCCAGGTGCAGTCGCCGTCCGCGGCCAGGTGCCAGACACCAAACGGGGAGTCCGCATCGACGAGCGCCCGCGTTGCAGCGGCGAGGTGCCCGACGTACGTCGGGCAGCCGCGCTGGTCATCCACGACGGCGACCTCGTCGCGCTCACGGCCGAGCCGCAGCATCGTGAGCAGGAAGTTTCGGCCCGTCGGCCCGAAGAGCCACGAGCTTCGCACCACCCAGGCACGCTCGCCCGCGGCCCCCTCACCGTGCAGCTTCGTCCGCCCGTAGGCGGAGAGCGGAGCGGGCGCGTCCGACTCGACGTACGGCGACCGCTTCGAGCCGTCGAACACGTAGTCGCTGGAGAACGCGACGATCGCGCTTTCGAGCGCCGCCGCGTTCGCCGTTCCGCCGACGTTGACCGCGGCCGCCCCCTGCGGGTTGCGCTCCGCGCCGTCCACATCGGTCCAGGCGGCTGCGTGGAGCACGAGGTCAGGCTGCCACGGCAGCGCGGGTTCCGGGAACGCCACGTCCCACGCGGCGCGGTCGAGCGCGAGCGTCTCGTCGTCCGCGAACGCACCGGTGAGCGCCAGCCCGAGCTGGCCGCCCGCGCCGGTGATCAGGACGCGACGCGGTCGCGCTCGGAGAGAATCGGGGTCGTGGTGTTCCACAGGTGTCTGACGCGCGGGTCGTCCCACGCGACCCCGTGCTCGTCGGGGTCGGCCGGGTCGTACTCGGCGGTGACGTGGTAACAGAACAGGATGTCGGTCAGCGCCTCGAATCCGTGCGCGTGGTGGCCGGGGATCCAGAGCGCGACCGGGTTGTCGTCACCGATGTCCTCCGCGAACGTCGAGCCCGTCTCTCGGTCGAGCACGACGACCCGTGCGGTGCCGTGCAGGCACGCGAACAGGTCGCTCTGGCGGTGGTGCCAGTGGAGGCCACGGATCACACCCGCGCGTGAGAACGAGAGGTTCGTCTGCGCCACCGGGAGCGGCAGGCGGCTGTCGCGCCGCAACTCGGTGAACCAGCCGCGCCCGTCCGCGTGCCGCGGGAGCGGGAACCGAATGATCCCCTCGACCTGGCCTGCGCTCACGGGTTGTTGGCGCCCGTCTCCTCGACGCGACGGCCGATCTCGGCGAGGTGCTGCCAGTGCTTCCCGGCGTCTTCCCACCAGCCGCGTACCTCGACCACATCCAGCCGACCCTGTTGCGCGTACCACCGGTTGACGTCGGTGATCTCGAGCTCTCCGCGGCTCGACGGCTCGAGCGCATCGATCACGTCGAACACGTCGGGCGGATAGCAATAGAGGCCAACGACCGCGTGGGGCGAGGGGGGCGCGGGATATCGGAGATCGACGACTCCTGCCTTCTCGACGATGTCGGTCACCGTGCCGTCGCCGTCATACACGACGACGCCGAAGTTCTCGGGGTCGGGAACCTCCTTGACGAAGATGCGCGCTCGATCGTCTGCGCTCGCTCCCCAGGCTGTGATCTCCGCCGCGTGCGCGTGCTCGAAGACGTTGTCGCCGAGCACGACGACGAGCTTCTCGCCGCGTGCGAAGTCGCGTGCCATTCCGACGACCTGCGCGATTCCCCCGGCCCGCGTCTGCACCCGGTAGGTGAGCGCGAGATCGAGCAGCGGCTCCGCTGTCCCACGGGCGTCGAGCTTCCCGTCGCCGAGCAGGTCAATCATCTGGCCAGCGTGCGCCTTTCCCGTGACGAGCAGCACGTCGCGTGCCCCGGCCCGCTCGAGCAGCTGGAGCGGGTACAGGATCATCGGCCAGCGCCCGACGGGGAGCAGATGCTTGTTGGTGACGCGGGTGAGCTCCCCGAGCCGGGTCGCCTCGCCGCCTGCGCACACGAGCCCCTTCATCGCTGCGATCGTACCGTCGCCGGTTGTCGCATCCCCCGCCGCTCGGCGTGCGCGGTCCGCTCTACGCTTCCATCCCTAACCCCCACCCGCCCACGGGGTGGTGATCATCGCACGGTTCGTGTTACGTGTCTGTGCCGATTTCGGACCAGAAGTGTGTCGGTGTACGCGCTTCGTCGTCAGGCGGCGGTGAGTCCGAGCCGCGCGACGAGGGCGCAGCCTGCCTCGACCGCGAGCCCGACCCCGAACGCGAACACGACCGTCCCGATGCCGACGGTGCCGCCGAGCGCGAGCCCGGCAACCGCGACGGGGACCTCGATCGCGGCGCGCACGATGCCGATGCGGCGGCCTGTCCGCCTCACCGTCACGACCATCAGCGAATCGCGTGGTCCCGCGCCCATCGCTGCGCCGAGGTAGAAGGCGGAGCCGAGCCCGACGATCCCGATCCCGCCGAGCAGCAGTGCAATCCGCGTTCCAAGTGACGCATCAGCGAGGGCTGTGATCCCGTCGAGCGAGAGCAGGAGATCGGCGAACACGCCGAGCAGCACCGCATTCGCGATGGTTGCGACACCGATCCGAGCCCCGAGCGCGGACGCGACCGCGAGCACGCACAGCGCGACCCCGATGTTCGCCTGACCGAAGGAGAGAGACGTGTGTTCGGAGATGCCCTGGTTCAGGACATCCCACGGCGGCAGACCGAGTCCCGACTCGAACTGCAGCACGAGACCGAGTGCGAAGAGGAACAGACCTAGGAGGAGTGAGATGGAGCGCGTCGCAACTCCACCCCGCAGCCGAATCACCTCATCCCCTCTTCCCGCGCCGACTTCGCGGGCGGCGTCACCCATCCGTCATGAGGCGCCGGAGCACGTACGGGAGGATCCCGCCGTGGCGGACGTACTCGCGTTCGCGCGGGGTATCGAGCCTGAGAATCGCGGTGAACTCCTTCGCGTCGGCGCGCACCGTCACACGCTCGGCGGATGCGTTCTCGACCCCGATCACCGAGAAGCTCTCGCGGCCGGTGATCCCGTGCGTCTCCCGGCTCTCGCCCGGGAGGAACTGGAGCGGGAGGATCCCCATCATCAGCAGGTTCGAGCGGTGGATCCGCTCGTAGCTCTCTGCGAGCACCGCGCGGACCCCGAGCAGCCGTGGTCCCTTCGCCGCCCAGTCACGCGACGAGCCGGAGCCGTACTCCCTGCCGGCAAGCACGATCGTGGGCACGCCGTCCGCGACGTAGCGCTCGGCTGCGTCGAAGATCGTCATCTCCTCGTCTGACGGGAGATGCGCGGTCCACGTTCCTTCCGAGGCGGGCACGAGGAGGTTCCGCAGCCGCACGTTCGCGAACGTGCCGCGCACCATCACTTCGTGGTTCCCGCGCCGCGCGCCGAGCGAGTTGAACTCCTCCGATGGGACGCCGTGCTCGCTCAGGTACCGGCCGGCGGGGGTATCGGGCCGGATCGAGCCAGCGGGCGAGATGTGATCGGTGGTGATCGAGTCGCCGAGCGAGACCAGGCAGCGGGCGCCCGTGATATCGCTGACCACACCGGTCTCTTGCGTCATCCCGTCGAAGTACGGCGGGTGTCGCACGTAGGTGGACGCATCGTCCCAGTCATAGAGGGCGCCGGTGGGTGCGGGCAGTGCTCGCCACTCCTCGTCGCCGGTGTAGACGTTCGCGTACGCCGTCTCGAACATCTCACGCCCGATCGCGCCCTCCATGGTCTCCTGTACCTCCGCCTGCGACGGCCACAGGTCGGAGAGGAAGACCGGCACGCCGTCGGGGTCATGACCGAGCGGCTCGGTCGCGAGGTCGATGTCCATCCGCCCCGCAAGCGCGTATGCGACGACGAGCGGCGGTGACGCGAGGTAGTTCGCCTTCACCTCGGCGTGGACGCGCGCCTCGAAGTTGCGGTTCCCCGACAGCACGGCACACGCGACGAGCCCGCCCTCGCTGACCGCGCGCGACACCTCCTCCGGCAGCGGCCCGGAGTTCCCGATGCAGGTGGTGCACCCGTACCCGACGGTGTGGAACCCGAGCTGCTCGAGGTACGGGGTGAGCCCCGCCCGGTCGTAGTAGTCGGTCACGACTCGGGAGCCGGGCGCAAGACTCGTCTTCACCCACGGCCGTTGGGCGAGCCCACGCTCGACCGCCTTCTTCGCGAGCAGGCCCGCTCCGACCATCACCGCGGGGTTTGAGGTGTTGGTGCACGAGGTGATCGCGGCGATCACGACCGTCCCGTGCCCAAGCTCGTGTTCGATCCCGTCGATCACCGCCGTCACCGTGTGCGGACCACACACATGCCCGTTCACCGGCACCGGCGCCACCCCCTCTGGCTCGCGCGCGCCGGGCTGCTGCGACGCGGTCGCGTCCGAGGCGGGGAACGTCTCCGCCACGCCCTCGTCCACGGTGGTGCCGTAGTCCACCCCGAACGACTGAAGCGCTTCGATAAAGCGATCCCTCGCCTGTCGGAGCGGGACGCGATCCTGCGGGCGGCGTGGCCCCGCGAGCGACGGCTCGACATCCCCGAGATCGAGCTCGACGAGCCGCGTGTACATGGGCTCGCCGTCCGCCGGGTCGTGCCACAGCATGTTCGCCCTGCAGTAGCGCTCGACGAGTGAGACGCGGCTCTCGTCGCGGCCGGTGAGCCGCAGATACCGGAGCGTCTCGTCATCCACCGGGAAGAAGCCGCAGGTCGCGCCGTACTCGGGCGACATGTTCGCGATCGTCGCGCGGTCGGCCAGCGGCAGTCCCGCGAGTCCGTCGCCGATGTACTCGACGAACTTTCCGACGACGCCGATCGAGCGCAGGATCTCGGTCACGGTGAGGACGAGATCGGTCGCGGTGGCGCCGGCCGGCAGCCTCCCGTGGAGCCGGAACCCGACCACCTGGGGGACGAGCATCGAGATCGACTCCCCGAGCATCGCGGCCTCCGCCTCGATCCCACCGACACCCCAGCCGAGCACCCCGAGCCCGTTCACCATCGTCGTGTGCGAATCGGTCCCGACGAGCGTGTCCGGGAAGGCGCGGCCATCGCGGCGCTCGACGACGCGCGCGAGATATTCGAGGTTGACCTGATGACAGATCCCGGTGTTTGGCGGTACGACCTCGAGCGAATCGAATGCCTGCTGACCCCAGCGGAGGAACGAATAGCGCTCGCGGTTGCGGCGGAACTCGAGCTCCGAGTTGCGGCCGATCGCGAGTCGCGAGGCGAATGCGTCCACCTGCACCGAGTGGTCGATCACGAGCTCGGCGGGGATCATCGGCTCGATCCGTGACGGGTCGCCGCCGAATCCCGCGAGCGCATCCCGCATCGCGGCGAGGTCGACGACGGCAGGAACCCCCGTGAAGTCCTGGAGGAGGACACGGGAGGGCGCGAACGTGATCTCGCTGGTCGGCTCCGCCGTCGCATCCCAGCGGGCGAGCGCCTCGATCTGATCGGCGGTGACGGTGACCCCGTCCTCGCGCCGGAGGAGGTTCTCGAGCAGCACGCGGAGTGTGAACGGCAGCCGCTCGACCGCAAACCGGCGCCGGAGTGCGGCGAGTGCGAACACCTCGAGCGTCTCGCCGCCAACCTCGAGGTCGGAGCGTGCGCCGAACGAGTCGGGATGGGTCATGGGCGGCGGCCGGGGTGATCCAGCGCGCTCAGGCTGTCGGCGCGTTGGCGGGAAGCGCAATCAGCTTCACCGTCGGCGTCCGATCCGTTCCGAGCGCCACGTCGAGCTTCAGGGAGAGCTCGCCCGACTGGTGCAGCTCCTCCGTGATGTCCGCACCGCCGATCAGCTCGCCGCGGATGAAGATCTGTGGGATCGTCGGCCAGTCGCTCAGCGCGGACAGCTCCTGACGGATGAGCGGGTCGGGGAGGACGTCCACGGCAGCGATCGGCGCTCCCGCATCCCAGAGGGCCTGGATGGCGCGGAGCGAGTTGCCGCAGGCGGGTCGTTCGGGTGTTCCCTTCATGAAGATGGCGACCGGCTCGGTCTCGATCACCTGTGCGATCTCGTCGCGAAGACTCATCGGGTTCCCTTCGTCGTGATGCGGAGCTCGTGGATGGTGCCGTCTGCGAGCGGCGCTGCGAGCGCGCGGTTGACCAGCCGGTGGCAGGCGACAAGCGGGAGGTCGTCGAACGAGGCGCTCGTCACGACCACCTGGAAGTGGTCGCCACCACCCGTGCGATCGATCACGTCGATCCCGGAGCCCGGAAACGCCTCCTCGAGCAGCAGCCGGATCCGGTCGGTGGCCATACCACCGATTTTAGATGAACACTTCCCCGGTCTCGGGCGTGTCGTTGCGCTGCTCATCTACCGGCGCCGATCCGCACCTCCCTGTGGGTGCTTGCCGGTTGCCGCACTGTGTCGTCGCGCTCGACAGAAGACGGACGATCGCTCGGTGCTTGCATTCTGCGTCTACCCTGCCGGGGTGCACGAGCCGTCGCGCCGCGAGACCATCTTGCTCGACGATGAGCAGGATGTCGACGAGGACGTCTGGAACGACACGGGTGACGACGACCACTCGGGCTGGTGGTGCGTCAGCACCGACCCGTTCCCGTGCCCCGCTGCGGACTGCCGGTTTGTCGCGGAGTTCATGACCGCCGCCCACTTCGTGCTCGTCTGGCAGGAACGGGATGACCCGAATCTCCTCTGGCACGCGCAGCGCGCGAAGGAGGTAGGGCGAAACCCGCGGGTCGTCGGGTATGAGCCCGCGCACGGTCCGAGCGCCTCGTACTACGCGTGGGAGGCCGCGGGCCGCCCGGTGCACGGGATCAGGGCCAGACCGGCTGCGTAGGGTCGTCGCGCCTCGCGGCGGGACGATGTGGATCCGTGTGGCCCCGTGGGTCGACTAGGACGCGACTGCGGTGACTTCGTGAAAGCCGCCGCGGGCCATCGCTGCGACCAGTGCCCCGCGATTCGTCAGTTCGTCGTCCCACGTGAGGCGCACCGCGCCGCCATGGTCGCCCCAGGCGGAATGGAGCCCGGGGTGCCCTTCGAGCACGGCTGTGAGCCGGGTCACGCAACGCTCACACCGGAAGCCGCTGAGTTGCACGGTTTCGGTCAGTTCCGCCACGGGGTCAAGGGTAGCCGTGGAGGTCCTCCGGGACGTCCACATCGCCCGGCGCTCCGAGGTCGTCGCAGGCGACGAGGTGGATCGGCAGCGCGCGGAGCCCTTCGTCGGGGATCCGGGTCCACGCTGACCGGGCGACGAGAAGCGGGTGGCCCCGGATTCCACCGTAGGACGCGCCGACCGCCTCGCCGCCATCGCGGCGCCACGACTCCGTCACACGGTGGAGCGCGGCCGGGCTGAGGCTGGGACCGTCGGCGAGCACGATGAGCGCGGCCTCGACCTCGGAGCTGAGCGCCTCCACGCCTGAGCGAAGTGACGCCCCGGGCCCGCTGGCCCACGACGTGCAGTGGACGAGCCGTGCGCCCGCGGGTAGCGGGAGGTCACTCAGGTCGTGGGCTCCTTCCACCACCACGATCTCGCCTGCTCCGGCGGCGATGACCCGTTCGAGCACGGACGGGAGCGTGAGTCGCTGCTTCGGGCCGCCAAAGCGGCTGCCCTCGCCCGCTGCGAGCACGACGACCGCGACCGTCACGGTGCAGCGACGCCCATCACGAGAGCGATGTTCGCGAGTTGGACGAGGCGGTACGTGCTCCACATCAGCTTGCGCCGTTCGGCGTCGTCACCCTCCCCTGCGGCCGCTGTCCAGAGCGCGTCGGCGACGGTGAGGAGCTCGTGGGCCGCATCACCGATCGGCCCGTCTCCCCGTTCCCCACACGCGGCGAGCGCGAGCCCGAGGACGCCGAACGTGTCCGGCCGGCCGAGCCAGAGCAGCGCCGAGGCCATCGAGAGGTACTGGTGGGCACGTGCGAACGCGACGGGGAGCGTGACATCGGACTCGCCGACGGGCACGCCCGGTTCGAGCGGCGGCTCACCGTCCGCGATCCGTGCCGCGGTGGCGCCGAGGACGAGCCGCAGCTGATCGTCGTCGAGCCCCGCGGCGCGCGCGGTGAGGATCGCGCTCAGCAGGGCATGGGGCTGGCGACCGTACGGGTAGTCGGAGGCGTACACGACCTGTTCCGGTGGGACGAGTCGGTAGAGGCCGAGGAGGTCGAACGGGCTCCACACCGAGGTGTCGAACACCACCCCGGGGCGCCCGGCGAACGCGCGCGCGAGCGCGACGAGGTCGGCGATCCCGGCGTGCGCGATGATCAGCGCGGACGGTGCGTGGCGGTCGAGAAGCCGGGAGAGGCCGTCCGCAATCGGGGGGAGCCCTCGTCCGCCGTGGATCAACACTGGCACCGACCGTTCGGCGGCGAGCGCGAACACGGGTACGAGCCGGGGGTCGTCGGGGAGGAACTTCTGGGCGCGCGGGTGGAGCTTGATCCCGCGTGCGCCCCGCTCGAGGCAGCGCTCCGCTTCGGCGACGGGGCTCTCGTCGAGGTCGAGCCGCACGAACGGAATGAACTCACTGTCGGCGGCGGCCGCGTGTGCGAGCGTCCGTTCGTTCGCTGCGCTGAACGCTGGATGGCGGTCGGGCTCGTCGAGACAGAACACGAATGAGCGCGTGACACCGAGCGAGCGCTGGATCGCGAGCAGCTCCTCGGGGCTGGCACTCGACCCGTCGATGTCCTCGCCGAGGTGGGTGTGCGCGTCGAACATCGTCGCTCCGGGTGGGACCGCCGCCAGTGTGAACCGGGCCCAGCGGTCGAGGAGAACGGCTCCGCGGGCCTGCGCGTCCACCGCGCGAGTGTAGGTGGCGGCCGTGTCGAACCGCCTGCGCTGCACCGCGACCGTCGTGGTAGAACCGCGCGGGTGGGCGACCAGGCAATCGAGACCCTGTTCGACGAGGCGCGCCGCTACCCGCCGCCCGCTGCGTTCGCAGAGCAGGCGAACGCCACGGCCGAGATCTATGACATCCCGTTCGAGGAGTTCTGGGAGCGGAGCGCCCGCGAGCGCGTCACGTGGTTCAACGACTGGGATCGTCTCTACGAGTGGGAGCTCCCGTACACACGCTGGTTTCTCGGCGCGACGCTGAACGTGACGTACAACTGCGTCGATCGCCACGTCGAGGAGGGGCGTGGCGACCGGGTCGCGTACCACTGGGAGGGGGAGCCGGGCGACACGCGCACGATCACGTACGAGCGGCTGCAGCGCGAGGTGGTGCGGTTTGCGAACACGTTGCGCGCGCTCGGTGTCCGCCGGGGGACGGCGGTCGGGATCTACATGGGGATGGTTCCGGAGCTCGCGGTCGCGATGCTCGCGTGCGCACGGCTCGGCGCGCCGCACACCGTCGTGTTTGGCGGGTTCTCGGCCGAGTCGCTCTCGGACCGGCTCGTGAACATGGGGTGCGAGGTGCTGGTGACGCAGGACGAGGCGTGGCGCCGCGGCGGGGTGGTACCGCTCAAGCGCACGGCCGACGAGGCGTTGGCGGCGGCACCCGGTGTTCACTCGTGTCTGGTGGTTCGGCGCACCGGCAACGACGTCCCGATGACCGAGGGCCGCGACACGTGGCTTCACGAGCACGATGTCCCGGACGACCCGGCGACGTGCCCGTGCGAGCCGATGGACGCGGAGGATCTCCTCTTTCTGATGTACACGTCGGGGACGACGGCGAAACCGAAGGGGATTGCACACACGACGGGTGGCTATCTCGTCGGCGCGGCGACGACCCATCACTACGTCTTCGATCTGAAGCCCGAACGCGACGTCTACTGGTGCGCGGCCGACATCGGCTGGATCACCGGTCACAGCTACATCGTCTACGGGCCGCTCTGCAACGGCGCGACGAGCGTGTTGTACGAGGGGACACCCGACTTCCCGAACCACGCGCGCTGGTGGGAGATCGTCGAGCGCTACGGCGTCACGATCCTCTACACCGCCCCGACCGCGATCCGTGCACACATGAAGTGGGGCCCCGAGCACGCGGCGAGCAGGGATCTCTCGTCGCTGCGGCTGCTCGGCTCGGTCGGTGAGCCGATCAACCCCGAAGCATGGGTCTGGTACCACGAGAACATCGGCGGCGGCCGCTGTCCGGTCGTGGACACCTGGTGGCAGACCGAGACCGGGATGGTGTTGATCACTCCGCTCCCGGGGGTCACGACGACGAAGCCAGGCAGCGCGACGAGGCCGTTCCCCGGGGTGCAGGTTGCGGTCGTGAACGACGCAGGCGAGCGGATCGAACGGGGTGGCGGCTATCTCGTGATCGAGAAGCCGTGGCCCGCGATGACACGCGGGATCTTCGGTGACGACGAGCGGTTCCGGTCCACGTACTGGGAGCGATTCCCCGGGCTGTATTTCGCGGGGGACGGTGCTCGGGTCGATGAGGACGGCGACATCTGGCTGCTTGGCCGGGTGGACGACGTGATGAACGTGTCCGGCCACCGGATCTCGACGATCGAGGTGGAGTCAGCGCTCGTCGATCACCAGTCGGTTGCGGAGGCGGCGGTGTGCGGCCGGGCGGATCCGATCACCGGTCAGGCGATCGTTGCGTACGTGACGCTGAAAAGTGGGCAGGAGCCGAGCGTCGCGATGATGGAGGTGTTGCGCAACCACGTCGCAGTGAAGATCGGCGCGATCGCGAAGCCAGCAAACGTTGTCTTCACGCCTGATCTTCCGAAGACCCGCTCGGGGAAGATCATGCGGCGGCTGCTGCGTGACGTGGCGGAGAACCGGCCGCTGGGTGACACCACCACGCTTGCCGACGCCGCCGTGGTGAACGAGATTGCCAATCGGGCTGCCGAAGCTCCGACCGAGGACTAAGTAGGTCAGGCGGCGAGCAGCCGCTCGAACCGGTCGGGGTCGTCGAACGGCCCGATCAGCGCGAGATGGAGGCTCCGGCCAAGCACGTCGGCCGCGACCCGCCGCACATCCTCCGCGGTGACGGCGTCAAGTCCCGCGAGTACCTCGTCCGGCTCCACCGCGGCACCTTCGAGCACCTCGCGGCGTAGCCCGAACATGATCGTCGCGTGGGGGCTCTCGAGCGAGAGGACGAACCGGCCCTTCGCGAACGACCGGGCCTTCTCGAGTTCGTCAGCGGGGACGGGTTGCTCCGCGATCGTGCGGAGTTCGTGGACGATCGTCGCGACGGCATCGTCGATCCGGTCGAGGTCGACTCCTGCCTGGGCAGCGAGCGCGCCCGTGTCCGCGTACGTGGAGTTGCCGCAGAAGACGTAGTAGGCAAGCCCGCGGCGCTCTCGCACCTGCGTCCAGAGGCGTGACGACATTCCGCCACCGAGGACGGTGCCGAGGAGTTGGACGGCGTAGCGGTCGGCATGACCGGTCGGGTAGCCGGGCGCCCCGATCACGAGGTGCGCCTGGTCGGACTGCTTGGGGTGGAGTCGCACACACGGTCCTGCTGGCCTCGGAGCGGCCGGCTCGGCACTGCCTGTCGGCGTGTTGGGGTGCTACCGAAGAGATCCTGGAGCCGTTCGAGAAGTCCGTCGCCGACGGCGCCGCCGATCCCGATCACGGTGCGCTCCGGTCGGTACCAGCGGGTGGTGAAGTCGAGGAACGTGTCGCGGGTCGCCGCGCGCACCGTCTCCTGCGTCCCGATGATGTCGCGTCCGAGCGGCTGGTCTCCGTAGAGGTGCTGCTCCCAGACGTTGCCGATGTAACTACGCGGCGTGTCGTTGTACATGTTCATCTCCTCGATGATCACGCCCTTCTCCCGCTCGATCTCCTCGGCGTCGAACCGCGAGTTGTGGAGCATGTCAACGAGCACGTCGAGTGCGGTGTCGCGGTCGGCGGCGGCGCACTTCACGTAGTACGCGGTCACCTCCTTCCCAGTGAACGCGTTGAACTCGGCCCCGATCGCGTCGATCTCGGTGGCGATCGCGTGCGCGGTGGGACGCCGTTCGGTGCCCTTGAAGAACATGTGCTCCGCGAAGTGCGCGATCCCCGATTCAGCGGCCCGTTCGAACCGCGATCCGGCCGCGAACATCACGAGGCACGAGACCGACTTCGCATGGGCCATCGGCGCGGTGAGGACGCGTGTCCCGTTCCCCAACAGTGAGCGTTCGAAGGTCGGCACGGGCGGATGCTAGCCCGCCCTCCTCGCGGCCCGGCCGCGCTCGGTTCAGCCCGGGTGGCAGGCGCTGCGCCGGCCACCTGATCCTGGGCGGTGCCCAGCGTGGTGTGAGGGGCGCGTGCGCCCCCGCCTGAGGAAGGGGTGACTCGAGCCGAGGCGGTCCCAGGTGCGTTTGCGACGACACGATGCTTGTCCCGTCCCAAACCCCCACCCACCCCCGGGGCTCTCAGCATCGCGCAATCGGAGCACCGTGTCAGTGCCGGCTTTGCGCCAACTACGTGCCAATCCCCGCGAAGCGTCCGGCGACGTCCGCCGCGACAGCTCTACGCGACCTCGGCGATCCCTGCGAGCAGCCGATCGACCTCGTCGGCGGTGTTGTAGTGCAGAAGCCCGATGCGCACGAGCCCGAGTGGGGTGCTCGCGACGAGCAGGTCGCCGAAGCCGACGTCTTTAACAATTCCATTTTCGATCAGGCGTTTCAA
>CAYXAS010000029.1:12623-25471 GCA_964461665.1 uncultured Gaiellales bacterium
GTTGTAGTGGATGATCCCGATCCTGACCGCGCCGTCCTCCTCGTCGAGCGAGAGCGCACGGATCGTCTCGAGCGCGTAGTAGTTGCCCCACCACACCGCGATCTCGCGCGACGCGAGGTGTTCCGCGACCTCGCGGGCGGTCCGACCGGGGACCGAGAAGCAGAACGTCGGGACGCGACCCTCCATCGTCGGGAGCCCGTGCAGCGTCACACCGCCCGGAAGACCGTCGAGGAACCGCTCGCCGAGCGCGCGCTCGTGCGCGCGGATCGCGTCCCAGCCGACCCCGTGGATGTGCTCGACCGCAGCGACGAAGCCGGCGAGCAGTTCGTGCTGGCAGGTCCCGAGCTCGAACCGCGAGCCCACGGGCTCGTCGGCGGCGGGGCGGACCTTGTACGGGCGCCAGGAGCGAAGCAGATCCGCGCGCCCGTACGCGAGACCCAGGTGCGGGCCGAAGAACTTGTAGGGCGAGCAGACGAGGATGTCGCAGCCCCACGCGCGGACGTCGATCGGGCCGTGGGGCGCGTAGTGCACCGCATCGACCCACGCAAGTGCCCCGACCTCATGCGCGAGAGCGGTGATCTCCACCACGTCTGGTGCTGTCCCCACGGAGTTTGCCGCGGCCGGGAACGCCACGACGCGCGTCCGTTCGTTGAGACACGACCGGAGGTCGTCGAGATCGAGCGAGAGGTCATCGCGGAGCGCGACCTTCCGGACCACGATCCCGAGGTCGTCGGCGAGCTGGAGCCAGGGCGAGACGTTCGCGTCGTGGTCGAGCCGGGTCACCACCACCTCGTCGCCTGGGCGCAGGTCGCGTGCGAGCGCTCGGGTAAGCAGGAAGTTGAGCGCCGTCATGCTCTGACCGAACGCGACCTCGCCCGCGTCGCAGCCGAGAAACGCAGCCGCCTGCTCGTGCGCGTGCTCGACGAGCGCCTCGGTGCGGACAGACGTCGCATACGGCCCACCGACGTTCGCGTTGTCGCGCCGGAGGTACGACGAGATCGCGTCGATCACGGTGTCGGGGCACTGGGTGCCTCCCGGCCCGTCGAAGAAGACCAGTCTGCGGTCGAGCGCCGAGAACCCTGCTCGCACCGCCTCGACGTCGTAGGTCGTGGTGGTCACGCGGCGGGCTCCTCGATCGTCCAGCGGTAGACGGGGACAGCGGTCAGCGATGCACCGATGAAGCAGTCGCGCTCCGCGCGCGCGAGGAGCTCCGCGAGGGCTTCGGGGTCTGGTCGTGGCGCGAGGGTCACCTGGAGCTCGGCCTCGACCGTGACGAACGCGTGCCGTCCGTCGCTCTCGCGCCGGGTGACCGCGCCTCGCGCGGTACCCGATGACTCCGAGACGACGAGCTCGGAGCGGCGGGCGTGGTGCCCGAAACTCGTCAGGACGCACCGGACCAGGCCGGCGAGCACGAGGTGCTCGGGCGTCCACTCCTCGCGCTCGGCGCCCCGGAGCGTCGTGCCGCCGCGGTCGCCGGTCGCATCCCACGCGGGATCGACCGAGACGGCGAACTCGAAGACCCGGGGCCGGACGGTCACGCGGCGATCCTACGCGCGGCCACGAGATCACCTCCCACGACCCGTCGCGGACCGCGCGGAAACCATCCCGTTTGCGGCACGATCGCCCGCTGTCATGGACGGTCCGTCCGGTCAGGGGTCTAGCCTCGGGTTCCGTGCCGCGGTTGAGACCGTTGAGCGAGGAGGAGTGCTACCTCCGGTGCTACGGCTGGGTCGGCTCGGACGACAACGTCCGGGTCGCTGACCCCTCCCCCGTGGAGGAGGCGCCACCCGATCCGGGCACAGCGGTGCTCACCGATCGCATCCGCCGCGCATTCGAGGCGGCGCTCGACGCGCGCGAGCCCGAAGCCGCCTGAGCGGGCCACACGCGTCCTCGACCCCGAGCGCCGTCCCGGACGTTCTCGCGCCCGGGCTCGACGTTGTCTTCTGCGGGATCAATCCCGGCCGCTGGTCGGATGCGCACGCCGCGCACTTCGCGAACCCCCGCAACGATTTCTGGCGGCTCCTCCACGCGGCCGGGTTCACCCCTCGCCTGCTCGACCCGTCGGAGCAGCACGCGCTCCTCGGCTTTCGGATCGGTGTCACGAACGCCGCCTATCGCACGACTCCCGGATCGGGTGACCTCCGACGGTCGGATTTCACAGGGGCGGGCGAGCGGATCACGGCAATAGCGGCCACCCTCGCCCCGCGCGCGATCGCGTTTGTCGGGAAGGAGGCGTACCGCGGCGCGTTCGGTCGGCGTGCGGAACACGGCCCGGTCGAACCGCGGCTCGCCGGGACGCTGCTCTACGTCCTGCCCTCGACGTCGCCGGCGAACGCCGCGGTGTCCTGGGAGGAGCGCCTGCGCTGGTTCGGCGCGCTCCGGGCCGTTATCCCCGCCAGCGGTTCGTGATCGGTGGGCGCCAGTCGCGCCCGAACGCACGCGGACGGAGCTTCACCCCGGGTGGCGCCTGACGGCGCTTGTACTCGGCGCGATCGACGAGCGCGAGCGTCCGTTCGACAACGTGTGCATCGAACTCCGCGAGCAACTCCTCCCGGGAGCGGTCGAGCTCCACGTACGCCTCCAGCACCGGGTCGAGCACCTCGTAGGGCGGGAGTGACTGGTCGTCGCGCTGGTCGTCGCGCAACTCGGCACTCGGCGGTCGCTCGATCGTCGAGGCGGGGATGAGTTCCCTCCCGGCGCGCTCGTTCAGGTGGCGGGCGAGCCGGAAGACGTCGGTCTTGAACACATCCTTGAGCAGGGCGAACCCACCCGCCATGTCGCCGTAGATCGTCGCGTACCCGACCGCCATCTCCGACTTGTTCCCGGTCGCGATCAGCAGCCAGCCGTGGGCGTTCGAGAGCGCCATCAGGATCGTCCCGCGCGCGCGTGACTGGAGGTTCTCGGCAGCGAGCCCCGAGAGCCCGCCGAGCGCCTCGTCGAACGATCCGACCACGCTCTCGATCGGGATCTCGCGGAAGTCGATCCCGAGCGCATCGCTGACCGCCCGCGCGTCCGACCGGGTCGCCGCGGAGTTGTACCGCGACGGCATCGAGACCGCGTGCACGCGGTCCGCCCCGAGCGCCTCGACGGCGAGCGCTGCGGTGAGCGCCGAGTCGATCCCGCCTGAGACACCCACGACGACCTCCTCGAAGCCGTTCTTTCCGACGTAGTCGCGAAGACCGAGCACGAGCGCGCACCGCATCTGCTCGAGTGGCCCGGCGAACGGCGTGACCCGGGCGGCGGGGAGGGCGCGGTGCTCCGTGGCCGCGGCGGGAACATCGACCACGTGCGCCACGGGAGCTTCGGGCCGGTCATCCTCGAGAGCGCGTCGCCGTACATCGCGGAGCCGTCGTCCGAGCGTCTCCGCTGGATCGACGTCGACGATGAGCAGCGCTTCCTCGAATCCGGGCGCACGCGCGAGCACGTCGCCCTCGTCCGAGAGAACGACCGAGTGCCCGTCGAAGACGAGTTCGTCCTGGCCGCCCACGAGGTTGCAGAATGCGAGATACGAGACGGTGTCCCGCGCCCGGGTCACGAGCATCTCCTCGCGTGTCTCGGCTTTCCCGAGATGGAACGGCGAGGCGGAGACGTTGACGAGGAGCTGCGCCCCCGCGAGCGCGAGGTCGGTGGCCGGCGGCCCTGGGTGCCAGATGTCCTCGCAGATCGTGACGCCAACGGGTGTGTCTCCGAGCCGGGCGAGCACGAGCTCGCGGCCTGGTGCGAAGTAGCGGTGCTCGTCGAACACGCCGTAGTTCGGGAGGAACCGCTTGCGGATCACCGCCTGCACCCGCCCATCTGCGCAGACTGCGACCGCGTTCGCAAGATCGCGGTCGAGCACCGGACAGCCGACGAGTGCGGTCGCGCCGACACAGCGTCGCGCCACCTCCGCGAGCGCCTCGCCCGCAGCCCGCACGAATCCCGGGCGGAGCAGGAGGTCTTCGGGCGGGTAGCCCGTGACCACGAGTTCGGGGAACACGACGAGGTCGGCACCCTGCCCACACGCCTCGTTGAACGCACCGACGATCCGCTCGACGTTCCCGTCGAGATCGCCCACGACGACGTTCAGTTGGGCGAGGGCGAGTCGCATCGGCATGACAGCACTCTACGATCGCGTCGGAGAAGATGACGGAGCGCACGATCACGATCCCGCGCCGCTACCGCGGCCCTGTCTCCTCGGCGAACGGCGGCTGGTTCTCGGGCCGCCTCGCGCGGGAAGCAGGCGGCTCCGCCGAGGTGACCCTTCGACGCCCACCGCCGATCGAGACCCCGCTCCTCCTCGTCCCCGACGGTGACCGCATCCTGCTCCTCGACGGGGAGGCGCTCGTGGCGGAAGCGAGAGCCGCTGACCCCGGCCTCGACTGCCCACCCGCTCCATCGTTCGACGAGCTCACCGGTGTGAGCCAGCCGGAGGGGTGGGTGACGGAGACGTTCGGGGAGTGTTTCTCCTGTGGCCGACGATCCGAGGGCGATGGCCTCGAGATCCACCCGGTTCCGTGCGTCGGGGGCGTCGCTGCCCCTTGGACTGCGCATGAGGTGACGCCCGAGACTGTGTGGGCGGCGATCGACTGTTCGGGCGCCTACGCGGTCGGTGGGGTGGGGCGTGGCGACCCGCTGCTCGCCCGGATGACCGGACGGATCGATCGACTGCCGCGAGAGGGTGAGCGCTGCGTCGTGTTCGCGTGGCCGCTCGCCGAGGACGGGCGCAAGCTCCATGCGGGGACAGCGCTCCTCGGTGACGGCGGTTCGCTGCTCGCGATCTCTCGTCAGCTCTGGGTGATCCCGAAGGGCTAGGTGCGATCCGAGCCCGAGATCCTCTGGCGACCATCGACGGAGCGCGTCGAGCGTGCACGGCTGACCGCGTTCGCCCGGGAGGTCGGGGAGGCACGCGGTCTTGATCTCTCGGACTACGACGCGCTGTGGCGCTGGTCGGTGAGCGATCTCGAGGGTTTCTGGGGCGAGGTGTGGGATCGGCTCGGGGTGCGCGCGAGTGTTCCCTACGAGCGGGTGCTGGGTCGGGACGCGATGCCCGGGGCGGAGTGGTTCCCGGGTGCCCGGCTGAACTTTGCCGAGCACTGTTTCGGACACGGGGCGGACGACGACGTGGCGGTCGTCCACGCGTCGGAGACGCGACCGCTCACGACCGTCACGCGCGCGCAGCTCGCCCGCGAAGTCGCGCGTTGTGCCGCAGGGCTGCGCGGGCTCGGAGTCGAGCCGGGCGACCGCGTCGCCGCCTACCTTCCGAACATCGTCGAGGCCGCGGTCGCGTTTCTCGCGACCGCCTCGCTCGGGGCCATCTGGTCGAGTTGTTCGCCGGACTTCGGCGAGCGGAGCGTGATCGACCGGCTGGCGCAGATCGAGCCGAAGGTGCTGATCGCGGCGGACGGCTACACGTACGGCGGCAGGCGGTTTGACCGGCTCGGGACGGTACGTGCGCTCACTGCGGCGATCCCGTCGGTCGAGCGGGTCGTCGTCCTCGGCTACCTCGATCCCTCACCCGACCTCGCGGGGCTGCGCGGCGCGTTCCGCTGGGACGACCTCCTCGGCGGTCCCTCACCACCACCGCTCGCGTTCGAGCAGGTCGCGTCCGACCACCCGCTCTGGGTGCTCTACAGCTCGGGCACGACCGGGCTCCCGAAGGCGATCGTCCACGGTCACGGCGGTGTGGTGGTCGAGCTCCTGAAGCACCACCACCTCCATCTCGATCTCTCGCCCGAGGACCGGCTGTTCTGGTTCACGACGACCGGCTGGATGATGTGGAACTTTCTCGTCGCCGGGCTGATGACCCCGGCGGCGATCGTGCTGTGGGACGGGAGCCCCGCGACCCCCGATCTCGGGCGCCTCTGGTCGCTCGCCGAGGAGGCGGGTGTGACGGTGTTCGGGACGAGCGCCGCATACATCGGCGCGTGCATGAAGGATGGGGTGCGCCCGCGGGATGCGGGGCCGCTGGCTCGGCTGCGCGCGGTCGGCTCCACGGGGTCGCCGCTCTCACCCGAAGGGTTCGACTGGCTCTACGACCGGCTCGGGCCCGACCTGTGGGTCGATTCGATGTCGGGGGGGACGGATGTCGCGACCGCGTTCGTGGGCGGAGTACCGACACTCCCGGTCAGCCGCGGTGAGCTCCAGGCACGTTCGCTCGGCGCCTCCGTCGAGGCGTGGAGTCCTGACGGCCGGTCACTCATCGGCGAGGTGGGCGAGCTCGTGGTGACGCGCCCGATGCCCTCGATGCCCGTCCGGTTCTGGAACGACCCCACGGGGCAGCGCTACAGCGAGAGCTACTTCTCCACGTTCCCCGGGGTGTGGCGGCACGGCGACTGGATCGAGCTGACCGACCGCGGGACCGCGATCATCACGGGCCGCTCTGACGCGACAATCAACCGGGCGGGCGTCCGGATCGGCACCGCGGAGCTCTACCGCGCGGTGCTTCCGCTCGACGAGGTTGTCGATGCCCTCGTCGTCGATCTCCCGCTCCCGGGTACGGCCGGGTGGATGGTGCTGTTCGTCGTGCTCCGCGACGGGGTCGAACTGGATGACGCGCTCGTGGGTGAGATCCGCGCCCGTATCCGGGCGGACTGCTCGCCCCGTCATGTCCCCGACCAGGTGATTCTGATCGACGAGGTGCCACGAACCCTCTCCGGGAAGGTGTTGGAGGTGCCGGTGAAGCGGATCCTGATGGGGGAGCCGCCTGATGCGGTCGCGAGCCGCGACGCGCTCGCGAGCCCGCAGTCGCTCGACGTGTTCGTCGCGCTTGCCGGGGCGCTCGGGCCCCGGGGTTAGAACAGGCCGCGCACGAGCCAGAACGTGGCGAGCCCGGCGATGAGAGCGACCGCAAGGTTGCGCGAGCGCCAGGCGGCTACCGCGGTCACGAGCGCAGCCGCGGCCCGCAACTCCCCCTCGCCCCGTTCGCCTGCGAGCGAGGGAGTGACGAGCGCCGCGAACACCGCGATCGGCACGAAGTGGAGGAATGCGAGCGCGAACGGGGGAAGTTCCCGCCGCAGGAGAAGCCCCGCGAGCCGCGAGCCGAACGTGACCCCGACCGAGCCCGCGAGCGCCCACCAGAACGTCGTCATGCGGGTTCTCTTGCTGCGTCGTCGAGCGAGCGTGGGGCCGGTGGCCGACCGCGCACGAGCAGCGCACCGAGCAGCGCGCCCGTGACACCGGTCGCGAGGATCGCGAGCCCGGCCGAGAGGTGGTGCGCGAGCGCCCACGCGAGCGCGCCCGAGACCAGCGCGACGACCACCTCGGGCCGTGTGCGGACGAGTGGGACGAGCAGCGCGAGGAACGCGAGCGGGAAGACGACATCGACTCCGAGTGCCTGCGGGTCGGGGATCTCAGAGGCGGCGATCGCGCCGACGAGAGTCGCGAGGTTCCAGGTGATGAACAGCGACACCTCGGTTCCGAAGAGGAAGCCGAAGGTGCGTGCGCCACGGGCGGTCGTGACCCCAAACGCCTCGTCGGTGAGCAGGAAGGCGGCGACCGGGACCTCCCGTGGCCGCAGCGGGATCGTGCGCGTGAGCGAGACCCCGTAGAGCAGGTGGCGCACGTTGAGCATGAAGGTCGCGAGCACGACCTCGAGCGCCCCCGCGCCCGCCCCCAGCAGTCCGACCGCTCCGACCTGAGCGGCGCCCGCGAAGAGGAGGAGCGAGAGCGCCTGCGTCTCGACGACCGAGAGTCCTGCGTCGCGCGCGATGACCGCGTAGGCGAGCCCGAAGGGGGCGACCCCGAGCCAGAGCGGCGCCATCGCCGTGAACCCTGTCCTGAATCCCGCGGCCCGCACGGCCACGATCCTACGGGCGCCCACATGGCGCCCCGACCGTCGCCCCGGCCACGCACGAGGTGCCCGCACCTATCCTTGAAGCCATGTCGCGCGTGCTCTCGTCACTTCCCGTGGGGGAACGGGTCGGAATCGCCTTCTCGGGCGGTCTCGACACGTCGGTCGCGGTCGCCTGGATCCGTGAGAAGGGCGCGATCCCGTACGCGCTGACCGCCGACCTCGGGCAGTACGACGAGGACGACATCGCCGGGATCCCCGATCGCGCGGCCGCGTACGGTGCGGAGGAGGGCGTGCTCGTCGACTGCAAGCCGGAGCTGGTGCACGAGGGGCTGATCGCGCTCCAGTGCGGTGCGTTCCACGTCTCCACGGGCGGCAGGACCTACTTCAACACGACCCCGCTCGGGCGTGCGGTGACGGGGACGATGCTCGTGATCGCGATGCGCGACCACGGGGTCGGGATCTGGGGTGACGGCTCCACCTACAAGGGGAACGACATCGAGCGGTTCTTCCGCTACGGACTGCTCGCGAACCCGGACCTCCGGATCTACAAGCCGTGGCTCGATCCCCTGTTCGTGGAGGAGCTCGGCGGGCGCAAGGAGATGTGCGAGTGGCTGCTCGAACGCGGGCTCCCGTATCGCGCGAGCGTCGAGAAGGCGTACTCGACCGACGCAAACCTCTGGGGGGCAACCCACGAGGCGAAGGATCTCGAGTCGCTCTCACGGTCGATGTACATCGTCCAGCCGATCATGGGTGTCCGTCACTGGGATCCTTCCGTCGCCATCGCAGCTGAGACCGTCACGGTGCGGTTCGAGCAGGGCTGGCCGGTGGCTCTCAACGGCGTGTCGTTCGATGACCGGGTCGCGCTCGCGCTCGAGGCGAACGCGATCGGCGGGCGCCACGGGCTCGGGATGTCCGACCAGATCGAGAACCGGATCATCGAGGCGAAGAGTCGCGGGATCTACGAGGCGCCCGGGATGGCACTCCTCCACGTCGCCTACGAGCGGCTCCTGAGCGCGATCCACAACGAGGCGACGCTCGACGCGTACCACACCCAGGGGCGCAGGCTCGGAAGGCTCCTGTACGAGGGTCGCTGGTTCGATCCGCAGGCGCTGATGCTCCGCCAGAGCCTCGCGAGCTGGGTCGGGGCGGCGGTCACCGGCGAGGTCACGCTCGAGCTGCGCCGCGGGGACGACTACACGATTCTCGACACCGTGAGCGAAAACGCGACCTACCACCCGGAACGGCTCTCGATGGAGCGGGTCGAGGACGCGGCGTTCGGGCCGCTCGACCGGATCGGGCAGCTGACGATGCGGATCCTCGACATCGAGGACACGCGCTCGAAGCTCTCGCTCTACGGCCGGCTCGGCCTCACCGCCGGTGACGACCTGCTCGGACTCGGCGCGGGCGACTAGCCCCCAGCGGGGGCTCCCCGGCTAAACATCGTCGCCTGCCCGTTCGACCACGATCACCGGGACGCGCGTCGCGGGTGAGAGGCGGAGCAGCGACCGCACGAGCTCCGCGCAGTCGTCCGGCTGGATCATCTCCTCGGACGGAAGCCCTGTGAACGTTGTCATCGGCGTGTCAACGAACGCGGGGCAGAGGGCGGTGACACGGACACCGTGGTCGCGCTCCTCGCGGGAGAGCGAGCGGGTCAGCGAGATCAGCGCCGCCTTCGAGGCCCCGTAGACGGCAAGACCGGGCGTCGGGATCGTCCCAGCGATCGAGGCGAGGTTGACCACCAGTCCGCGCGAGGCGCGCAGCAGCGGCAGCGCCTCCCGGGTGACGACGAACGCGCCCCGCAGGTTCACCGCGAACTGGATGTCGAAGCGCTTCGTCGTCGTCTCGGCGATCGGCCCTGCCATCCCGACCCCCGCCGAGTTGACGAGCACGTCGAGGCCGCCGTGCGCGTCGGCGTGCGCACGGACGAGCGCGGCGCAGGCTGCCTCGTCGCTCACATCGGTCGCCACCGCGAGCGCCCCCAGCCGCTCCGCCGCCTCCGCAAGGCGATCCGTGCCGCGGGCGGCGAGGGTGAGGGCGTAGCCCTCCTCGCGCAGCATCGTGGCGATCGCGAGACCGATCCCCGATGAACCCCCGGTTACGAGCGCACTCGGCACGTGGGGAGTCTCGCACGCCGACGGTCGCAGACGCGAGCGCCGTATCCTCGTCGTGTGGAGTCTGTCTCGCTCACCTCACTCGCGAAGTCGGGCGGCTGCGCCGCGAAGTACCCGGCCGCGCGGCTCGAGACGCTCCTGCGCGGGATCGTTCCCGCCGAGGCGGGTGATCTTCTCGTCGGGCTCGACCCACCGGACGACGCTGCGGTGTACCGGCTCGATGACGAGCGCGCGCTCGTGTTCACCGTGGACTTCTTCCCCCCGGTCGTGGACGACCCACGCCTCTACGGGCGGATCGCGGCGGTGAACGCGCTCAACGATGTTTTTGCGATGGGCGGCCACCCGTTGCTCGCGCTCTCCGTCACCGCGTTCCCGGAGGAGCTGCCCGTGGAGATGCTTGGCGAGGTACTCATCGGCGCGGCCGAGGCGGTCGCCGAGGCAGGCGCGATTCTGGCCGGCGGTCACACGATCCGCGACATCGAGCCGAAGTACGGACTCGCGGTTGTCGGCACGGTGCATCCCGACGGGATCTGGCGGAAGAGCGCTGCTCGGGAGGGCGACGCCGTCCTCCTCACCAAGCAGCTCGGGACCGGGCTCGTGCTCCAGGGGCGGAGGGACGGCGTCGATCCCGACGGCGCCCACGACGCGGCGGTCGGAGCGATGTGCGCCTCGAACCGCGCCGCTGCCGATCTCCTGCGCCCGTTCGAGCCACACGCGGTCACCGATGTGACCGGGTTCGGGCTTCTCGGGCACGCGGCGGAGGTCGCCGACCGGTCGGGTGTCCGGATCGTGCTCGACGCGGAGTCTCTCCCCGCGCTCCCCGGCGCGCTCGAACTCGCACGCGGCGGGACGCGGACCGGCGGCGACCGGCGGAACCGCGAGCTCGGCCCGGGGCGGGTCACGACCGAGGGGGTGGATCCCGCGCTCGAGGCGCTCGCCTGGGATCCGCAGACCGCGGGCGGCCTACTCGTCACGCTTCCGGCGGAGAAGGCCGCGGTGCTCGCAGCGACGTTCGCCGCCGCCGGGCTCGGGCTCTGGCGCGTCGGTCGGGTGGAGCGGGGCGCGGGCGTGACTCTCCGCGGCTCGAGGCACATCTGATTCGTTCCGTGCTCGTTCCGTGGCGGCGCTCAGCGGCTCCGCGTCTGCTGCTCCAGGCGGCGTCCGCCTCGCTCGCCGTGCTCACCTTCGTCGTCGTCTCGGGGGCGTTCGTGCGTCTCACCGGCTCCGGGCTCGGCTGCGAGAACTGGCCGCAGTGCGGTGACACGCCATTCCCCGCGCGCGATTTTCACGCCCTTGTCGAGTTCGGCAACCGCGTCATCTCGCTCGCCGGGATCGTCGCGGCGACCGTCGTCTGGCTCGTCGCGCGCCGTGTTCCAGGGCTGCCGCGGGGCGCACGGCTGGCGGCAGGCGGGGCCGCACTCGGCACCGCCGCGCAGATCCCGCTCGGTGGCGTCACGGTGCTGCTCGACCTGCATCCCGTCGCGGTGATGTCGCACTTCCTGCTCGCGCTGATCGTCCTCGCGCTCGCAACCATCACCGTGCTCGAGGCGTCGAGCCGCGCGCACGGTCTCGCGGTGAGCGGTGCGTCGCGACCGGAGCGGATCGGGACCAGGGTGCTCGCGCTCTCGGCGGTCGTGATGATCGTGACGGGGGCGATCGCGACGGCGTCGGGCCCGCATCCCGGCTCCGATCTCGAGGTGGAACGACTCGGGCTCGGGATCGAGACCACGGTGTACGTCCACGTGCGCGCGACCGCCGTCTTCGGACTGGCGCTCGCCTGGCTCGCCGTGGCCGCGTGGCGGCGACGCCGCGACGCGACGGGCGCCGTCGCGCCGCTGGCCGCACTGCTCGTCGTCGTCGTCGCGCAGATGGCGGTCGGAGAGATCCAGTACCGCAACGCGCTCCCGTGGGGGCTGGTTCTCGCGCACGTTGCGCTCGCCGCGCTCACGTGGATTCTGACGGTCGCGGTCGTGCACGTCGCGCGCCGTCCGCCGCGCCCGTTCGTCGAGGTCGGGTCATCTAGGCTGAGGCGATGAGCGGCGACCTGCGGATCGGCGAGCGACCGAGCCTCCATCGGCCCGTCCTCGTTGCAGCGTTCGCGGGGTGGAACGATGGCGGGGGCGCGGCGACGCTCGCGGTCGAGCACCTGAGCCGCGTCTTCGCGGCCGAGCAGTTCGCGGACATCGACCCCGAGGGGTTCTTCGACTTCCAGTCGGTGCGCCCGACGGTCTCGCTCGTGGGCGGGGTGACGCGGCGGATCGACTGGCCCGAGACCACGTTCCGGCACGGAACGATTCCTGGAGGCGACCGAGACGTCGTGCTGCTACTCGGGGTCGAGCCGAACTACCGCTGGCGGGGCTTCTGCGAGATCGTGACGGGTCTCGCGCGCGAACTCGGCGTCGAGCTCGTCGTCACCCTCGGCGCGCTCCTCGCAGACGTGCCGCACACGCGGCCCGCGCCGGTGACAGGCGCTGCGTCTGATCAGTCGCTCGTCGAGGAGCTTGGACTCCAGCTCTCGCGGTACGAGGGCCCAACGGGGATCGTCGGTGTCCTTCATGACGCCTGTCGGGTAGCGGAGCTGCCGTCGGTGAGCCTCTGGTCCGCCGTCCCGCACTACGTCTCGCTCGCCCCCAGTCCGAAGGCGGCGAAAGCGCTCTGTGACAAGCTCGCCGAGGTTCTCGGTATCCCGATCGATGTCGGTGCGCTCGAATCGGCGGAGGTCGGCTACATGCGCCACGTGACCGCTGCGGTCGCATCGGACGCCGAGACCGCGGCGTATGTCGAGGAACTCGAGCACCGCTCCGACACGATCGAGATCTTCAGCGAGGGTGGCGAGCTCCCGACCGGCGAGGCACTCGCGGAGGAGCTCAGCCGGTTCCTGCGCGAACGCGACGCCGAGCCGCCCGCGTAGCCGCTAGGTGTACTGACCACAGACGTGTGAGACGCGGCTGATGGGTGGTCGGGCT
>CAYXAS010000030.1:0-6611 GCA_964461665.1 uncultured Gaiellales bacterium
CAGCCCGACCACCCATCAGCCGCGTCTCACACGTCTGTGGTCAGTACAGCTAGCCTTCACCCATGCGCGTGCTGGTGACCGGCGGTGCGGGCTTCATCGGTTCGCACTTCGTGAAGCGCCTCGTTCGTGGCGGCGACGAGGTGGTGGTGCTCGATCTCCTCACGTACGCAGGGAATCGCACGAACCTTGACGGGATCGACGCCGACCTCCACGTCGGCGACATCGCGGATGCAGATGCCGTCACGCGCGCCGGGCGCGGCTGCGACGCCGTCGTCAACTTCGCGGCCGAAACCCACGTCGACCGCTCCGTGCTCGACGCGTCCGTGTTCGTGCGGACGAACGTCCAGGGTCCACTGACGCTTCTCGAGTGGGCGAGGGCGAACAACACGCGACTCGTGCACGTCTCGACCGACGAGGTGTACGGCGATCTCGAGGCAGGCGGCTCATCGCGCGAGGACGACCCACTGCGCCCGTCGAGCCCGTACAGCGCAACGAAGGCGGGCGGTGATCTCCTCGTGTCGGCCTACGTACGCACCTACGGCGTCAACGCCTCGCTGACACGGGGTGCGAACACCTACGGGCCCAATCAGTATCCGGAGAAGCTCATCCCGCTCTTCTGCACCAACGCGTTCGACGGTCTCGCGCTCCCCGTGTACGGGGACGGGAAGCAGGTCCGCGAGTGGCTCCACGTGGAGGATCACTGCGCCGCGATCGGCCTGGTGCTGCGCGAGGGCGCCCGCGGAGAGGCGTACAACATCGGCGGCGAGGCTCGTGAGAACCTCCACGTCACCGAGCGGATCCTCGCGCTCACCGGCGCTGACCCGTCGCTCGTCCGTCACGTCGATGATCGCGCAGGCCACGACCGACGCTACTCGCTCGACGACACGAGGCTTCGGACGCTCGGTTGGGCGCCCCTCCACCGCTTCGACGAGGCGGGTCTCGAGACCACCGTCGCCTGGTACGCGTCGAACCGCGCGTGGTGGGAGCCGATCAAGAGCGGCGCCTACCGCGAGTACTACGAGCAGCAGTACGCCTCGCGTTTCGAGGGCTGAGGCGCTTCGCGCCGAAGACCACTCGACATGCGCCGACCCGTCCTGCTCGTCCCGCTCGTCGCTCTCGCGGGATTCGTCACCGCGTTCGCGATCGCGGCCCCGACCGCGACCCCCTGGGCGGGCCTGTTCGTGTTCAACGGCGGCGGGTACGGGCATGGAGTCGGGATGAGCCAGTGGGGCGCGTACGGGCAGGCGAAGGAGGGCCGGACACATCCCGAGATCCTCGGGTGGTACTACCCCGGCACCGAGGTCGCTCCCTCACCCGCCAGGCTCCCGGCGAAGGCGCGTGTCCTTGTTGGTGACGGGATCACGCTTGCGACGATCTCGTCGAGCGCGGCGGTCACGGTGGCCGACGCGACGGGAGCGCAGTACGAGCTGGCTCCTGGCACATATGGCCTCGGTCCAACCCTGGAGCTCCCCGTGGGGGAGGCTGGTGCGCTCCTCCCGCTCATTGGGCCGGTCTCGCTCAAGCCCCCGAAGGGCGCGACGATCGAGTGGGGAGGCCACGCCTTCGGTGGTGAGCTCCGCGTGCTCCAGACCGCGACGCGCCTCCAGTTCGTCAACGTCGTCGCGTTCGAGACCTACCTTGTCGGCGTCGTTGCACGCGAGATGCCGAAGGGTTGGCCGATCGAGGCGCTCAAGGCGCAGGCGGTCGCGTCGCGCACCTACGCGGTCGCGAACCTCGTCCGAGGCCAGCCGTTCGACCTGTACGGCGACTCGCGCCATCAGCTCTACCAGGGGGTGGCGACGGGCGTTCCCGGCCCGACCCAGGCGGTGAAGGAGACGAAGGGCCAGATCCTCCTCCATCTCGGCGCGCCCGCGCGCACGCTCTACTACGCCTCGAGTGGGGGAAGGACGGCGAGCGCGCTCGATGTCTTCGGGAGCGAGGTGTCGTACCTCGTCTCCGTCGAGGATCCGTGGGATGCCGCGTCACCGCATCACGTCTGGGTACCGAAGCTCGTTACACCCGACGAGCTCGGAGCTGCGCTCGGCGTCGGTGGCCCCGTACTCGATGCGCGCCCCGTCACCGGCACACCCGGGCATCCGGCCCGTGTCGTGTTCACGACCGCGACCGGGCCGAGCGAGGTACGGATCACCGATGTCCGGTGGCGGCTCGGGCTGAAGTCGCCGGGGTTCCGGATCGGTGTGCTCGGCCTCCTTGCCGCGCCACCACCGGCCCCAGCCGGGTCACCAATCCTCCTCTCCGGGGTCGCCCGAGAGGTCGGGCGGGTGCGACTCGAGAAGCTCGTCGCCGACGCCTGGGTGAACGCAGGTCGGCTCACGATCCAGCCGGACGGCACCGTGTTGTTCACGGTGCGTCCGAAAGAGTCCACCGCCTACCGGCTCGTCGCCGGCGCAACGTCCAGCCCGCCGCTCGTGGTCACGGTGACGGGGGCGGTCTGATGCGCCGCGGCGGCGCCGCGCTCGTCGTCTCACTCACGCTCGTCGCCGCACACGCGGCCGCGGGGGCGGGGGGAGACGACCCGCTCGTCACACAGCAGTGGTACCGCGAGCGTTCGGCGGTCTTCCTCGATCCCACCACAGTCCCGCCGCTCGCGCCCGTGCGGGTCGCGGTGATCGACTCCGGGGTCGATCTCGGTCACCCAGATCTCGCGGGGCGCATCGTTGCGTTCCGGAACTTCGTCGACCACGACACGCGCGACGTGATCGGGCACGGGACGATCGTGGCCGGCCTGATCGCCGCCGTCACTGACAACGGGGTCGGGATCGCTGGGCTCGCGCCGTCGGCGCAGCTGATCGTCGCGAAGATCGCACGCCCCGGTGGTGGTGTCGACGTCGGTGTCGAAGCGAAGGCGCTCCGCTGGGCAGTCGATCGCGGCGCGCGGGTCGTCAACCTCAGCCTTGGAGGGCTTCGCGATCCCGACCGGCCTGCCCGCGACGAGTGCTCGCGCGACGAGCAGCTTGCGATCGCCTACGCCGTGAGACACGGCGTGCTCGTTGTCGCCGCGGTCGGGAACGGCGATCAGGCCCCCCGGGAGCCGTGGCCGTACGCCAGCTGGCCTGCAGCACTGCCTCATGTGCTCGGGGTGAGCGCCGTCACGAGCGGGGGCCGTGTGCCCTCGTTCTCGAACCGAGATCGCCTGTTCAACGACCTCTCGGCTCCGGGGGTCGCGATCACCGCGACGTTCCCGCGTTCGCTCACCGCGACCCGTGCCGGCTGTGCCGCCCAGGGCTACACCCCGTGCGCGACAGGCGATCTCGAGCGGCCCGAGGGAACATCGTTTGCTGCGGCCCTCGTCACAGCCGCGGCAGCGAACCTCTTTGCGCTCCGCCCGAGCCTCCGCGCCGAGCAGGTCGCGGCAATCCTCGAGCGCACCGCCCGCGACCGCACGCCCGCCAACGGGTGCGCCGCGTGCTCGGTCGGCCGGGACCCGCTGACCGGCTGGGGTGAGCTCGACGGTGCGGCAGCGCTCGCCGCGCTCGCCCGCGAGCTGCCGCCACCCGACGCACACGAGCCGAACGACGATGCGGGCCGCGCTGCCTATCGCCTGTGGTTCGGCGCAGGTCGGCCGTCACGCATCGTGGATGCGACGCTGGATTTCTGGGACGACCGGAACGACGTGTACGCCGTCCATCTCCGACGGGGGCAGGGTCTCTGGGTCTCGCTGCGCTCCTCGCGCCCGGGGCCGGCGCTCGCGCTCTGGTCACCGAGGACATCGTCTGTCGACGACCTTGGACGTCAGGGTTTTCGACTGCGGGTCTCCCAGACAGCGGGGCTCAAGGAGCGGCTCGCGTGGCGGGCGACCCAGACCGGGTGGCACTTCGTGGAGGCGCGCATGGTGCGGCCCGGTGGGCCTGTCCCCTATCGGCTCACGATCGTCCGGTCGCGGTAGCCGCGGTCAGTCCGCGCGGGGCGGGAGGAGCTCCTCTTCGGGCACCTCTCGCAGAACACGGGCGGGGCTTCCAACCACGACGACACGCGGCGGCACGTCGCGCGTCACGACCGCACCCGCACCGACGAACGCCTCCTCGCCCACCTCGATCCCCGGACAGAGGATCGCGCCACCACCGACGCGTGCGCCGCGGCGGATCGTCGGCCCCTTCAGAAGCGCCAGGCGCTTCTCGGTGCGGCCCATGTAGTTGTCGTTCGTGGTGACGACACATGGAGCGATGAACACGTGGTCCTCCAGCGTCGAGTACGCAGTGATGTAGGCGTCCGCCTGGATCCGCGTCATCGCGCCGATCGTGGTGTCGTTCTCGACGAGCGCCCCCCGGCCGACGATCACGTCGTCCGCGATCCGAACTCGCTCGCGCACGCACGACTGGTCACCGAGGATGCAGCGCTCTCCCACCACGGAGCCCGCGAACACGATCGCCCCGGTCGAGACGACCGTTCCCGCCCCGATCACTGTCGGCGGAAGCGGTTCGCGTTTCGCGGTCGAACGCGGCGAGAGGGCGGGCTGCTTGCCGACGACCGCGTGCTCCATCACCCTGACCCCCTCGCCGAGCACCGTTCCGGGATGGACGACGGCGGTCGGGTGGACCTCGGTCACGCTGGCGCTCCCGTCCGGAGCGAGGTGGTGAGTCGGTCGAGCGCGCGGACGACGGTGAGACCGTCGAGCGCCTCACGGTGGTCTCCGGGCCCTTCCTCGACAAGTCGGAGGAAGTGCTGGAGCTCGAGCCGGAGCGGCTCGTCGTTGGGGATCTTCGGACTGTGGATGTCGCCCGTACGCGTGCGCCATTCGCCGTAGGTGGACGACGGCTCCCACGGGCCCTTCTCGTACACGGTCACCTTCCGTTCGAGCTCCATGTCGTCGAACACGACCATCTTCTCCCGCCCGACGACCGTCATCTTCCGCATCTTGTGCGGGTCGAGCCACGACAGGTGCATGTGCGCGACCTTGCCGGAAGGGAACCGCAGGTAGCAGAACACGACGTCCTCGACCCCCGGCTGGAGGAAGTCGCGCCCGTGCGCCTGGACAGTCTCTGGCTCCTCGCCGAGGAGCCACAGAATCACAGAGAGGTCGTGGACACCGAGCGACCAGAGTGCGTTCTCGTTTGACCGGATGACGCCGAGGTTCTGGCGGTTGCCGTACACGCAGAGCACCTCGCCGAGTGAACCCGCGTCCACCAACTCTTTCACCGCCCGCAGCCCAGGGTGGTAGAGCAGCAGGTGGCCGGGCATCAGGACGAGGTTGCGCTCGCGAGCGAGTGCGACGAGCTCCTCCATCTCGGCACCGCGCATCGCGGGCGGCTTCTCGACGAACACGTGCTTTCCGGCCTGGAGCGCGGCACGCGCGAGTGTGAAGTGGGTCGGGACGGGCGTCGCGATCGAAACGGCATCGACTCCAGGGTCGGCGAGCGCCTCCTCGAGCGACTCCGCAACCCGCGCAGCCGGGTAGCGCTCCGCGTACTCCGCGCGGCGACCGGCGTCGAGATCGCAGATCCACGCGAGGTCCGCGAGCTCACCGACGACGCGAGCGACGTTCTTCCCCCACCCCCCGACCCCCGCGTGCGCGACGCGGGTCACAGCTTCCAGACCTTGTCGCTCCTCACACCCGCCTTCGCGACGGCGTTTCGCAGATCCACCACGAGCGACGAGCGGGCGACCACGTCCGCGTAGTCGATCGCGGTGTGGGCGGTCGTGATCACCACCGCGTCGTGCGCCTCCGGCTCGAGCGGCGCGGACTCGAGCACCAGGCCGTGCTCGGCGAACGACGGGACGTGCGGGTCGTGGTACGAGACCTCGGCTCCCGCGTTCCGCAGGAGCTCGATCAGCTTCACCGCGGGTGATTCGCGCATGTCGGAGATGTCTGCCTTGTAGGCGACCCCAAGAACGAGGATCCGCGACCCCTTGAGTGAGCGTCCAAGGCCGTGGTTGAGCGCCTGCGAGACGCGCGAGCGACAGTAGTACGGCATGTTCTGGTTCACCTCGCCGGCGAGCTCGATGAACCGCGTAGCGAAGTCGTATTCGCGCGCCTTCCACGTGAGATAGAAGGGGTCGATCGGGATGCAGTGCCCGCCGAGCCCCGGTCCGGGCTGGAACGGCATGAACCCGAACGGCTTCGTCGCCGCCGCGTCCACGACCTCCCAGATGTCGATCCCCATCCGGTCGCACAGCTGCGCGAGTTCGTTGACGAGCGCGATGTTGACCGAGCGGAAGATGTTCTCGAGCAGCTTCGTCAGCTCCGCCGCCTCCGGTGAGGAGACCCGATGGACGGTGTCGATCGCGGAGCCGTACAGCGCAGCGGCGGCTTCGGTTGACGCCTCGTCGATCCCACCGACCACCTTCGGGACGGTCCTCGTCGTCCAGTCGAGACGGCCGGGATCGACGCGTTCGGGCGAGAACGCGAGATGGAAGTCTTTTCCGGCGACGAGCCCTGATCCTGCTTCGAGGATCGGCAGGACTTCCTCACGTGTCGTTCCGGGGTACGTCGTCGATTCGAGCACGACGAGATGGCCGCGGCGAAGGCGCTTCGCGATCTCACGGGTCGCAGAGAGGACAATCGAGAGATCGGGTTCGCGCTGACGCGACAGCGGTGTCGGCAGCGCGATCAGAATCGCGTCGGCGGCGGCGAGCACGTCGTAATCCGTGGT
>CAYXAS010000030.1:6621-25396 GCA_964461665.1 uncultured Gaiellales bacterium
ACGCGGGCCGTGTCGCACGGCTGCTTGCGGGTGACAGTTACATCGAGCACGTCGTAATCCGTGGTCGCATGGAGACCGCTCGCAACGAGCTCGCGGAGCCTGTCCGACGGCACGTCCTCGATGTAACTGTCACCCGCAAGCAGCCGTGCGACACGGCCCGCGTCCACATCGACGAGAACGACGCGACGCCCCGCCTCCGTAAATACCTGCGCAAGCGGCACCCCCACGTACCCGGCGCCGATGATCGCGACGTCGTAGAGCGACGCCCCGGGGACGCTGCGCTCCTCCGGGATCGACTCCGGGACGGTCACGGAGCCCAATCGTACAGCGCTTCCGCGACCCTCCGGGCGGCGTAACCGTCGCCGTAGAGCGCGGGCGGGTCCACCGGAAAGCGGGCCGAGGCGACGGCGGCGGCGATCGCGACAGGGTCGTCATCGACGAGCGTGTTGGCTCCGACGAGCACGGTGTCCACCCATTCGGTTGAGGGGCGGAGCGTGACGCACGGCACCTGGTACCAGTACGCCTCCTTCTGGAGGCCACCCGAGTCGGTGATGATCACACGCGCCTGCGACGCTGCCGCTGCGAACGCGAGGTAGCCGAGCGGGGAGCCAAGTTCGACATTCGCGGGCAGTTCGATCCCCGCCTCGTCGAGTGCGGCGGCGGTGCGGGGGTGCGCCGGCAACACGATCGGCTCGCCCACCCTGCGCAATCCCTCGACGATCCGTGCAAGTCGTGCGGGGCGGACGTTCGCCTCCCGGTGGACAGTGCAGACGAGATACGAACCCGCGGGATGCGGCGGCGGAACCCGTTCGCGTGCAACCGGTGCGAGGCGCATCGTCGCGTCGGCCATCACGTCGCCGACGACCGCGATCGCCCCGCCGACCCCCTCCTTCCGGAGCGTCGTGGCTGAGCGCTCATCGGGGCAGAGCAGGAGCGCGGCCAGCCGGTCGACCTCGATCCGGGCCCGCTCCTCTGGCATCTCGAGATCGCCCGACCGGAGACCCGCCTCGACGTGCGCGACGGGGAGGCCGAGTCGAGCCGCCGCGCGCGCGCCTGCGAGCGTCGAGTGGGTGTCACCAAGCACGAGCACGAGATCCGGCCGCTCGGCGGCGAGCACCTCCTCGAGTGGTCCCTGCATCACGTCGGGATCTGCCGTCCGGAGGTCGAGGCGATGCGCAGGCTCCGCAAGCCCCAACTCCTCGAAGAAGACCCGGGACAGTTCGTCATCCCAGTGCTGGCCGGTATGGACGACCGCTTCGTCGATTCCGGCCGCGCGGAGGGCCTCCGCGAGCGGTGCCGCCTTCACGAACTGCGGCCGGTTCCCGACGACCGTGACAACCCTCATCCGTCGGAGACGGTAGATGACGGCCAGCCGTCAGCGATCTCCCTCACCACCTCGATGAACGCTTCGGCGCCCGGCGAGAGCGTGCGGTCGGCGTGCCAGGCGAGCACGATCTCCCTCGGGGAAATCCCGGACACGTCGAAGACGACGACCCGTGGGTCGCGCGGGAGCACCGTGAGTTGTGGGACGAGTGCGTACCCGATCCCGGCGCCAACCATGCCCTGGACGGCGCCGATCTCGTCGGATCGGAACACGACCCGCGTCTCGAGCCCGCGTCGGCGGAGAAACACCTCGGCACTCAGATCGGGCCGCCCGTAGCCGATCAGTGGCAGCGCGGCGATCTCGGCGGGCCGGAGCGGACGGCGGGCGGTGATCGGTGGCCGGTCGGCAGGCGCGAGGAGTACGAACGGGTCGACGAGAACCGGGACCGACGAGAGGTCGGACTCGGGAACGGAGAACATGAACGAGACGTCGATCTCGCCGCTCCGGATCAGCGGGGTCAGTTCGTCGTCATACGTGGCCTCGACGAGCCTCACCTCGATCCCTGGGCGCCGCGTGGAGAACGCGCGCATCACATCCGGCAGGAGTCGCACGGAGGCACTCTGAAACGTCCCGACCGTCAGTGGCCCCGCCTCGCCCTCGGCGAGCGCACGGAGATCCGCCTCGGCGGCGCGGATCGCCGCGGCCGCACGCCGCGCGTGCCGCAGCATCCGCTCGCCCGCATCCGTCACCGTCACCCGACGCGTCCCGACCGGACGGTCGAGGAGGCGTGCCCCCGCGGCGCGCTCGAGCACGGCGATCTGCTGGCTGATCGCGGACTGCGAGTAGCCGAGCCTCCGCGCCGCCTCGTGGAACGACCGGTGGTCGGCGACCGCCTCGAACGCCGCCAGATGCCGGATTCTGATCCCCAGCAAGCGATCATGTTTATCGATCGATCCGCTCATATAGTCGCACTTTACGCATCGGTTTGGATGGAGCAGGATCTGCGGGTGTTCCGCGTCCCTCAGGCGATCCGTCCGTTCGTGCTGTTCGCGTTCGTCAACGCGGCCCTGGACTCGGCCTTCTACCCGCTTCTCGTCGAGGTCCGCGACGATTTCGGGTTGACGGGCGCGCAGACCGGTCTGATCGCAGCCGCGCCGACTCTCTGCGCCCTGCCGATGACCCTCGTCTCGGGTCAGTTGGCTGCCCGCTTCGGCGCGCGCCGCGTGCTGCTCGTCGCGGCGCTCGTGACCCCGGTTGCACTGCTCGCGATGGCCCTTGCGCCATCGTTCGGCGTGCTGCTCGCAGCCCGGGTGCTGTTCGGGGTCGCGTTCGCCACGAACTGGTCGGTCGTGCCTGCGGTCGCCGCCTCTCGCATCCCTGGCACGGGCGGAACGGGGCCGGTGATCGCGCTCTCCGGTCTCGCGTGGCTCGTCGTCCCGGTGCTCTCGGGAACGCTCGGTGCCGCGGTCGGCTGGCGCGTCCCGCTGCTCGTCGCAGGCATCGCATCGATCCCGATCGCGCTGCCGTTCATGCGCCCGAGCGACGCCGACCTGCTGGCGCGCTCCGTCCCGCTCCGAGCGACGATCCCGCTGCTCGTCCGCTCGCGGCCCGTGGCAGCGGCGACCGCGGTGAGCGCCCTGCTCGGCCTGATCACAGGCGCGGTCGGTGTGCTGGTTCCCACGGTGCTCGGAGACCGAGGAATCGGCCCTTCGGGGATCGGGTTGGCGTTCGCCGCGAGCGCGGCGGCGTGGGCGGTGGCCGCAGCAGCGTCCACCAGGGTGAGCGAAGCGAGGATCGGCGTGCCGCTGACGGGGGCGGCCACGGCGATCCTCGCCGCGATCCTCCTGGTCCCGGTGCTCGACACCTCGATCGCCGCGCTCTACGTGTTCCTGGTCGCCGGCGGTCTCTGCCGGGCGTTCCTAGGGACACTTGTGTACCCGCTTGCGCTCCGCGCGGTGGAGGGCGAGGCGGGCGCGGCGGCGATCTCGGGGCTGATGAACCTGTGGTGGGCGATCCCGGCCGCGTTCGGACCGATCGCCGCAGGCGCGTTGCAGGCGGACGGACACGCGCGGACGGCGTTCGCCGGTGTCTTCGTGGCCGGGGCGGTCGTCGCGGTGGGACTCCTCCTCCCGGTCCGCCGTGCGACGCGCCCCGGGCTCACCGCGACCAGATAGAGCGCTCAGGGGAGCCCTACCTGCGGGTGTAACCCGCCGGGCACTTCGGCGAGACGGCGGTCACCTTCTTCTTCAGGTTCCCCTTCACGCAGGTGATGGTCGTCTTCGGCTTCGCCTTCGCAGTCGTCTTCGCGGTTGCCGCCGCCGTCGGCTTCGCGACGGGCGCCGTGCTCGCGGGAGCGGCGATCAGGGCAGGGGTGACACCCGGGACATTCGCGGCGATCCCTGGGCTTGCGACGCTCCAACTCGAACTGAGTCCGAGCGTCGCAGCGGACACGACCACGCTCCAGGCTGACTCCGCCAGTTGGCCGTACCCCGCGTGGACAGCGCGACGGATCACGGTCGTCGGGTGTCCTACATGGGTGTACGACCACACCCGCCCGGTCGCCGCCTCGTGGTGCCCAGCGGGCACTCCGCCGACGTTCTCGGTGAGCGAGCCGATCCTGGTGTAGACACCGCGCATCGTCGCGCTCGTCCAGACAGAGGTGGACGGGCCGTGCGAGATGTACATCACCCACTGCGTGCCGTCGAAGAACACGTCGGGGTCGGCACCGATCCGGAGACCTCCACCGAGCGTGACGCTCGCGCCCGAACCGGGATCGAACGCGAACCGAACACCGTCACCACCTGCGGCCTCGGTCGCTGAGGCGAACTGCCTGACGCACGTCGTCTCGCCTGCACGGCACTGGGCCGGATCTCCGGGCGTGCGGTCGGAGACGAGGAAGAAGAGAACAATCCGCCCCTGGTCGTCGAGCAGGGCGGAGGGATCGACGACGCTTCCCCCGAATCCGGAGATCGTGACCCCGCTCGCGGAGCCGAGCAGCCCCGTCTTCAGGTCGAGCACGCGCACGCCCGCCCCACCGCCACTTCCACTCACACCCACCGCGTAGAGGTAGAGCAAATCGCCCCGGCGGACGACATCCGGGACCGAGCCGGTGTACGGCACCCAGCCGGGGACGAGCGTCCATGTCGCCCCGTCGTTCGACTCGGCGAGGTAGACGAGGTGCGACCGCGGACTGGTGCACTGCGCCCCGTCGCAGGCGTGGAACGCGAGAAGGTACGCGCCGGTGATCGGTCCGACCCCGCTCGTCCGGGCGCCCGCACCCGACGCGGCCACGCCCGCCACCACAAGAGCGGCGACCAGCGCGGCGACCATGCGCCGATCAGCGATTCGGCGGGAGCGCAGCATGTGGCGGATCGCACGATGATGCCCGATCGCGCCGACATCCGCCGGATCCGAAGCTGTTTCGCCAGATGCCGAGGCTGCGTCGGCCGTGAAGGATTTGATTCTCCGACCGTTGGAACACCGTGGGGGAACCCCTGGTTCCCCCACGAATCCCCTCCTCGACACAGGACAGGGACACATGGGCCGTGCTGGGATCGAACCAGCGACCTTGGGATTAAGAGTCCCCTGCTCTACCAGCTGAGCTAACGGCCCTCGTGGAGCGGTCACTCTAGCGCCCACTGCGACACTTCAGCCCGTACCCGCGGTGGCGGTCAGGTAGATTCGCGCGGACGTGATCCGCAGGGGAGCGATCATCGGCTTGCTCGTGGTCGGCACCCTCGCCGCGGCGGTCGCCACCCTTGTAGCCCTCGCGATCAAGTGGCTCCCGGACTCCGCCTCCGAGGAGATGGATCGGATCGCGTTCACGTTCTGGTTCGCGACCGTGATCTGCATCGCGATCTTCGCGGTCGTCGTCGCGGTGATCGTCGTCGCGGTCTGGAAGTACCGCGTCACACCGGGCGATGAGACCGACGGGCCGCCGATCCACGGTCACACCGGGCTCGAGATCGCCTGGACGACCATCCCTGCCGTGCTCGTGATCGCGATCGGGATCGTGACCGCGATCGTGCTGTCGCGGAACGCGGACGCGGGGCCAAACCCACTCCACGTCAACGTGATGGCGCAGCAGTTCGCCTGGAGCTTCGAGTATCCGGAGGGTGGCGTCCGCTCGAGAGAGCTCGTGCTCCCCGTCGATCGAGGGATCATCGTCACGCTTTCCGCCACCGACGTCCTCCACTCGTTCTGGATCCCGGAGATGGGGCAGAAGATGGATGCCGTCCCGGGGATGCCGACCGAGATCGTGGTCACCCCGACGCGTACCGGGCGTTTCGCGCTCATCTGCACCGAGCTCTGCGGCCTCGGGCATTCCTCGATGCGCGCTCCTGTCCGCGTCGTCGAACAGGCCGAGTTCGAGGCCTGGCTGAAGGAGAGAACGCCATGACCGCACCTCACCCGACCGACCATGGGCATGCCGCCCCCGCCCCCCGCAAGGGGATGATGCGTCGGCCGAACCTGCTGCGCGCGCTGCTCTGCGCCGCGCTCTTCTTCGTGCTCGGGCTCTATCTCGTCGCGGGGATCCGCTGGATCGCCGGCTGGGATCCCGTCTACGACTGGGGAGTGATCGTCCTCGTCGCCGGGATGATCACCGCGCCAATCGGGTTCCTGGTCGGGCTCGGCGCGTTCGACTACTGGTTCTACTGGATCTCGGGCCGCCCGACGCTGCCAGAGGACCACTCCTGGCACGGCGCGACCTCCTGGAAGGACTACTTCCGGATCAACACCGACCACAAGGTGATCGGTGTCCAGTACACGGTCACGACGTTCATCTTCCTCGCGATCGGCGGGATGATGGCGATGCTGTTCCGTGCCGAACTCGCCCAGCCAGGCCTCCAGTTCTTCGACGGGCAGACGTTCAACGGCCTCGTCTCCGTCCACGCGGCGCTCCTCATCTTCACGTTCCTCGTGCCGGTCTTCGCCGGTCTCGGCAACTTCGTGATCCCGTTGATGCTGGGCGCGCCCGACATGGCGTTCCCGCGGCTCAACGCGCTCTCCTTCTGGCTCCTCCCGATCGCTGGCGTGCTGTTCCTCGCGAGTTTTCTCTCCCCCGGCGGCGCGTTCGCGACTGGCTGGACGAGCTACGCGCCACTCGCCTCCGAGCAGCCGTACGGCCAGGTGTTCTTCAACATGGGTGTCCAGTGGGCAGGCGCCTCCTCGATCCTGACGGCGCTCAACTTCATCGTCACGATCATCACGATGCGCGCGCCAGGGATGACGTTCTGGCGCATGCCGCTCCTCGTGTGGGCGAACTTCACCACGTCACTGCTCGTGGTGCTCGCGACGCCGTTCATCGCAGGAGCGCAGTTCTTCGTGATGTTCGACCGCGTCATGCACACGAGCTTCTTCAGTCCAGAGACCGGCGGCTACGCGATCGGATACCAACACATCTTCTGGTTCTACAGTCACCCGGCGGTCTACATCATGATCCTGCCCGGGTTCGGGATCATCTCGGAGATCGTCTCGGTGATGAGTCGCAAGCCGATCTTCGGCTATCGGCTGATGGCGATCTCGCTCATTGGGATCCTCGTGCTCGGCTTCTCGGTCTGGGCGCACCACATGTACGTCGCCGGGATGGCGGAATGGCTGCGCGTTCCGATGATGATCACGACGCTTCTGATCGCCGTCCCGACCGGGGTGAAGGTGTTCTCGTGGGTCGCCACGATCTGGGGCGGCAAGATCCACCTCAACACGCCGATGCTGTGGGCGCTCGGGTTCATCAGCCTCTTCCTGATCGGCGGCCTCTCCGGCATCTACCTCGGCTCGATCGCGATCGACATCCACGCCTCCGACACGTACTTCGTGGTGGCGCACATCCACTACGTGTTCTTCGGTGGCTCGCTGATGACCGTCTTCGCGGGGATCTACTACTGGTTCCCGAAGATGACCGGGCGGATGTACAACGAGCGCCTCGGGAAGCTCCACTTCTGGCTGACGTTCATCGCGCTCAACCTCACGTTCTTCCCGATGCACTGGATCGGGCTCCTCGGGATGCCGCGACGCGTCGCTGACTACGCGGAGGAGTTCGCTGGCACCAACCTGTTCATCTCGATCTCGTCGTTCGTGCTCGGCGCCTCGTTCGTGATCTTCCTCTACAACGTCGTGACGAGCTGGGTGCGCGGCCCGCTCGCGGGTGACAACCCGTGGCGCGCGATGACGCTCGAATGGCAGGTCTCGTCGCCCCCACCCGTGTTCAACTTCGACGAGATCCCCCAGGTCGTCGGCGGCCCCTATGAATACGGCGTGCCCGGGGCGCGTCACGCGGTGATGGCGCCCGGCGCTCTGCAGGGGACCCGTTCGTGAGCGCGCACGCCGAGCCGCTCGCCGGTCACGGGTACGACGAGCACCACGGGCCGCCGATCGCGAACCAGAGCTCGAGGATCGACGCACTGACCCTCGGGATCCTCCTGTTCATCGGGTCGGAGATCATGCTGTTCGGCTCGTTCTTCGCCGCGTACTTCTTCGTCCGGGTCGTGAACCCGTCAGCACCCGACGTGTGGCCGCCCGAGCCCTTCGCGTTCCCGGTGTTCGTCGCGACGGTGAACACCGCGATCCTCGTCACCTCGAGCTTCACCGTGCACTGGGCAACACAGTCGATCAAGCGGAATGACCGCAACGGACTCCGCGCAGGCCTCGTCGTCACGATCCTGCTCGGTCTCGCCTTCCTGCTCACGCAGGCGGTCGAGTATGCGCATGTCGGCTTCAACACCTCGGACGGCGCGTTCGCATCCGCGTTTTTCGGTCTGACGGGGCTCCACGGCGCGCACGTCCTGATCGGCCTGATCCTCCTCACGATCGCGGCGACGCGCGCCTTCCGCGGACACTTCACCGCCGAACATCATCACGGGCTCGAACTCCCCGCGATCTACTGGCACTTCGTGGACGTGATGTGGATCGTGGTCTGGGCCACGGTCTACCTCATCTGAGAGCGCGCAAAAATCGCTCACGGCGACGCCTTGCGGGGTGGCGTCAACTCGGTCATGCTTACACGGTCTTCCGGGAGGAGTGACCGTGAGAAACCCGCTGCGCGACGAGGACTCAGCATTCAGAATCGTGCTTGTCACGCTGGGCGCCGCAGCCCTCGTGGTGATCGCCTCCTGGATCGACACGAGCTTCGGGGTGATCGTGTTCCTCCTCGAGCTTCTCGTCGGGACGCTCTACATCCGCGGGGGGATGCGAGAACGGCGCGCGCAGGCGCACGTCGTCCGCGCCCACGGTGCCCGTCGGCGCATTCTGGTGATCGCAAACGAGACGGTCGCCGGCGACGAGTTGGTCGGCCTGCTCCGCGGCCGCGCCACGGGGTCTGCTCAGGACGTGCTCGTCGTCTGCCCCGCACTCAACTCGCGGATACGGACGTGGGCGTCTGACGAGGACGGTGCGCGTGCAGCGGCACAGGCGCGGCTCGATGCCAGCCTCGAGCGGCTTCGCGGCGCCGGGGTGCAGGCCGACGGTGTGATCGGAGATGGCGACCCACTCCAGGCGCTCGAGGACGCTCTACGCACGTTCCCCGCGGACGAGATCGTCGTTTCCACGCACCCGCCGGGCCGCTCGCACTGGCTCGAGGCGGGCGTGGTCGCTGCCGCGGAGCAGCGCTTCGACGTACCGGTCACGCACGTCGTGGTCGATCTCGAGGCGGCCGCCCGCGCCTCGTAGAGCGGGCTGGCGGGCGGTTAGCCCGCGGAGTCTGAGACGTACGTCGCGACCGCGTCGATCTGGTCGGCCGAGAGTTTGTCAGCGAAGGACGGCATTGCGCCCTGTCCGTTCGTGACGCGGTCGATCGCGAGTTCCTTCGTCGGCTTCGCCTCGTCAAGGTTCGGTCCGACGGCACCGCTCGACCCTGCGGCAGCGAGGATGTGACACGCGCCGCACCCTGACGACGCGAACACGCTCTCGCCGTCGGTTGCGGCACCCGGATCGGCTGGCTTCGGCACGAGCGGGGTCGCCGGGTCGAACGGCTCGCCGTTCTCGTCGAGCGCAGCGACCGACGCCACATAGGTTGCGACGTCCTCCGCATCCTGCCCCACATAGATGTCGGCCGGCATCCCGGGCGCGTCGGTCGGCGGATCGACGACCGGATAGGCGATCTGCCCGCGGACGACCTGCTGCACCGTCTCCTGCCCGAGCCCATCGAGCCGCGACTGGACGAACGCATAGTCGAGGTCAGGCCCGATCGTGCCGCTCGTACCTGCATCCGCGAGCGTGTGGCACGAGCCGCACCCCTTCAGGAAGAGCTCCTTGCCGCGCATCCGGTCGCCTGTCCCCTCGGAGTACCCGACGGTGCCACCACACCCTGCGAGTACGAGCCCCCCGAGCGCAACTGCGGCGATCCCCGCCAGCGACGTCGCGCGAACACGCATCGGGCGCGGCGAAGTCTTCGTCTGCCTCACGGAGGGCGAGTCTATCCGGAGACCGCGCCGCGCAGCAGCTCCACCTGCTGCTTCACGATCGGGGCCTGCGTGTCGTCGGGAGCGAGTTCGAGGAATCGCTCGTAGGCTCCAATCGCCGTCGTGTAGTCGCCCGCCTGCTCGGCGGCCCCGGCCAACTCGAGCTGCACGTTCGGATCCTCGGGCAGGAGTTTGACGACATCCCGGTAGGCGTCGACGACACCACTCGCGGCGACGAGCGCCTCGGCCGCTGCCTTCCGGCCGCGCTCCGTCGCGCGCGCGGCGATCGCAGACCCGATCGGATCAGCGAACACGTTCGTGTTCCCCGCCTGGAAGAGACCGGGCAGGAGCTGGGCGGGCGCCCGGTATGCGATCTCGACCTGCGCCTCACGCGCCTCGGTCTGCTTCACGGTCGCGAGGCCGAGCTGAGCGCCCGCGAGCTCACGGTGGAGATCCGGATCGTCCGCGTCGAGCGCGATCGCCTTGCGGATCGCTTCGACAGCCTCGGTCAGATCTCCCTCGGTCTGCAGGGCAGCCGAGAGATCGCGCCACGCCTGCACGCTCTCGGGCTCTTTCTCGGTGCGCTTGCGCGCATCCTCGACCGACTGGGCTTCGCTCCCGCCATCGCGGAAGATGTCACCGACCCCGACGCCGCCGGCACCGACCCCGAACCCGACAAAGCCGAGCGCGAACACGAGGGCGAGAAACACGAACACCCACTTCGCGTGACGGCGCAGCCGCGGGAAGAACATCGTGTCCTCGATCGAGGCGCCGCGCGCGGCCTTCTGCCGCGCGGACTTCACCGCAGCATCGCGCTTCGTGCCCTGCGGGCTCTGTCTCTCGAATCGGGCCATGTGGTGATCCCCTGCCGGTAGCGCTCGTCGCCGTCCACGAGAGTAGCGAGAACGCGATCGGGTGACCCCGCCTGTACGACGGCAACGACCGGATCCTCGATCGGGTCGTGCGCCGACCCCTCGAGCGAGACGACCGCGATGTCCGCCCGCTTGCCGACCGCGAGCGAGCCGATCTCGTGCTCGAGTCCGAGTACCCGTGCGCCGCCGAGCGTCGCGTGCTCGAGCGCCGCCCGGGCGCTCATCGCAACAGGGGTCTGAGCACGCGACCTGGCCGAGACGAGCGCGACCCGGATCTCCTCGAAGAGGTCGAGGGACGGCGTCGAGGCTGGGCTGTCCGTCGCGATCCCCACCGCGACCCCCGCCGCCACCAGTTCGGCGACGGGCGCAACACCGCAGCCGAGCCAGCCGTTCGAGCGCGGGCAGTGCGCGACCCCGACCCGATGCTGTGCGAGCAGTGCGATCTCCTCTGCGTCCACGTGGACGCAGTGCGCGGCCGAGACTCCTTCATGGAGCAGCCCTTCACGTGCCAGAAGCCGCACGCCGGTCTCCCCGGCAGGCGGGACGAGCAGCGATGCGAGCGGCGTCCAGTCGCCGCGACCCTCGACGAGCCAGTCGCGCTCCGCCGGACTCTCGGCGAGGTGGGTCTGAACCGGAAGCCCGAGCGCGTCGCACGCTCGGAACACCTCCACCGTGCAGGTGAACGGGGCGTGGGGCGAGACGCCGAGCCGCACGCGGTCGGAGAGAAACGGCTCTACCTGCTCACGAAGGTCGTGGAACCGTTCGAGCGCGGAGACGTCCTGACCGAACACCTCGAGGTAGACGGTTGCGCGAAGCCCCGTGGAGGCGGCCGCTGCCGCCGTCGCGCCCGCGAAGCTGCAGTCGCCGATCGTCGTCACCCCGGAGCGGAGGCTGTCGCGCGCGCCAACCTCGGCGATCGCCAGCATCTCGTCGCCCGAGAGCGCCTGCTTCCGCTTCACATGCAGTCCGATCCACGGCACGAACGGCAGCCCATCACCGAATCCCGCGTACACGGCGTACTCGATGTGCGTGTGCGCGTTGACGAAGCCTGGCAGGATCACCGCCCCGCCGAACCGCTCCCCCGATCCGAGCTCGTCAGCGAGACCCACCGCCGCGATCCGCCCGTCATCCCCGATCGCCACCGCCCCGTCCCGGATCGGCTCTCCCTCGACGGGCACGACCCAGTCGGCGGAGAGGATGCGGGGACTCAAAGCGAGTCGTACGAGGTCTCGTCGAACTCCGCGTTCTCCTTGCGCTGCCAGCGGCGCTCCATGTACGCCGAGAGCCAGATCGACGATTCGAAGAGGATGAGAAGCGGCACCACCTCGAGCGCGAGCGAGACCGGATCGACGGTCGGCAGCATGATCGCGAACACGATCATCGCGACCATCCCGATCCGGCGGTTCTTCCGCAGCTTCGCGGAACTCAGAACGCGCAGCCGGACGAGCCCCAGGATGAAGATCGGCATCTGGAACGCCAGCCCGGTCGCGATCAGCGTCAGCGAGACGAACGAGAGGAAGTAGCTCGCGCGGATCTGTTGCGAGTAGAGCTGCGCATCGAACTCGACGAGGAACTGGAGCGCCTTCGGAAGGATCACGGTGTACGAGAACGCGATCCCGGCGGCAAACAGCGCGGTCGCGCACACGACGAGCACACTCACGACCCGCTGGGTGTCGCGCGCCACCGCGGGCGCGAGGAAACCCCAGACCTGCCAGAGAAGCAGCGGGAGCGCGATCGCGAGCGAGGCGTAGAAGCTCACCTTCAGCGACGTCGTGAACGGCTCGGTGACTCCGAGCGTGACGAGCTCGGCACCCTCCGGGAGAAGGACGATCAGCCAGCCGATCAGACGGCCATGAAACGCGTATGCGAGCACGAACGCGGGGAAGATCGCGAACATGCAGAGGACGAGCCGATGGCGAAGCTCGGACAGGTGCTCGACCAGCGTGGCTTCCTCGCCGGTGTCGAGCCGCCGCGGGACTATCCGCCAGTGCATGGTGACTGGCTAGGAGACGGTGTCGCGCTCGCGGGACTCGGTCTGTGCGACCGGGTCCACGGACGGCAACTCGACCGGCTCGTGCTCGTCCTGGTGACGGCCCGTAACCGAATCCTTGAACTCGCGCATCCCCTTGCCGAGCTGACGGCCCATCTCCGGCAAGCGCTTCGGGCCGAAGACGAGCAGCAACACGAGCAGCAAGACGAGGAGCTCCCAGATCCCAATTCCGAAGGGCATGCGCGGAGCCTATCACCGGAGCGCACCCATTTCGCAACCCCGGGGTGAGATCGGCCGCTGGCAGCCCTGGTGCCGGTACCATTGGGTATGTGCAGCGCCCCGACGGCGCGGCGCAAGACCTCTCCACGAGCCGAAGGAATCCTGAGTGGCACTGCTTGAGATCACCGACCTGCACGTCGCGCTTGAAGACGGAACCGAGATCGTCAAGGGACTCGATCTCGCGGTCGACACTGCGACGAAGCACGCGATCATGGGGCCGAACGGGTCGGGCAAGTCCACGCTCGCCTACGCGTTGATGGGCCACCCCGCCTACCGGGTGACGAGCGGCGACATCCTGTTCGACGGGGAGAGCGTGCTTGAACTCGAGGCCGACGAGCGGTCGCGCCGCGGGCTGTTCCTCGCATTCCAGTACCCGCACCCGATCCCGGGCGTGACCGTGACGAGTTTCCTGCGCAGCGCGATCAACGCGAAGCGGAAGGCGGCGAACGGCGGCGAGGACAACCCCATCCCGGTGAAGGAGTTCCGCACCGATCTGCTCGCCGCGATGGAACGGCTGAAGGTTCCCCGCGAGCTCGCCTCGCGCTACCTCAACGACGGGTTCTCCGGTGGTGAGAAGAAGCGTGTCGAGATCCTGCAGATGGCGATGCTTCGGCCCCGCCTCGCGATTCTCGACGAAACCGACTCGGGTCTCGACATCGACGCCCTCCGGGTCGTCGCCGAGGGCGTAGACTCACTTGTCGGCCCCTCGATGGGAGCGCTCGTGATCACGCACTACCAGCGGATCCTGAACTACATCACCCCCGACCACGTCCACGTGTTCGTGGACGGTCGCATCGTCGCGTCGGGTGGGTCGGAGCTCGCCGAGCAGCTCGAGGCGGAGGGCTACGAGGCGTTCCTTCCGGCCGGGGTCGGAGGCGCGCCCGCATGAGCGACGTCCAGCAGGACGAGACCGAGGTGATCCGGGAGATCCGCACCGACTACAAGTACGGGTTCTCGAACCCTGACGAGGCGAAGGATTACTTCTTCAAGTCGGGGAGAGGCATCTCGCACGAGGTTGTCGAGGCGATCTCCGAGCACAAGAACGAACCCGAGTGGATGCGGAAGTTCCGCCACAGTTCGCTCGACTATTTCTTCGCCCGCCCGATGCCTAACTGGGGCGCGGATCTGTCGGGGATCGACTTCGACAACATCTACTACTACATCAAGCCGACCGAGAAGCAGGTCGACAAGTGGGAAGACCTGCCCTCCGAGATCCTCGACACCTGGGACAAGTTGGGCATCCCCGACGCTGAGAAGAAGTACCTCGCCGGGGTGGGCGCCCAGTACGAGTCCGAGGTCGTCTACCACAAGCTCCAGGCCGACCTCGAGGCGAAGGGTGTCATCTTCCTCGACATGGACTCGGCTCTGCGCGAGCACGAGGATCTCGTCCGCAAGCACTTCGCGACGATCATTCCGCAGAACGACAACAAGTTTGCGGCCCTCAACTCGGCGGTCTGGTCGGGCGGCTCGTTCATCTATGTGCCGAAGGGTGTCCGGATCGAGTTGCCGCTGCAGGCCTACTTCCGGATCAACGCCGAGAATATGGGCCAGTTCGAGCGCACCCTGATCCTCGTCGACGAGGACGCCTACGTGCACTACGTCGAGGGCTGCACCGCCCCGATCTACTCGTCGGACTCGCTCCACTCCGCGGTCGTCGAGATCGACGTGAAGCGCGGTGGCCGCTGCCGCTACACGACGATCCAGAACTGGTCGAACAACGTCTACAACCTCGTCACGAAGCGCGCGGTCGCGCACGAGGGCGCCACGATGGAGTGGGTGGACGGCAACCTCGGCTCGAAGGTGACGATGAAGTACCCCGCGATCTGGCTGATGGGTGAGCGGGCGCACGGAGAGGTGCTGTCGATCGCGTTCGCCGGCAAGGGTCAGCATCAGGACGCGGGTGGCAAGGTCGTCCACGTCGCGAAGAACACGACGAGCGTGATCACCTCGAAGTCGATCTCGAAGAACGGTGGGCGCGGCGGGTATCGCGGCCTGCTCGAGGTTGCAAAAGGCGCGACCGGGTCCAAATCGAAGGTCGTCTGCGACGCGTTGATCCTCGACGAGGAGTCCCGCTCGGACACGTACCCGTACATCGATGTGAAGGAGAACGACGTCGACCTCGGACACGAGGCGACCGTCTCGAAGATCGGCGAGGAGCAGCTCTTCTACCTGATGAGCCGCGGCCTGAACGAGGCGGAGGCCTCCGCGATGATCGTCTCCGGGTTCGTGGAGCCGATCACGAAGGAGCTCCCACTCGAGTACGCGGTCGAGATGAACCGGCTCATCCAGTTGCAGATGGAAGGCTCGGTCGGTTGAGCTCCCGCTCGGGCCTGCTCGAGGCCTACCGGTCGCTCCCGCTCCCGACCACCCGCGACGAGCACTGGCGCTTCACCGACGTTTCGCGGTTCGACCCAGATGCCTGGACGGTCGGGCCGTCCGCGGCGGTGGGGGCCACACGCTCGTTCGTCGAGCTTGACGCAGCCGGGGTCGCAACACTCGATGAGCGGGGAATCACGATTCACTCGGCCCCCGACGGCATCCGCTTCGAGCCGCTCGACGACACCCACCCGCTCGTCGGATCGCTCGTAGCGCCCGACGACAAGTTCCGGGCCCACAACGCGGCGCTCTGGCAGCACGGGCTCCTCGTCCATGTTCCAGCCGGCGTCGAACTCGACCGGCCGCTCGTCCTCCGGGTGGCGAACACGGTCGCAGGCGGGTCGCTCATCTGGCGCGTGCTCGTGGTCGCTGAGCCGGGTGCGCGCTTCACGCTAATCGAGGAGTCCGCGTCCTCCGACCCGACGCTCGCCAGTTATGCGAACACCGTGACCGAGATCGTCGTCCGCGACGGCGCAAGGGTCGAGTACGTGAATGTTCAGAGTCTCTCGCAGGCGACGTGGCTCTTCAGCTCGGGCCATGCGAGCGTCGAGCGCGACGCACAACTCGACTGGGTCGCAGGCGGATTCGGCTCCGCGAAGGGGAAGGCCTGGATTCAGAACGATCTCGTCGGGCAGGGTGCCACCTCTCGCGTCACCGGCGCGTACTTCGCCGACGGGTCTCAGCACCTCGATTTCGACACCTTCCAGCTTCATGCGGCCCCGGACACGATGAGCGACTTCGCGTTCAAGGGCGCGCTCCGCGACAGCGCACGCACCGTCTGGCGCGGGATGATCCGCGTCCAGCCTGGCGCCCAGAAGACGAACGCGTATCAGGAGAACCGGAACCTGCTGCTCTCGAAGGCGGCGGTCGCGAACTCGATCCCGGGACTCGAGATCCTCGCGAACGATGTGCGGTGCACCCACGGCGCGACGCTCTCCCCGGTGAACCGCGACGAGCTCTTCTACCTGATGGCCCGCGGGCTCCCGCGCGCCGAGGCGGAGCGGCTGATCGTGCGCGGTTTCTTCCAGGACATTCTCGACCGCGTCCCGCTCGCGCCGGTGCGCGATGCACTCGGCGCCGCGCTCGAGGCCCGCATCCCGCCCGCGTAGAGCCGTGGAGGGACCCGGCTACCATGGTCGGGTGAGTCTGACGAGCGCCCCGACGCTGGACGCAGCTGCCCTCCGGGCCGATTTCGCGGTGTTCGACGAGCTGATCGACGGCCGACCCGTCGCGTATCTCGACTCCGCGTCCTCCACGCAGAAGCCGCGCCAGGTCCTCGACCGGATGCGCACGTTCTACGAGCACGAGTACGCGAACGTCCACCGCGGCGTTTACCGGCTCTCCGAGCGGGCGACGGCCGGGTTCGAGGGCGCGAGAACCGCCGTTGCGCGGCTGCTGAACGCCCCCTCGGAACAGGAGGTGGTGTTCACGCGAAGCGCGACCGAGGCAATCAACCTCGTCGCGTACGCGTGGGGCCTCGACAACCTGGGTCCGGGGGATCTCGTCGTCGTGACCGAACTCGAGCACCACGCGAACTTCGTCCCCTGGCAGTACGTCGCGCAGCGAACCGGCGCGCAGTTCCGCCATATTCCGATCGACGACCACGGCGAGCTCCGGCTCGATGCGCTCGACGGGCTCGCGCGAGAGGGGAACGTGAAGGTGGTCGCGAGCAACGTCGTCTCGAACACGCTCGGCACGATCAACCCGGTCGAGAAGCTCGCGGAGTGGGCCCATGCACAGGGCGCGATCATGGTCGCCGATGCGGCGCAGGCCGCCCCGCATCGGCGCATCGACGTCCAGCAGCTCGGTGCCGACTTCGTCGCGCTCTCGTCGCACAAGTTGTGCGGGCCAACCGGGATCGGAGCGCTCTGGGGACGCCGCGAACTGCTCGAGGCGATGAGCCCGTTCAATCTCGGCGGGGAGATGATCCGCTCGGTCACACTCGAGCGGACGACGTTCAACGACCTGCCACACAAGTTCGAGGCCGGCACGCCTGCGATCGCAGAGGCGGTCGGTTTCGGCGCCGCGATCGACTACATCGAGTCGGTCGGGCTTGAGGCGATCGAGGCACACGAGCACCGCCTCACGGAGCTCACTCTCGGTCTGCTCTCGGAGCTCCCCTGGATTCGGGTGTACGGCCCGCCGCTCGAACGGCGCACCGGGATCGTCTCGTTCTCCGTCGAAGGCATCCACCCGCACGATGTCGCGCAGGTGCTCGACTGGGAGGGTGTTGCCGTGCGCGCCGGCCATCACTGCACGCAGCCCCTGATGCAGCGGCTCGGTGTCGCAGCGACCACGCGCGCGAGCTTCTATCTCTACTCGATCCCGGCGGAGGTCGAACGGCTCGTCGCCGGCCTCCACCGCGTGAAGGCGGCGTTCGGATGAGCGAGTTCGAGCAGCTGTACCGCGAGGTCATCCTCGACCACTACCGCGCGCCGCGGAACAGCGGTCTGCTCGACCCTGCGCACGCCGTCGCAGAGGGGCAGAACCCGCTCTGCGGCGATGAGATCAGCGTCTCCGTCCGCTTCGGCGAGGGCGACGTGATCGAGGCCGTCGGATTCTCGGGACAGGGCTGCGCGATCAGCCAGGCTGCGACCTCGATGCTCACCGAACTGGTGCTCGGGCGGACCGCGGCCGACGTCGCGGCGATGCCGAAGGAGGAACTGCTCGAGGAGATCGGGATCCCCCTGACGCCTGTGCGGCTCAAGTGCGCGATCCTCGGGCTCGGCGTGCTGAAGGTGGCGCTCCACAAGGGGCGCGGCACCCCACTCCCGATCGAATGGGCGGCGCAAACCGGAGAGATCACGGTCGCCTGACCGGGATCGATCGGTTCATCGATGCCCGAGATCGAGGTCTGCCCGCTCGACGAACTCCCGCCCGGGACACACCGAGTGCTCGAGCATGCAGGCCCGGAGGGGATCGGTGTCTACAACTACGACGGCGTGCTCCATGCGATCGAGGATCGGTGTACCCACGACGATGGGAAGCTCTGCGAGGGTGACTGGGATCCGTCCACGGGCGAGGTGGTGTGCCCGCGTCACGGTGCACGTTTCGACGTGCGCACCGGTCAGGCGCTGACGCTACCCGCCTATCTTCCCGTCGCCACGTACCCCGTCCGGGTGCGCGACGATGGAATCGTCGTCGTCGACACCTAGGCGACCCGGCTTAGGGAACTGCCCGGCCGCAGGCCGCGATCCCGCGGGGAACAGACACCACCGACGGAGACCACCGCCCCCGCGGTCGCCACCGGCGACCGCGCTTCAGGGAACCGCCCGGCCGCAGGCCGGGATCCCGCGATCCGGCCCGCCCCCGCGGGCCGGGTCTTGCGGGAGGAAGAACCGGCTGGATCTTGCGGGTGGTACACCGTCCGACGGGTCGGCCTATCCTCCGAGGACCGCGGAAAGGAGGTGGTCGGGTGGATTCGAGCAGTACCGGCAGCGGAGGTGCCGACGGGTAGGGGCGCGCCCCCGGGACCATCGGGAATCGCCTAGCTGGACTAACCACACACCTTCGAGACGCCTGATCGCGTCCGAGCCTC
>CAYXAS010000031.1:0-24653 GCA_964461665.1 uncultured Gaiellales bacterium
GGCTCGGACGCGATCAGGCGTCTCGAAGGTGTGTGGTTAGTCCAGCTAGGCGGCGCCGTACGCCCAGCGGCCGAGGAGGGTGCGGATGAAGCGTTCGGCTTTGCCGTTGGTGCGGGGCCGGTAGGGGCGGGTGCGTAGGTGGCGGATGCCGAGCGTGCGGCAGGTGAGCGCGTGCACGATCGAGATGTAGGCGGGGCCGTTGTCGGTCATCACGCGCTCGACCCGGATCCCGTGGTTGTCGAAGTGCGTGACCGCGCGACACAGGAACGCGACCGCGGTCACTGCTCTTTCGTCCTCGAGCACCTTCACGTAGGCGAGGCGGGTGGCGTCGTCGACACAGACGTGCACGTACTCCCAGCCGATCCCGCGTGACCGGGTGCGGCGGTCACCGTTGACGCGGTGGCCAGGCCGGCCGATCCTTCCGAGTTTCTTCACGTCGATGTACACGAGCTCGCCCGGCCGCTCGCGCTGATACCGGTTCGCAGGCTCCGGCGGCTCCAGCCGAGACAGACGACCAAGCCCGATCCGAGTCAGGATCGCCGACACGGTCGAGGGAGGCATCCCAAGCGTGTCGGCGGTCTCGAAGCCGGTGAGCCGCTGTCGGCGCAGGAGCACGATCGCCTGCACTCGATCCTCGCTCGTGCGTCGAGCGACACGTCAAGGTGCGGAGGAACGGTCATCAAGACCAAACTCACCCTCGTCCCGGTAGCGGTGCCGCCACTTCGAGATCGTGCGGACACTCACACCCGCAGCCTCAGCCGCGCACCGCAAAGTCCATCCCTGCTCAACCCGCTCGATCGCGAGCAGACGGCTACGCGGACACGTCCGCGCGTTAGCGTGCAATCTCATTCGGAGTCCTCCTCGGTGCTGGTGGCATCGACACCCCCGGCCTCCAAGGAGGCCCGGATGGAACAACCTCCCTGGGACATACACCTAGGGGTGACGGTCAGGGATCACGAGAGGTAACTCCTCGCCCCTGTCGAGGTGGCGCTCGATGAACGCGCGGCCGATGCGCCCCTCGCCGAGGTAGCGGAACCGGCCCCCGCTCTTCATGGAGGCGAGCCTCGCGAACTCCGCCTGCGCCGCTGTCTCCGGGGGAAGGTGATCGAGCCCGTCGAGGAACTCGACGAGTGCGTCCAGGATCTCCGCCGACGTATTGCCCACCCATGACGAATGTGCCGGACGCTCGAGGTCCCCGCGCTCCCCGCGCTCCCCGCGCTTCGTCGCGAGGTGTTCCCGCACACTGAGCAGGCAGCGACCGTCCGGCGACACGAGGCGCATGAGGACGATCAGATCGGAGCGGCGTAGAGGGTATCCCTGGGGGTAGGACTTGAGGTTCGTGACGAAGGTTGGCATGCCGATCAGTCGGGCAAGCTCGAGTGGGCCCGACGAGACCCCCACGTACACCCCGGCTCTCAGCATGCACCACAGCTCAAGGAGATCCGTACGGCGCTGATCCGTCGCGAGATCGACTACCCCCGGCCACGAGACCGGCGTCATCGGGGGAGCCCCGATCCGCACCACGCGGAAACCGCGCCGCACGAGCTCTTCCACGGCGGGTTGGAACGATGCGAGCTCGACGTTACGGCTGTCACCCTCGGTGCCTCGCCACCCCGTCTCTCGCATGTGGAGAACCGCGATCCGCGATCCAGAGTCGAGCGCGTGATATGCCGCCTCGGTGCGTGCTCGCGCCTCGAGCGGGGCGGGAAGCACCAGCGGGATCCGGCATCGCACCATCTCCCTCCTCAGCTCATAGCCGCTGGGCGGTTTGTAGGGCGCTGTGCCTCTCAGGATCTGCGCCGCCGATCCCGCTAGCCGCGTTGTCAGAACGGGTCCCAGACGCCGTACCCTGGAAGCTATCCGCGGATGGTTGCCCGACTGCGGGCGCCCAGCCGTTCGCGTCAGCGTTGGCTCTAGGCGGCGTGTGAGCGCCACGACCGTACCCGACGCGACCCACAGCGCCCGAACAACCAGATCGCGCGCGAACGACCCGGCCACGATCCCGCCAGCGGCGCTCACCAACCGATGTACCACCTGATTGGGCGCACCCCGATACCAGAGGATGTACAGGGGCACGCCTAGGACCCGAGCCAGGTACATCGCCTGCTGGAGCCCAACCAGATGGGCACCGAACGACCGGGAATACTGTGCGCGAAGCGGCGAGAACGATGCGATCAGCAGCCTCCGGCGCCCCACGCCAACCACGCGGAGTTCGACCCCCAACAGGCGCCGTACTTGCACCGTGCGGGCACACCACGGGGTGTCCCGCTGGTGCAACGGGTCGTCTCCGTGGACCTTCGCGCGCGCCATCAGATTCTGCGGGCGCCCACGCCTCTGCCGCGGCCATCCCTGTCGCGCTCTTTTGGCCTGGCACCGGTGATCGTCTGGGGAGTGGGGAGCGGGATGATGAAGGTGCCGCCGGTGTCGAGGTAGCGCTGGTGGGCCTGGATGATGGGGGTGCTGTAGCGCCACGCGAGCACGACGATCGCGTCGGGGAGGCGGTGGTAGATCTCTTCGGGGGAGACGACGGGGAGGTGCAGTCCGGGGCTGAGGAGTCCCTGTCGGAGGGGGTTGTCGTCAAAGATGCGGTCGATGAAGCGGCCGATCTCGAAGTGGTAGAGCAGCGGCGTCGTCGTCGCGGAGGCGCCGTAGCCGGCGATCGTGCGTCCCTCCCGCTCGAGCCGTCCGAGTACCGTCACGACCTCGTGTTTGATGGCGTCGATGTCCGCGGCGAAGGCGCGGTAGCGCGCGAGGTCGGCGAGTCCTTCCCGCTTCTCCTCCTCGAGCAGCGCCGCAACGGACTCGGAGCGTGCACGAGGGCCACCCGCGAGCTGCGCGGTGTAGCGGAGTGAGCCGCCCTTCGTCGCGATCCGGCTGACGTCGATCAGCTCGAATCCGTGGAGAGCGAAGAACGTGTCGAGCGGCTGCACCGCGAACGCGCAGAGATGCTCGTGGAAGAAGGCCTCGAACACCATGTTGCGGATCACGTCGCCGATGTAGAAGCTCTCCATCACGAACACCCCGTCCGGGGCAAGGAGGGCACGGAGCGCCCGCGCGACCTCGTCGAGGTCGTCGATGTTCGCGATCACGTTGTTCGCGGTCACGACCGAGGCCGCCCCGTGCTCCGTCCGGATCTGCAGCGCGAGTTCCTCCGAGACGAACCCGGCGAGCGTCGGGATCCCGCGCGCCGTGGCGCGCTCCGCGATGTGGGCGGCCGGGTCGATCCCGAGTACCGTCAGACCGAGATCCGCGAACGCGCGCAGCAGGCTCCCGTCGTTCGAGCCGATGTCCACCACCAGCGACCCGGGGCTCGGGTTCGTAGCTGCAACGACATCGCGTGCGTACTGGTGGAAGTGGTCCACCAGCCCGAGCGAGATCGAGGTCTCATACAGATACTCGCCGTACAGGATCTCCGGCGCCACCGTGTCGGCGAACTGGACCAGCCCGCACGAGGGGCAGAGGAAGACATCCATCGGGTACAGCGGCTGCAGCTCATTCGCCCGCGAGCTCGGGATGTACTGGTCGCCCGAAGGGGTGGGCGCGAGCTTCAGCGCGAGCTCGAGTCCCGCCGCGTGGCACCCGCGACAGTCCGTTCGACGGCGCGCCGTTGCGCTCATGCGCCTTCGCGCTTGGGTGTGCTCATCAACTGCATCAGCGTCTCGTGTTGGTGGAGCGAGGTGCCTCCGTCGACCACGAGATCCTGCCCGGTGAGAAGTGATGCGTCGTCGCCACAGAGGAAAGCGACGATCGCCGCGATGTCGTCTGCCGTCGCGATGCGCCGCAGCGGGGTGCCAGCAAGAACCGCCGCCGCCCCCTCGAGGCCGCGTCCGTTTTCCTTCAACACGTGGCCCGGGGTGACGCAGTTCACCCGGATCCCGCGCGGCCCGAGAGCGACTGCGTAGTAGCGGGCGAGCTGTCGGATCGCAGCCTTCCCGACGTGGTAGGAGACGGGCTGGTTGTGCGAGACGAACTGCGACGAGTGGGAACAGAGGAGGACGATCGACCCGCCCCGTTCATCGAACAGCTCGGCAGCGGCCTCGATCACTTCCCGGGTTCCCGTCGCCGAGACGCCGAGTTCGCCGTGCCAGTCGTCGCCGCTGCCGCGATACCGCTGGAGCAGCACGACGTTCCCGATCGGGCCGTGCGCGGCGGCGAGCTCCCTGACCCGTCCCGCAAGCGATGCCGTGTCCTCCATGTCCAGCCGCCAGAAGCGCGCCCCGGGGGCTGCGAGCTCGCCCGGATCGGTGCGGGCGGCGACGCTCACCCGAGCGCCAGCTGCGGCGAGCCGCCTGACGACGGCGAGACCGATCCCACGGGTCCCGCCGACCACCAGCGCATGCGCGTCGATGGTCACCGGGCAACCCTACTGTCGAGCTCGGTGAGGAACGCCGCGCACACGGCCGTGTCGGAGTCCTCCGGCGCCCACGGTGCGAACACGGTGTCGGCGCGAGCGAACGGCCCGTTCGTCACTTCGTGGAACACGAACAACGGAGACCGGATCAGAAGCGTGTGGTGCACGGCCTCGTCGATCCGGTAGTAGAAGCAACGGCCCGAACCGTAGGGCCCAAGTGGCACGATGGCGGTCACATCGCCGTCTTCGTCGAAGAAGACCGCGTCCGCCTCCCCCGTGAGCACGTGCAGGGACTCGCTCTTGCCGAGGTGCTTGTGTGGCCGCACATAGGCCCCGACCGGGTGCACGACAAACATCTCGTGTAACCGGTCGCTGATCTCGTGGTGTGCACAGAACCGCATCCGCCCGCGCGCGGTGGAGCGGGACTCAACCATGAGTCCCTCGAGGTCGCTCGCGCGGAGCTGAACGATCCCGTCGTCCGCAACGAAAACTTCCTCGCCCGTTCGGCGCGCGCGCATCATCGGCCCGAGCGACTCCGGGCCTCGAGCCGCCGCGAGTCGACCCTCACGGCGCGTCCATCCAGAGCATGGCCCGCCCGGCGACGCGACCCCCGCGCAGGTCGTCGATTGCGCGGTTGACGTCATCGAGTCGGTACCGCGCGGTCACCAGTGGAGCAACGGACAGCTTGCCCGCCTCCACGAGTCCGACGAGCCGTGGGATGTCCCGGTCGGGACGGCTTCCGCCGCCCTCCGAACCGGTCAGAACCTTGCCGAGATGGAGGGGCAACGTGTAGAAGGCTGGACGACGCGCCTGTTTCGAGGGCACGCCGACGAGTACGACTCGTCCGGTCGGGGTGGTGATCTCGTACGCGAGCTCGATCATCTCCGGCACCCCGGTCGTCTCCACCGTGACATCGCTGCCCGCGCCGAGGAGGGCGGCGGCAAGTGAGGCTCCGAGATCCTCCTCCCGCGCGTTGATGGCGTGCGTCGCGCCGAGTGTCCGAGCGAGCGACAGCCGCTCCGCGTGGATGTCGACCGCGATGATCGGGTGGGCCGAGACCATCGCGGCAAGCTGCACGATCGAGAGCCCCACTCCTCCGCTTCCGAGCACGACGACGCTCTCTCCGATCCCGATGCATGCGTCGTTGTTGAGCACCCCCATGGCGGTCGTCACGGCGCACCCGAGGAGCGCGCTCGTCTCGGGGTCAAGATCGTCCGGCACCCTGGTGACCCGGTTCTCGGCCACGACCGCCGCCTCGGAGAACGTCGTCACCCAGCCCGCGTTGACATACCCGAACCGTTCCGACCGATAGCGCGGGGTCGGGCCTTGGAGACCCGACCCTGGCCGCCAGTGGCACACGACATGATCTCCTGGGGCAACGGTCGTCACCCCTTCCCCCACCTCGGCCACGATTCCGCTCGCCTCGTGGCCCAGCAGGTGCGGCAGGAAGCGGTCGGGTCCCTTCGCCCCGTCGATCTCGTTCAGTTGGGCGCCGCAGATCCCGCTAACCCGGATCCTGACGAGCACCTGGCCGAAGCGCAGGGGTGGCGCTTCGAGCTCGTCGAGCGCGAGCGGTCCGCCGGTCTCGTGGAGAACTGCCGCTCGGAAGGTCATGCCCATGGTCGGGGCTCGTTCACTCGAAGTAGATGAACTCGTAGTCGCCCGTGTATCCGAAGTGGTCGTAGAGCCATACCCACTCGTCGCTGTCGAGGAACGATTCGGCCGTGAGGGCCCAGCACTGCAGGTTGAACAACTCCTGTTCGTTGCGGTAGCTCTCGAGCATCACGTACTTCCTTCGGCCGACCCGTTCGACCTCACCGAGCGCCCGCTCAAGTTCCGGGAGGCGGAGGTTGTGGAAGGCCCCGAGGGAGATGACGAGGTCGAAGAAGTCGTCGGGCCACGGGTAGGGATCCTGCGCGCGCTGCACCTGGAGGAAGGGCCGGATCGACTCCGGCGCCGTGGCGAGGCCGTGGTGCGAGATGTCGATCCCGTGCAGTGCCGCCTCGGGGAGGAGTTGCTGGATCTCATAGAGGAGGTGCGCCTTGCCGCACCCGACATCAAGGATCTTCGCGTTGGGGGCCAGCCCGTAGTGGTGGACGAGTTGTTCCGCGACCGGCTTCCAGCGACCGTCGTAGCGGTAGCCGCCGTAGCCGAAGCGACGATCCCCGTCCCAGTAGTCGAACTCGTACTCCTTCGCCTTCAGCATTCCGGTCACCTTGTCGTCGACCATCCGCCCGATGTAGTTGCGGGTGGTGGCGCGGTGCAGGGGGGTGACGAATGCGACGAGATCCCCCACGACTACACCCGCGGTGCCCTGACCGGGCTGTCTGCGCGAACCAGCGCCCGTGCCCGCATCGCGATCCCGTCCGTCGAGAGGCCGTACTTCGCCATGATCTCGGCCTGTGATCCGAGTTCGTCCGTGAACACGTCGGGAAACCCGAGCCGCGCGAACCGAACGCCGCCGAGCCCCGCATCCATCAGGGTCTCGGCGACGATGCTGCCGAGCCCGCCCGCAAGCGTGTGTTCCTCAACGGTGAGGATCGCCGATACACCCGTCGCTCGCGAGAGCAGCGTCGGCACGTCGAACGGCTTCAGCGTGTGCACGTGAAGCACAGACGCCTCGATGCCCTCCTCGGCGAGCAGCTCAGCCGCCGCGAGCGCGGGCTGGGTCGTGACCCCGGTGGTAACGAAGAGGATGTCGGCCCCGGCGCGCATCGTGACGGCGCGCCCGATCGCAAAGCGCTCGCGTTCGGAGCTGACGATCGTATCGCCCCCCTTTGCGATGCGGATATACATCGGGCCCGGCCAATCGAGGCTCGCGTCCATCACCCGACGCATCTCGTCGGCGTCGCAAGGCGCCACGACGGTCATGTTCGGAACCGCTCGCAGGATGGCGATGTCCTCGATCGCGAGGTGCGTCGGTCCCAGAGGCGCGTAGACGACCCCACCCCCGCTCCCCAGCAGTCGAACCGGGGCATGGTGGAGGCAGAGATCGACGACGATCTGTTCGAAGCACCGTCGGGTGAGGAACGTGGCGATCGTGTTGATGTAGACGATCTTGCCGCTGAGACCCAGCCCGGCCGCCATTCCGATCAGGTGACCCTCGTAGATCCCCTCCATGAAAAAGCGGTCAGGGTACTCCGAGGCCATCTGTTCGAGCCCTTGGAGCTTGATGTCCGAACCGATGAAGACGACCCGCTGGTCGCGTGCCGCAAGGTCATGGACGGCGGAAAGAGCAGCGTTCCTCACGCGAGCTCCGCGTACAGCGCCTTGAGCTCCTCGGGGGCGACCCGGGCCTTGTGGTGCCAGTCCGCGTTGTTCTCAGTGGCCCGCAGACCCTTCCCCTTCACGGTGTGGCAGATGATCGCACTCGGTCTGCCTGGTTCGACGGGGATCTCCGTGAGCGCTGCTTGGAGCGCCGCCACGTCATGGCCGTCGACTTCACGGACACCGAATCCGAAGCTCCGCCACTTGTCGGCGAGCGGGTCGAGTGCCTGGATCTCGTCGGCCCGGTTGTACGAGAGAAACCGGTTGTAATCGACGATGACGATCAGGCGCTCGAGACGGTGCTTGCCGGCGGAGAGCGCGGCTTCCCAGACGCTCCCCTCGTTCGACTCGCCGTCACCGACGAGGACGAACGTGCGCCACTCCCTCCGGTCGATCCGGGCGGCGAGCGCGAAGCCGACCCCGACGGAGAGTCCGTGGCCGAGCGAGCCGGTGCTCACCTCGACACCCGGGATCTTGTCCGCCTCCGGGTGTCCCCCCAGCATCGCCCCGAACTGGGAGACACGACTCAACTCGCCGGCGCCGAAAAACCCCTTCTCGGCCAGCATGACGTAGAGCGCGAGGCAGCTGTGCCCCTTGCTGAACACGAACCGGTCGCGGTCAGGCCAGTTGGGGTTCGCGGGATCGACTCGGAGGACATCGTCATACAGGACGCGCACGATCTCCATCGCAGAGAACGCGCCCCCGATGTGGCCGCGCCCCGACTGCTCGAGGGCACTGAGGATCGTGCGGCGGTGTGCGCGACTTCGGCTGTCGAGCCGCCCCCCCTCCGTCCGGTCGGATTGCTGCTGCGGCATCGCGGTGACTTTACAGGTGGGCGCTGCGGGCTAGATTCACGCTTGTGGGCGGTTCCATGGCAGACGGGCGCGCCCGCGTGCGCGTGGGGGTCGATCTGGACGGTACGGTCATCCGCTACGACCGGCTCTTCCATCAGCTCGCGGCGGAGCGGTTCGCGATGCCGGACGAGATTGCAGCGACGAAGCTCGCGGTTCGCTCCTGGGTCCGCACCTCCGCGGTCGGCGAACCAGGATGGATCGAGCTCCAACGTCTGGCGTACGGGTCTCGGATCGAGGAGGCGGAGCCAAGCCCCGGCGTCGCGCGTTTCCTCGACACGTGCCGCACGTACGGGGCGCGGGTCTCGATCATCAGCCACAAGACACGTTTCTCGGTCGCCGCGCCCCCGATCGACCTCCATGCGGCGGCGCTCGGATGGCTCTCGCGCCACGGGTTCTTCGCGGGCGACGGATCGGGGCTCAACACCACCCAGGTGTTCTTCGAGGCCACACGCGCGGCGAAGCTCTCGCGGATCGCCTCCGAGCGCTGCACGATCTTCATCGACGATCTCGAGGAGGTCCTCAGCGAGCCGGCCTTCCCGGCCTGGACGGAGCGCTGGCTTCTCTCGGACGGCAGTCCGGCAGGCGCGATCGAGGGAGTGACGCGCTTTTGCGACTGGGACGAGGTTGCGCGTCGCGTTCTCGCCCTGACCGGGGTGCAGGGTGCCCTCTGACGAGGAGATCGGGGCGGCGGTCGCAGCGCTCCTCGGCCATGTCCCGTCGCAGATAGAGCGGCTTCGGGGGGGCCGGAACAACGTTGTAGCAGCCACGCACGTCGACGGGAGGAAGCTCGTCGCGAAGCTCTATTTCACCCACCCCGACGACCCCCGCGATCGGGCAGGGGCCGAGTTTGGCTTCGTCAGCCTCCTCTGGGCACATGGTGTGCGCTGCATCCCCGAGCCCGTGGCGCATGACCCGGCCGCCGGAATCGCGGTGTTTGGGCACATCGAGGGCGACCGTCTGCGGCCTGGCGACGTCGGCTGGGATGAGGTAGCGCAGCTGGTTGCCCACCTCTCAGCGCTCCGTCGGCTCACGGGCGTGGAGGCGGCGCGGGGGCTCCCGGATGCGTCCGAGGCCCACTTCTCGGTGGCATCGTTCGTCGCCGCGATGACGGCGCGCCTTGCGCGTCTTCGCGCAGCGCTGGCCGACACGGAGACCGGGCAGGGTGTCGCACTCCGATTCGTCGAGCGCGAGCTTGTCCCCGCGGCGACAGTGGTGTGCGAGCAGCTCGAACGGACGTGCAAGGCGATCGGGCTCGGATCCGACGAGGTTCTCGCGCCGCCGGATCGAACGCTGAGTCCGGCCGATTTCGGGTTCCACAACGCGCTCCGGGGGGCGGACGGCCGTCTCACGTTCCTCGACTTCGAGTACGCCGGCTGGGACGATCCGGCGACCGTGCTCGCACAGGGCTGCCTCGCGCCGGCCGTCCCGCTGCCGCGCGCGCTCCACGGGCGCTTTCTCAATCACCTCGGTCCCCTGCTCGGGGACACCGTGGCGATCACGTCGCGGCTCCGAGCGATCTACCCGCTCGTCGCGCTCAAGTGGTGCATGGTCGCGCTCAACGAGGCCCTGTCGGTCTCGCGCGAGCGGAGAGCCTTCGCCGGAGCAGAGGCGGACTCGTCGTCGGCCGCCGAGCAGGTCGCCCTTGCGCGCCGCCTGCTGCGGGAAGCCGTTCTCCCGAGTGCGCCGATCGCGGGAAGGTAGCGTCTGTCGAGTCGCCGCCGACGGTCATCACCGGCGGAGCAGCGACGTGTGCAAGGCCCTGCGGGCGGGACACCCGCTCTGGCAGACGGTGAACTACCTGCGCCGCAGCAGAGCCCAGCAGGATCGGCGCGCCCGCTTCGGCGGCCTGCCGACAGCCGCAGTCTCGTTCGATTCGTGCTTGCGTTGGAGCTTGCGGATGGTCGTCTGGAGTGACGGAAGCGTGCGCGCTGCGCCCAGATCGGCCATCAGCGCACGGAAAGTCTCGACGTCCGTCTCCGACGCGGTCAGCATCGGCAGGAGCGGCGGTGCGTCCGGACCGACCGCAACGATCCCGAGTCCAGCTCCGTGCTCGATCCGGAACGTGAGATAGCGCTCCTCGAGTTCCGCCCAGAACCGGTGGACGCCAAACCCTTCCTGCTCGACCATGACGTCGTGGAGGAGCACGACCCCGCGCTCCGACAACTTCGGCAGCCACGACTCGAAGTCGTGCCGCACCGCCTCATACGCGTGCCACCCATCGATGTGGAGGAGATCGACCGATCCGTCCCTAACGTGTTCGAGCGCGTTGTCGAACGTCATCCGAAGCAGCGTCGAGAACGAGCCATAGAGGGCGTCGTGGTGGTCGCGGAGGTGCGCGAGCGCGCGGTCGCCGTCGTTGATGGTTGTTGTCGGGTCGCCCTCCCACGTATCCACCGCGATGCACTCCGTGCCGAGGCCGAGCTCCTGCACCACCTGGCAGAAGGCGCAGTACGAGATGCCGTTCTTGACGCCGAGTTCGACGAGTACGCGGGGGCGGACGAAATCGACGAGCAGCATCCCGAGCGGCACGAGGTCGGTCCACGCGGATGGACTGGCGAGGCGGGGCCGGAGCAGGGCGGTTGGCCGGAAGAGTGGGTCGCCGTCGCGCATCGGCGCAGGCTACCGCTCCGCGTGCGACGTCGTTCTGGCGGGTCGAGCGAATCTCAAGTCATGAGGGTTCCTTATTCGAGAGATAAACTGGAGTCTGCTAGGCTCGCATGATGTCCTGGCAGCTCTCGCTCGCCGGCCTGCTGATCGGACTGCTCGTGGGGATCACCGGGATGGGTGGTGGCTCGCTGATGACCCCGCTGCTCGTGCTCGTGTTCGGGTTCAAGCCGACCGTCGCGATCGGGACGGACATCGTCCACGGGGCGATCTTCAAGGCGTTCGGGGCGATTCAACACCGGCGCCTCGGGCACGTTCACGCGCGGCTGACGGGGTGGATGCTGCTCGGTTCGCTGCCGTCCTCGCTTCTCGGCGTCTGGCTTTCGTGGTGGCTGAAGGGGACGTATGGCGACGGCTACGAGGACACCGCGAAGGCGATCCTTGGCGCGGCGCTCGTGCTGTGCGGAGTCGGTTTTCTCGCCAAGACGTATCTCCATGTGGCGCCGGAGGATCGGCCGTTCCTGCTCCGCGACCGAGATCGGAAGATCGCAGTGGCCACTGGGATCGTCGGCGGGTTTGTGGTGGGCCTCACCTCGGTCGGGAGCGGGACGCTCTTCGGGCTCGTGATGGTGCTCGCCTTCCCGCTTACCGCCGCGAAGGTGGTGGGCACCGACATCTTCCATGCCGCGATCCTGCTCGTGGCCGCAGGAGCCGGTCACATGGTCGCCGGGAGCGTGGATTTCCATGCAACCGCCTGGCTCCTGCTCGGGTCGATCCCCGGGATCCTGATCGGGGGTCACTTCACGGTGAAGTTGCCCGAGCGGGCGATGCGCGTCGCGCTCGGCTCGACGCTGTTGCTCGCCGGGGTCAAGCTCGTCGATCCGCCGGGAGCGAACGCGATCGTCGCCGCCGGTGCTGCGGCAGCGGGTCTCGCGGTCGTGATCGCCCTCGCGCGCTGGATCGCACGGCTCCGACGCGGCCCCTGATCTGGTATTGCTTCCCGAAATGAAGCGACGTGCCGACCCGTATCGCGATACCGACGTGATCGACGCCCGTGCGCCGCGCGTCAACCGACTCGTCGTCGGCGTCATCGCGGCGATCGCAGTGATCTTCGGTCCGTGGTGGCTGCTCGCGATCCTCGCTCTGCAGCTCGCGCTCGGGCTCACGCTCGGGCGGCGCTGGTGTGTCGCCTGCGTCTTCTACTTCGAGGTGCTCCAGCCGCGGCTCGGCGAGGGGCCGCTCGAGGACAGCCGGCCACCGCGCTTCGCCAACCTCGTCGGTCTCGTATTTCTCTCGGCCGCCTCGCTCGCATACCTCCTGGACGCGGCCACGCTCGGCGTCGTCCTCGGGGGGATCGTCGCCGCCCTCGCGCTGATCGCGGCGGTGACCGGATTCTGCGCGGGCTGCACCGCCTTCAAGATCGGGTACCGGCTCACGGGTCGTCCGTTCGTCTCCTGCCCGCTCCCGCCCGTCCCCGGCGACAGATAAGCCGCCGCCGCGGCGCCTGACTGCGGCAAGTCCGGTTCCGACGCGCAGTAGCATTCTCGCCACCGTGCCGCGTTCAGCCTCCGCTGCCCTGGTTGCGGCGCTGCTCGTCGCGACGGGCGCCGTGTTCGCGCTCACCGAGCGCTTGAAGCTCACCCCGAGCCCCATCGTCGGAACGCGCGTGACGAAGACCTTCTCGCCCGGCTGTCACTGCACGACCGCATCGGCTGGGGTGGCGTTCCGCTTGCGACGCGCCGACACGCTCGACGTGGACATCGTCCTCGACGACGAGGTCGTGCGCCAACTCGTAGAGGCGAAGGCATTTCCGATCGGGGGCGTCGACCTCGTCTGGGATGGCCGTCGCGCCGATGGGAAGATCGCCGCCGAGGGTGCATACCGGGCGCGTGTGCGGCTGCACGGCGAGCGCCGCACGATCGTGCTTCCGAATCCCATCCGGCTGGACGTGACGCCACCGGGGTTCGAGACGATCACTGCTGATCCCGGGACATTCTCGCCCGATGGAGATCACCGTGGCGACACCACGACGATCTCGTACCGACTGACCGAGTCCGCGCGGGTGAGCCTGTACGCGGATGGCGTCCGCCGCGTCGTCAAGCGCGGGCAGCGACCGGAAGCGTCGGTTCAGTGGGACGGCCACGTGAAGGGGCGCCCGGTGCGACGTGGCATCCACCGCATCGTCCTTGAGGCCGTGGACGCGGCGGGGAATGTCGCGCGGAGCCGACCGATCGTCGTTGTCGTCCGTTCAGTCTCGCTCGGGCGCGACCGGATCTCTGCCGTCGCGGGCCGATCGTTCGCCGTCCGGGTGTCGAGCGATGCGACAAGCGTGCGGTGGCGGCTCGGGGGGCGGACGGGGCTCGCGCACCCGGGAACGCTGCTCCTGCGTGCCCCCCTGGCGCCGGGGACGTACACGCTCTTCGTGACGGTGAACCACCGCTCGGCGCGGGCGACGGTGGAGGTCCGATGAGCGTCGTCGCGCAGGTCGGCGGGCTTGTCGGGGCACTCGGCCTCGCCGGTTTGATCGCGGGTCGCCGCCGTGAGGAACGCATCGCGGGTCTCGCAGCGTGGGCCGTGGGGATGGCGCTGCTTGCGGTCGCTCTCGCACCGTCGCTCGCGTGGCCCGTCCTTCTTGCGGGCGCGGTCGGCGGAATCGGTCTCGCCATCGCTGGCGCGGTCCTGCTCCGCCGTAGGCCATGGGCGCTCCCATTTGCGGTGCTCCTCTGCGTGCCGCTCAGGCTGCCGGTCACGGTCGGGGACGACGAGGCGAATCTGCTCCTGCCGCTGTACGTCGTCGCGCTCGCGGTCGCGATCGTCATCGGACGCGACCTCGTGATCGGTCGTGACGCCCGTATCCGCGAACTCGGCCCGATCGCGCTGCCGCTTGCAGCGTTCGTCGCCTGGACGGGGTTGACGATCCTCTGGAGCGCCGACGTGCGGGAGGGCGCGATCGCACTCGGTGCGTTCATCCTCCCATTCGGGCTCGTTGCTGTCGGAATCGCCCGCCTGCCGTGGCGTGGTCGCAACCTGACCTGGTTGTTCGCCGCGCTCGTCGCGACCGCCTACGTGTACGCGGGGGTGGGGGTCTGGCAGTGGTTCACGCGTGACGTGTTCTGGAACCCGAAGGTGATCGTTGGCAACGCCTACGCACCCTTCTTCCGCGTCAACTCGGTGTTCTGGGATCCCTCGATCTACGGCCGCTACCTCACGGTCGGAATCCTTGCTGCACTCGCCGGCGTGCTGCTGCGTGGTGCCACCGGACGCATCGCGTGGGGGCTCGCCGCAGCGATCGGGGTGCTGTGGGTTGGGCTCGCGCTTTCGTTTTCCCAGTCGAGCTTCATCGCACTCGCGGCCGGGACGGTGCTCGCGGCGATCGTGGTCTGGGGGCGGCCGGCGCTCTACGGTGCGGTGGCGCTCGCGGTCGTTGTCGCAGCCGTGAGCCTCGCGACCCCGCAGATCCGTGAACGCGCGCTCGGTGAGACTCGCTCGGGACTCGACCGGGTGACGGGAGGGCGCGCGAGCCTCGTCGGGCACGGACTGCGCCTCGTCGCGCAGCACCCGCTTCGCGGGGTCGGCGTCGGCGGGTTCGAGCGCGCTGCTGCCGAGCGAGCCGGCCTTCCGCTGCGTGATCCGAGCCGCGCTGCATCCCACACGACCCCCGTCACGGTTGCGGCAGAGACGGGCATCTCGGGGCTCCTTCTCTATGGCTGGCTGCTCCTCGCGGCGCTCCGGGGAGCGCTCACGGGCCTCGGGACGGGCTTCACCTCGCGCGTGTCGTTCGCCGTGGGCCTTACGCTTGCAGCGATCGCAGTGCACAGCATCTTCTACAGCGGCTTCTTTGAGGACCCCATGACCTGGGGGCTCCTCGGCTTCGTCGCGCTCGCGACGAGCGTTCCACGGCGTCCGCCGCGCCCCGTGACGGAGGCGCGCACATGATCGAGGGTTTTCGACGCGCGCTCGTTCTCGCGCCGCACACCGACGACGGGGAGTTCGGCTGCGGCGGAACGATGGCACGGCTCGTCGAGGCGGGGTGCGAGGTGCGCTACGTCGCGTTCTCGATCGCGACCCGTTCGCTCCCGCCGGGCTTCCCACCGGACACGCTGGCACGAGAGGTGCGCGAGGCGACGGCGGCGCTCGGGATCCCCGAGTCCTCTCTCACCGTCCACGACTTCGATGTCCGCACGTTCCCCGAGCGGCGCCAGGAGATCCTCGAACTGCTTGTTGCGCTCTGGGAGGAGTACCGGCCCGATGTCGTGTTCCAGCCCTCGCATCACGACGTCCACCAGGATCACCAGACGGTCGCGCAGGAGGGTCTCCGCGCCTTCAAGCGGACGACGATCCTCGGCTACGAGATTCCCTGGAACAACTTCGACTTCTCGTACGGTGCGTACATCGCGCTCGAGGAACGCCACGTCGAGCGCAAGGTCGCTGCTGTTCGTTGTTACGCCTCGCAGCAGCACCGCCGCTACGCGAACGAGGACTACGTCCGCGATCTCGCTCGAGTGCACGGGACGAACGTCAATCGCGCCTTCGCCGAGGTTTTTCAGGTCTACCGCATCGTCGTCTGACAGTCACTCGCGGGCGTCGCCCTGGACCCCCTCGCCAACTTCAGTATCGTGGCTGGGCGATGATCAACCTGTTCGAGTTCGAAGGTTGCATCCAGATCCGGTGCGAAGGCGCTGACTGCGAGCTTCCGCTCGCGCCAGCCCTTGTGCTCTTCGGAAAGAACGACGCGGGCAAGACGAATCTGCTGCGCGCAGTCGCACACGCGGTGGTTGGGGATTGGGGGAGTCCGCGCGAGAAGGTCTTCGCTGGACACGAGGAGGCTCACGGCGTTCAGTCCGTTGGTGGAGACATCGTGCTCCCGTTCGATCCGTCGTCTGTGCGACATCTTCGCCTATTCGCGCACTGCTTTCCGGAGGGCGTGGAGATCGGCTTCAGCGGTGGTGGCGGGGACTTCATCGAGCACCGTGCCCGACGACTCCCAGGAGTTCGCGACACGATCGACTGGCGGGCTGGCTTCGGTTCCGACGCCCCTTCCCCCGGAATCGACGAGAACGCAAGGGACGAGGCGTACGCCGCCTACTTCACCGACGTGTGTCGCGCGGTCGATGCGTGGGGCGCTAGATGTAGAGGCCCGCGTTCTGAGAACTGGGCGGGCGCCCGGCTGTCGTTGTGGGGCAATGGATCCAGCGACCTCGCCTCGCTCGATGATGGCCTGTTCGTCCTCCGGCCGGTGATGACCGGAGACGGAGTGTGGGCTGCGCCTGCGGGTGAACTCGTTCAGGTTGTGTGCGACGAGCGCCTTCTGAGGGGTACCGTCACTGATTCTGAGGTCACCCGGCTGCACCGCACCATCGATGCCCACATCAGCGGAGCGACGCGTCCGGGGTACATGGGCGAGCGGTGGTCGTCGGTCGCGGATCCGTGGTTCGACGCAGAGTCCGATCGCCCGAGCGCCGCCGCCGCGGCGGCATGCGCGACGCTCTCGGAGCTCGCGAACTCGATCGCAGCTGCGTTCATCACGCGCGACTACCGGATCGAGGTCCAGCCGCTCTCCCCGAGGGTGTGGCACCAGAACGATGGCAAGCGTATTCGCGTCGCGCTCGTTGCTGACGAGGGCCCCGTGCTCGATCGCTCCGGGGTTCGGCGCTGGCTGGAGGGGTTTCCCCCCGGTTACGGACTCGATGCAGTCGGCGAGGGGGTCAGAGTGTGGACGAGGTTTGCCGTGCTCGAAGCGATCCGCCGTTTGTCGCCTCGGCCCCTGCGTCTCGGAGAGGAAGGCGAACTGCCGACGTTGTACATATTCGACGAACCGGAGCTGCACCTTCACCCATCCGCTCAGGTCGACGCTGCCCGGTTCGTGGCGGATCTCGTGAAATCGGGCGGGCACGTCATCCTCGCCACGCACTCCCCAGCTTTCCTAAACGAGCCGATCCTTGGCGCAAGGACCATCGTTGTCCACCGAACGGACGGGTTGACGCGGACGACCGAGATCGAGGGCGGCAGACTCGACAGGATTGAGCGGTTAGCTGACTCGATGGGTCTCACGCGCGCCGACATCATCCAGTTGACGCGCGGCGTGCTGCTCGTCGAGGGGCACCACGACAGGTGCGTGATCGAAGGATTCTTCGGGAGGGAACTCGCCGAGGCGCATGTCCGGGTTCTGTCCTTGCGAGGGGCCCATCAGGTTCGGGGTCTCGCGGACGCCGACCTCCTGCTCGGGCTAGGGATCCCCTTGTGCCTGATGCTCGACAAGACCCGCGGGGAGATCGTGGGTGTCTGGAACCAGAATGCGCGACAGACAGATGCCGCCAGGCGCCAACTCGAGAGCGTCTACGGCTCCTCGAGAGAAGAGCGAGAACTGGTCGAACTCCTCGGCTGGCTCGTGAAGAATCCTCGCTGGGAGCAGTTTACGATTCAAGCGGTTCCGTTCCCGCACCCCGATATCGCGTGGGCGATCCCGGAGGCGGCGGTCAACCTGCTCGCGCCGGGATTCGAGGGCTGGGCGCAGGTCAACGCGGAGTTGCAGCGCCGCGGGCGCTGCAACCCGAAGGATGTCTGCAGAGAGCTCGGATTCGAGGTCACATTCCCCAATCTAAGCCGCGCCGTTGCCCTGGCGCGGGAGCACGGCTACGAGCCGGATTCGGCGCTCAAGGCGGCGATCGCGAAGGTCATCGAGCAGGTGACCGGGTCGGGGTAGTCGGCGCGCGCGGGTCGCTGTTCGGTGCCATCCTTGGCAACGGATAGCCTCGGATCGTGCAGATCGCGTATCTCGATGAGTCGTACGACGAGCGTGAGCATTGGGTCGTCGCGCTCCTGATGGAGCACCGCGAGGTCAATCGCGCCCACCGTCTCCTCCGACAGATCATTGCAGCGGCCTCGCGTGAGTACGGCGTACCGGGAGACCTCGAATTGCACGGCAACGACCTCTTCGGCGGGAAGGGTGCCTACACCGCCCTCGACCCTCGCATCCGCATCGGGATCTACGGCAAGGCCTTGCGGGCGATCGTGGACTGCCGCTGCTCCGTCGTGCTCCGAGGGGTTGCAGTACCCGGGCTACGGGGCCGGTACGGACCCACCGCCGAACCGCACCGGTGGGTCGTCGCACACCTTCTCGAGCGGGTGGACGAGTTCTGTGCTCCGAACGATCATGCGCTGATCGTCGCCGACCAGCATGAGTTGAGCCGCGAACTGCTTTCCGACCTCAGGCGATTTCAGGAGCGGGCGACCGGCGGATACCGCGCACGCAGGATCGAGCACATCGTGGACACAATCCACTTCGTCTCCTCGCGTACGAACCACCTTGTCCAGGCGGCCGACCTCGTCGTATTCCTGAAGCGACGGCTACGAACGCACGTCGAGCACGACCAGCGGGCCGCTCGGGCGAACGCCGCCCTGTGGGCGATCGTCGCGCCGCGTGTGAAGCACGATTGGATCTGGCACCCCTGAGCCCGTGCGCGTCCGCTGCGTTCCCTGGAACGCACAAAGGGCCCTGCCACTGGCAGAGCCCTAGGGCTGGTCGGGTGGCGTCGGGACGCTCCCGTACCTTCACAGTAGCGCGCGTCCAGGACGTGGTCAATGAGCGGTCCCGAGCGCGCGTGACGGGTGATCCTGCGACCGATCGCCTCAGCCGTGGGCCTCGCTGCCGATCAGGTCGCGCGCGATCACGAGCCTCTGGGTCTCGCTCGTCCCCTCGTACAACTGCGGCACCCGCGCGTCGCGGTAGAGGCGCACCATCGGGACGGTACCCATGCGACGATGCACGGGATGCGCCGAACGCTCGATCTGATCGGTCCTGTCCTCTGTGCCCTCGGAGCACTGTGTCTGCTCGCCGCGCTCGCGGTCGACCTCGACTCGACCGCTGCGCGGGCGCTGATGGGTGCGGCCGCGATCCTGTTCGTCCCTGGCGGCTACCTCACGCTGGCGTCTGTCCGTCGCCACGTCCCGCCGCGGTAGCGGGAAGGGCTCAGGCGATTCCGACGCGCGCTGCGAGCTCGCGCGCGATGACGCTCTCACCGACCGCGGTGCGCAGCGAGACCGGCCCACCGAACGGCGCGACCGCGACCACCTCGACTGCGGCGCCGGGAACGACGCCGATCGAGTCGAGATAGCGCAGCAGATCCGCGTCGCCATCAGGGACGCGGCGCACGGTCGCGTGTGCACCGACGGCGACCTCTGCGAGCGTCCCGCGCCCCGGTTCGCCGACGTTGAGTGCGGCGTCCGGGATCGGGTCGCCGTGCGGATCGTGGGTCGGGAACCCGAGTTCCGCGTCGATCCGGGCCTCGAGACGCTCCGAGAGCGCGTGCTCGAGGCGGTCGGCCTCGGCGTGTACTTCGTCCAGCGAGAACCCGAGCCGGTCGTGGAGGAATCGCTCGAGCAGCCGGTGGTGTCTGAGCAGCTCGACCGCGGCGAGCCGCCCGGCCTCGGTGAGCTGCAGGCCTCGGTACGGCGATCGCTCCACGAGCTCGAGTTCGGCGAGCCGCTTCGCCATCGCGGTCGCGGAGGGAGCGCTGACACCCATCCGCTCGGCGAGCGCGGAGGTCGTCACGGCGCCCGTCGTGCGTTCGAGCGCGTAGATCGCCCGCAGGTAGTCCTGCGCAGCGGAGCTGAGCTCGGAGAGCGAGGTGGTCGTCTCCACGGTTTCAGGTTACACTCGATCTCGAATTAGTCCCATCTAAATCACTCATGACGCGTCTCTCACGCAGAAGCCTGCTGAAGGCTCTCCCTCCACTCGCGGCGGCGCCGTTCGCCGCAAAGTTCGCGTTCGGCGACGAGGCGCTCGCGACCGGCCACGACCACTCCTCTCACCGCACGCTCGCGTCGAGCACCCACGCGTCGAAGCCCGCGATGGGTCATGCGGCGATGATCGGCGAGGCCGTCCCCGCGGTGGGCGGCCCGCGCGACCTCGATGCGCTGCTCTACCCGCCGGCGCCGAGACCGCACGACCCGGGAAGCATCGTCCCCTACACCCTCGTCGCGACTGACCACGATCTCGAGGTCGCACCCGGTGTCTTCTTCCCCGCGTGGACGTACAACGGCACCGCGCCCGGGCCGGTGATCCGCGCGACCGAGGGTGACCTCCTCCACGTTCGCTTCATCAACCGGGGATCCCACCCGCACACCATCCACTTCCACGGGATCCACCCCGCGAATATGGACGGGGTGTTCGAGATCGTCCAGCCGGGCGAGCAGCAGATCTACGAGTTCCCAGCCGAGCCGGCGGGCTTCCATCTGTACCACTGCCACGCGACTCCCCTCAAGAAGCACATCCACAAGGGACTCTACGGCGCGTTCATCATCGATCCGGCCGAACCGCGCGAGCCTGCGCGCGAACTCGTGATGGTGATGAACGGCTTCGACACCGACGGTGACGGTTCGAACAACTTCTACACCGTCAACGGGCGGACGTTCTACTACGCGCGCTACCCGATCCGTGTCCGCCGCGGGGAACTCGTCCGGATCTACCTCGCGAACCTGACCGAGTTCGACCTCATCAACTCGTTCCACATCCACGGGAACTTCTTCCGTTACCAGCCGACGGGAACCGGCAGTGCCTGGGAGCACACCGACACGGTGATGCAGTGTCAGGGGCAGCGCGGCGTGATCGAGCTCCGCTTTCCGCACGAGGGCTCGTTCATGTTCCACGCGCACCAGTCGGAGTTCGCCGAGCTCGGCTGGATGGGCTTCTTCGAGGTCGGGGAGTGATGGAGGCGGAAGCGGCGCCGGGGCGCGGAGTCGTCTGGCGCCTGTGGGCGCTTGTCCCGGTCGTCGCGCTCGGTCTCGCGGTCGCACTGGTCGTCGCCCGCGGTGAGCGCGTGGTCGAACTGGTCGGTGGGTCGCCGCCCGCAGCCGACGCGTTCGACGTCCGTCGCGTGACGTTCGCGCCGGGCGAGATCCGGGTCGTCGTCCGGAATCCCCAGCGGGAGGCGCTCACGATCGCCGTCGTGACTGTGGACGATGCGATCGTCCCGTTCACGTTGGAGGGTTCCGCGACGCTCGCCCGGCTCGAGTCGAGCACCGTCGTCGTGCCATATCACTGGGTTGAGGACGAGCCACTGCTCGTCGGGGTCACGAGTTCCACCGGGATCGAGACCACGGAGGAGATTCCCGCAGCGGTCATCACCCCGGGCCCGAGCGTGCGCGGATTCCTCGGGTACGGATTGATCGGGCTGCTCGTCGGGGTCGTCCCGGTCGCGCTCGGCCTGCTCTGGCTCCCGTCGCTCCGGCGCGCCGATCCCCGCTGGGTGGCGGCGTTCACTGCGCTCACCGCGGGGCTCCTCTCGTTTCTCGGGGTCGAGGCGCTTGCGGAGGCTCTGGAGCTCCAGGCAGGACTCCCGCCTGCGTTCGGTGGGCCGGGCCTCGTGCTGCTTGGGGTGGCGCTCGCCGCGCTCGGGATGACGTTCCTCGCCACCCGTCTCGCCGGTGGTGGTACGACCGGCTCCGCTCTCGCGCTGCTCGTCGCGATCGGAATCGGCGCCCACAATCTCGGGGAGGGGCTCGCGATTGGCACCTCGTTCGCGACCGCGCAACTCCAACTCGGCGCCTTCCTGGTGATCGGGTTCATGGTCCACAACGTGACGGAGGGACTCGGGATCGCCGCCCCCCTGGCGCGCGAGCGGATCCCGCTGAGGCGACTCGTCGCGCTCGCGGCGGTTGCCGGTCTCCCGACGATCGCGGGCGCGTGGCTCGGGGGGTACGCGGCGGGGGATGGGCTCGCGACGCTTTTCTTCGCACTGGCCGCGGGCGCCGCATTCCAGGTTGTGGCGGAGGTCGTCCGTTATGTGGCTCGCGTCGCGCCCGGTGGTCTCCGCTCGGGCTGGGTCGTCGGTGGCTTCCTCGCGGGGATCGCCGCGATGTGGGCGACCGGTCTCCTCGTGGGTTAGGGCCGACGGGTCACGAGCGCGACGAGCCGGCGGCGCTCCTCCGGCTCGGCGAACCCGGTCGCGAGCAGCGCTGCCGGGTACAGCGCGATAGCGACGAGCGCGACTGAGATCCCGCCGTCGACTACCTTGACGGCCGCCGCGAGCGCTGCAGCGACGAGCGATGCGATCGCGACGCGTCGCCACTGGTACGGGACGGGATAGACGCGCTGCGCCCACCAGGCCATTCCGATCGCCATCGCCGCGTACGCGGCGACTGTCGCGACGGCGGCACCCATCATCCCGAAGCGCGGGATGAGCGCCACGTTGAGGATGAGGTTGACCGCGGCACCGATCCCTGTCACCGCCCAGGTGAACTGCGTCCGGCGGGAGCGCCCGACACCGATCGCGACCACGATGTACGCGGCGTAGGCGACCGTCGAGAACGCGAGCGGTCCCACGACGCGTGACGACTCAGAGAACGCGTCGGCCGCGAGCACGTCGACGAGCCAGGGGGAGAGGACAGTGAGGGCGAGCGCGACCCAGGCCGACGCGACCGTCAGATACGTGAGCACGTACGCGTAGGTGCGCTTCGCTTCTCCCTCGTCGCGGATCGAGTAGGCGAACGCTGGCCATGCGGTGCGGAAGGCGGTGAGGAGGAGCACCATGGCGGAGGCGATCCGCACCCCGACCGAGTAGAGGCCCGCCTCGGTTACGTCGGCGAGTTTGACGAGGAAGAGCCGGTCGCTGAAGTTCGTCGCCCAGAGGAACACCGCGGTTGGAACGAGTGGCATCCCGAACCGGTTCATCTCGCGCAGGAGTCCTCGGTCGAACTCGAGTCCGAGCTGTTCACGGCGGTACCCGAGCAGAGCGAGGTAGACGACGAGCGTGCTGGTGAAGTTGCCGACGATCACGCCGAGCGGCCCCTGCTCGAGCGCGACCACGAGCACGAGGGTCGTCACGATTGTCAGCAGGACGTTGGCGAGGCTCGCACACACGAACGCCACGGAGCGCTCCTCGACCCGGAAGAGCGCGGTGAGCTGCTCGTAGTTGACGGTCGCCCAGAGAGCGACCGCAGATGCCGCGACAAGACTCGCCGCTCCATCGTCGCCGAACAGAAGCGTCGAGACGGGCCCGGCGAGCGCGAGGAGCACGGCGAGGCCGGCGGTGGCGGCCACCATCGTGAACCAGAACGAGGTGCGGAGAACGGTGCGTCTCCCGGTATCGCCATCCGCATCGAAGTAGAAACGGAAGAAGGCGCTCGTCATTCCGGCGCGGAGCAGCAGGCCCAGGATCGTGGTGAGCGCGAGCAGCGTTTCGATCCGTCCGTAATCGTCGGGGGAGAGGTAGCGGGTGTAGATCGGCAGGAGCAGCACCGCGATCACCCGAGACACGAGTCCGCCGATCCCGTAGATCGCGGAGTGGCGTGTGAGCCGACGGAGCTGCGAGCCGATCCCGACGGGTTGCGCCTCCCGCGTCGTCAGCGGCTCGATGCCCTCGGGCTCCGTTCCGGAGAACGTCTCCGCGTCGACCGGACGCTCCTGCTGTTGTGCCCGCCGCGCCGGAACCGTCGCCGCTGCGGGCGTGGGCTGGATCGCTGCGTACGTGTCGAGCAGCAGATCGGTGACGCGGTCGAGGTCGTGGACGCGCTCGACGTAGGCGCGCGAGGCGGTGCCGATCGCAGCACGCCGCTCGGGGCCGGCCTCGATCAGGTCGCGAACCCGATCGCGCAGAGTCTCCGCAGTCGCGTTCACGAGCGGAACGGGGAGGCCGAACGCCTCCTCTGTACGACGCACCGCCTCGTCGTGAAGGAAGGTGACGACCGGCTTGCCGAGCGCCATGCACTCGATCGCGAACAGGCCATACCAGCCTGCGTTGAGCTGATCGACGACGATGTCGGCGGTGCGGTAGCGCTCGAGCGCTTGGTCGTGGTGGAGACCCTCGATGATCTCGAGGTCGACGTCGAGCCCGGCGCAGGCGGCGATCACGTGGTCGGTGCCCTTCCGCTCTCTCGACGACGGTGCGTGAACCACGAGCGGTCGCTCTCGTGACACGGGCGGGGTCGGGAGGATCGCCCGGAGGTCGATTCCCGGCGGGATCACGCGTGCCTCCGGGACCCAGCGGATCGCGTCGTAGCTTCCGACGATCTCGCGATCCGCTTTCTTCCCGTAGGCGAGCTGTTCGGGCGTCTTCCCGCGGATGTCCGAGCCGAGGTAGTGGAACACCGAGTGTTTCCGGAATGCACGCAGGATCGGGAACTGGAGCGACTGCGGCACGAGCGTCAGCCCGAACACGAAGTGGAAGACATCGGTCTCAGGCAGGAGCCGAACAAGCTCTCGCCACTGGCGCGCCTGGCGGCGGGCGAGCTCGCCTTCGAGGTCGAGCGACCGGTCGGCTTCCGAATGGAGCTGGTACCGGTTGAAGACGACGAGTCGCGCGTCTACCCCGCGAGCGCGGAGCGCCTGCACGTTCGTCCACGGTACTCCGGCGGTGTTGACGGGGCAGAAGGTGACGCGGAGCGGGCTGCCGTCGGGGCGCAGCGTCCGGGGGTCGCGCGGCAGCGAGGAGTCGCCCGCAAGTCGGCCACCTACAGCGTCGGTAAGGCCGCTCATGCGGCGTCCGCCGCGCGCGAGTGCACATCTGGCACGAAGCCGTCACACCCCCGTGACGCGCCGTGAGTGATGCTTGAGAAGGGGGGGGGGAGTTCCCCCCGGG
>CAYXAS010000032.1:0-24161 GCA_964461665.1 uncultured Gaiellales bacterium
CGCCATACCCAGCATCCCTCCTTGTACGTGGTCAGTACGCCGAGTATCGCCTAGAGGGGCGCGCGCCGCGCAGGCAACAGCGCCGCTGCAACCGCAACCGCGATCACCGCGAACGCGACCCGGCCTTCGCCGGGAAGCGAGAACGCCGCCCCGGCGAGCGGGGTGCCGATGAGCAGCACCGCGATCGCGAACGAGTTGACGAACGCGAGTGCCCCGGCGGGCGCGTCGGGTCGGAGGCGCTGGACAGCACCGACCACCGCCGCGAACGGCACACCCGCCGCGAGCCCCGCGAGGAGCGTCGCGGCGCCGAGGACGGGCAGTGGCGCCGGAAGCGCGAGCACCGCGGCCGCGACCACGCAGCCACAAAGCGCGACGAGCACTGCAGGCCTGACCCGTTGGGGCGCGCGCGCCGCCAGCACGCCACCCGCGATCCGTGTCACCGCGCTCCCGAGGAGCACGAGTGCGCCAAGCAACGCCGCATCACGGCGCGAGGCGCCCTGGCGCTCGAGCAGCGGGACGATCCAGTTCGCTGCCAGAACCCCGACTCCGAGCGTGGCAGCGTGGACGATTCCGATCGGCACGAGACGGCGATCGATGACCGTCGCTGCTCCGCGTGCCATGCGCGGAAGCGCGGGCGCCGCGAGCACGACGAGCGCGACCGCACACGCGATCGCGAGCCCACTCCAGTACGGCGTACGCCACCCGAGTGCGGGCTCGAGTTGCGGGACGATCGCTACCGCAAGGCCACCACCGAAGACGGTCGATGCCCCGTAGGCGCCCTGCCAGGCGATCGACAGTCCCGCAGCGCGCATCAGTTCGGCCCCCGCGATGAACCCTGCGCCGCTCCCGAGCCCGACCACGAGGCGGCCAGCGACGCCGAGTCCGGGCTCGGCGGCGATGAGGCCGATGGCATTCCCGGCGAGGCAGAGCGACGCGGCTGCGAGTCCCACGCGGACGGCCCCGTGCCGGTCAGCGGCCCGACCGGCCGGGAACTGCACGAGGATGTGGGTGAGAACGAGCGCGGTCGTGAAGATCCCCACGACGACGAGCGGCGAGTGGTACGCGGCGGCGATCGGATCGGCGATCGCGCCGACGCTCGACATGTTCCACGTCGTTCCGGCGCCGAGCGCGATCGCTGCGATCGCTGCGCGGGCGCGGGAGAGCGACCGATCCGTCAGGTCAGACCTGACCGGAGACCCGAGCAACAGTCTTTGTCGCGAGCCTGTCGAGGGCGGCGACTGCGAGCTCGAGGTGGTCGAGCTGCGTGTCCTCGAGGCGGGTGTGCGAGAGCCCGAGGAGGCTCTGGACGAACAGCATCACCGTCGGAATCCCCGCGCGAGCGACCTCGGCTGCGTCGTGGAGTGGGCCTGACGGAAGGCGGTAGGAGACTCCGGCGACCTCGTGGATCGCCTCGTCGCAGAGTTCGATCAGGTCGGCGTCGAACAGGATCGGCTCGATCGACCAGATCCGCTCCCAGGCGACGTCGATCGACTCCTCCTCTGCAAACCGCGCGCTCCGCTCCTTCGCTGCGGCGAGCATCGCTGCGAGCGACCCGGCATCGAGGTGGCGCTGGTCGAGAAGTTGTTCGGCGGTCTCGACCACCGAGGTGACGATCCCGGGACGGCACGTGACGCTGCCCGATGTGCACACGGCGCCGTGTCCGATCTCGCGTGCGATGGCGCGGATCTCGAGTGCCAGCTTCGCGGCACCGGCGAGCGCGTCACGGCGCCGGTCCATCGGGGTCGAGCCAGCGTGTGCGGCCTGCCCCTTCCACGTGATCCGATGGCGCTCGACTCCGAAGGTGCCGAGCACGACGCCGAGCGGCAGCCCGAGCCCCTCCAGCACGGGGCCCTGTTCGATGTGGAGCTCGAGATATGCCGCCGCGCTCTCGAGCTCGGCGCGCGCATCGGTTGCGCGATCGACATCCACGCCGAACGCTCCGACCGCATCCGGGAGCGAGACACCGTCGCGGTCGGTCAGGCGCTTCAGCGCGTCCTGATCTCTCATCGACCCGGCCGCCGCAGACGAGCCGAAGAGCGACCGACCGAACCTCGCCCCCTCCTCGTCCGCCCAGTCCACGAGACGCACGGTGACCGGCGGCACGCCTTCCCCGGCTATCCGTCGCAGCACTTCGGCGCCCGCGAGGACGTTGAGACAGCCGTCGAGCCAGCCCCCGTTCGGGACGGAGTCGAGGTGGCCGCCGATCAGCACGGAGCGATCGGAAGTGCCGCGCAGCGTGTACCAGTGGTTGCCCGCCGCGTCCTGCGTGTGATCGAGCGGGAGGTCGGTGAGAGAGTCAGCGAGCATCCGCCTCGCCGTCGCCCACGTCTCCGTCCATGCGACCCGCTGCGCACCGGCGTCATCGCCGGTCGCGGCCCGGAGCTCCTGGAGACGCGTGACGACGCGGGCGGGGTCGAGCGGCACGCGGCGAATCTACCCGGATGGTTCCGACAGCGAGTCGATCGCTGCGATGAACCGCTCGAGCGCGCCCTGCCGCCGCTCGGCCTCCGCGATCTCGCCGAGCAGGCGCGCGATCTCCGCTTCGGTCTCGGCGCCGTCATCCGCTGCCGAGTCGTCGTCCGACGCGTCTGCCGTGAGGAAGTCCTCATCGAGCCAGTCGTCGCCGACGAGCTCCTCGATCACCCGGGCACCGAGCAACGCGCGGACAATCTCGACCTCGTCCGGTTCCATGCGGGCGAAGGCGGCATCGTCGACCCCTGAGCCGTCGGCGGTGAGCGCGATCTCCGCGAGCTGCCAGCGCAGCGCAGCCTCACGCTCGCGCTCGAACACGAGCGCCTCGTGCGCTTCGTCCTTGCGTCGTTCACGTGCGAGCGCGGCGCGATCCATCGCCCAAGGATAATCGGACGGTGAGCCGCGGATCGCCGTCACCGACCGCTGTTCTGGTCGGAGCCACCGCGGCGCAGACAGCGGTGGCACTTGTGAACTTCGGTCTCCCTGCCGTCGGCCCAGAGTTGCAGGGGGATTACGGGCTCGGACTCTTCGCACTCGGGGCGGTGGTCTCGGCCGGACTCCTCGGGTCGGGGCTTGGTCTGACGGGCGCTGGCGTCCTGCTCGACCGCCTGGGTGCGCGACGGGTGATCGCCACAGGGGTCCTCGTCGCGACCGCGGGACTCGTTGCCGCTGCGCTGGCGCAGTCGGGGCGCCAGGTGTTCGTTGCACTGCTCGTGTTCGGACTCGGGAGCGCGGTGGTGCCCGTCGCAGGCGCGACGGGCCTCATGTGTGCGTTCCCCGTCGCGCGGCGCGGGTGGGCACTCGGGGTGCGCCAGACGGCCGTCCCGGTCGGCGGGCTCGTTGGCGCGATCGGCTGTCCAGCACTCCACGCCGTCGGTGGAAGCCGGGCGATCTTCGCGACGACCGCGGCACTCGTCTGCGCGGCGGGGCTCGCGTTCGCACGAGTCGTGGACGACGGCCGCGCTCCCCGCATGACCGGTGCGCCGTGGCGGGAAATCTGGGCGAGCGACGGCACACGCCGACTACTGCTCGTCGCGGCCTGTTACATCACGACGCTGCAGGCGCTCCTCGTATATGTCGTCCCCGCCGTCCGTGCGGCTGGCGAGTCGAGCCTCGCGGCCACGGCCGCGTACGTGGCAGTGAACGTGGCGGGGGTGCTGGGGAGGATCGCGTGGGGCCGGATTGCCGACCGCGACGGCGGGACACGTCGGTCACGGACGCTCGTCGAGATCGGTCTCGTCGCCGCGACCGGGGCGGTGCTGTTTGCGCTCGCGCTCCGGTCGGGGTCGGTCGCGGTTATCCCTGCGGCGGCCGCATTCGGTGTGGGGGCGCTGGGATGGAACGCTGTGCTCTACCTCACCGCGGGCGAGCGGGTGGTGGAGGGGCTGTCGGGGCGAGCAGTGGCCCTGGCCGCAACGGTCGTGTTCGTCATCTCCGGTCTCGCGACTCCGGTACTCGGGGCCTCGGTCGGGGTGATCGGGTGGACGGGGCTCTGGCTGGTCGCTGCCGCCACCGCCGCAGCGGGTTCGCTCGTCGCACGCGGGCTGCCGGGGGCGCGCAGAACGGCCTGAACGACCGCGCGAGCGACGGATCCCGCTTGTATAGGGCTCCGCGATTCTGTATACAACCCGGGATGTCCGGGGGTCAGGTACGTCAGTTGCGGAGCCAGGGAGCGGCAGCACCCGCGTCCGCGACCGCGGTCGAGCTGATCCGGTCTGCGATCATCGAAGGGCGCCTCGCCCCGAGCACGCGGCTGAAGGAAGAGCATCTCGCCAGAGAGTTCGGGATCAGCCGCACCCCCGTCCGAGAGGCTCTCCGGACCCTCCAGTCGGAGGGTCTCGTCGATGCAGAGCCCAACCGTGGATCCGCTGTTCGCGAATACTCGACCGATGACATCAGGGAGATGTATGAGCTGCGTGCAGTGCTCGAGGGGCACGCGGCGCGGCGCGCGGCGACCCATATGACTGCCGCGCAGCTCGGGGGCCTGCGCGCGAGTTGCGCACGCTTCGCCGAGCTCGCTGCAGGGGAAAGAGGTGCCGAGTACGCGCAGCGGCTCGTGCGCGAGAACGCCGTGTTCCACGGCGTGATCCTCGATGCAGCCGAGAGCGACCGCCTGCGGGCGATGGTGCGTCAGGTCACCGCGCTGCCGCTGTCGTTCCAGAGTTATCTCTCGTACAGCCCTGGCCAGGCGCAGCAGTCCGCCACCGCCCACGAGGGGTTGGTGGAGGCGTTCGCCAGCCACGACGCGGATCGGGCCGAGGCGCTGATGTTCATCCACGTGACGCAGGCGCGGGACGTGCTCATCTCGTGGATCGAGGGCCGCCGGGGATGAGCGTGCCCGGAGCCACCGGTGGTCCGCTCACGGGCGTCCGCATCATCGAGCTCGGACAGCTGCTCGCCGGCCCGTTCGCCGGCCGACTGCTCGGTGACCTCGGCGCCGAGGTGATCAAGATCGAGGCGCCCGGCACCCCCGACCCGATGCGCGAGTGGGGCAAGGCGCGGTACGAAGGTCGCTCGCTCTGGTGGCCCGTGCAGTCGCGCAACAAGAAGTGTGTGACGCTGAACCTTCGTGAGGAGCGCGGGCAGGAGTTGCTCCTCCGCCTCGTGGAGCAGGCGGATGTCGTGACCGAAAACTTCCGCCCCGGGACGCTCGAGCGCTGGAACATCGGCTACGAGGCGATGGATGCGGTGAATCCCCGGATCATCCTCGCGCGGGTCTCCGGCTACGGGCAGACCGGTCCGTACGCGGAGCGGGCCGGGTTCGCCGCGGTGTCCGAGGCGATGGGCGGGCTCCGCTACATCAACGGCTACCCCGATCAGCCGCCTCCGCGGATGCACATCTCGCTTGGGGACTCGCTCTCAGGGATGTACGCGGCACACGGGATCCTCGCGGCGCTCTACTGGCGCGATGCGTTCGGTGGCGGTCGCGGCCAGGTGGTGGACGTTTCGCTGATGGAAGCTGCGTTCTCTCTGCTCGAGAGCGCAGTCGTCGAGTACGACCGGCTCGGGATCGTCCGCGGCCCACAGGGGACCAACCTGAAGGGTGTCGCACCCTCGAACATCTTCCTCTCCTCTGACGGGAAGTGGGTTGTGATCGCGGCGAATGCCGACAACGTCTATCGCCGCCTCTGCGGCGCAATCGGACGGCCGGAGCTTGCGGATGACGTGCGGTTCGCCACGCACAGCGCGCGCGGCGAGAACCAGGACGAGATCGAAGGGATCGTCGCCGACTGGGCCGCTGAGCACGACGCCGCGACCATCGATCAGGTTCTGAACGACGCGGGCGTGATCTGCGGGCCGATCTACACGATGGCGGACATCTTCGAGGACCCGCAGTTCCGTGCTCGCGAGATGCTGCTGGAGCACGAGGATCCGGAGTTCGGGACGTACATCGGGCCGGGGATCGTGCCGAAGTTGACGCGGACGCCCGGTGCCGTGCGATGGTCCGCGCCATGGGAGACCGGGTCGCACAACGATGAGATCTACGGTGGGCTGCTCGGACTGTCAGACGACGAGCGCGCGGATCTCGTGCAGGCTGGGGTGATCTGATGCACGTCACCATCTGCGATGTCGGCCCGCGCGACGGACTCCAGAACGACGCGGTGACTCTCGACCCTGCGACGAGGGCGCGGCTCGCGGACATGCTCGCCGCCGCCGGGCTGCCGCGAATCGAGGTCGCAAGTTTCGTCAACCCCGCCCGCGTCCCGCAGATGGCGGGGGCCGAGGAGGTCGCCGCCGCACTCGACCGGCGCGACGGCGTGGTGTATGCAGGACTCGTGTTGAACGAACGTGGCTACGAACGGCTCCTCGCAACCTCGCTCGATGAGGTCCACATCGCCTTCGCCTCCACCGAGGCGTTCAACCAGCGCAACCAGGGCGCGCCGGTCGCAGACTCCATCGCAGCCGCGCTCGCGATCGTGGATCGCGCACACGCGGACGGTCGGCGAGCGACGGTGACGATCGGAGCCTCGTTCGGCTGCCCGTTCGAGGGCGCGGTCGATCCGGGTCGGATCGTCGAGATCGCCGCAGAGCTGGCGGACGGGCGTCCTGATGAGATCGTGCTCGCAGACACGATCGGGGTCGCGGTCCCAGCCCAGGTCGGGCCGCTCGTCGAACGGGTGGTGGCGCTCGGGATCCCGGTCGGCGCGCATCTGCACAACACGAGGAACACGGGGTACGCGAACGCGATCGCCGCAGTCGAGGCAGGCGCGACGATGCTGGACGCATCCGTCGGCGGGATCGGCGGCTGCCCGTTCGCGCCGCGTGCGACAGGGAACATCGCAACCGAAGATCTGGCATACCTGCTGCACGGTCAGGGCGTCGAGACCGGAATCGATCTCGACGCGTTGATCGGTGCAGCACAGTGGCTCGAGGACACCCTCGGGCGTCAGCTCGAAGGACAAGTCCATCGGGCCGGCACATTCACGCCGGTCGCCGGCTGAGAGGAGTAGTAGATGTCGTACAGGCTTGGAGTGGACGTCGGGGGGACGTTCACCGACCTCTTTCTGATCGATGAATCAAACGCCGCGGGCCAGCACCGCGTGAAGACTCCGTCGACCCCAGCCGACCCGTCCGAGGGCGTGTTGAAGGGCGTTGTACGGATCTGCGAGGAGGCAGGGATCGCCCCGGCTGACCTGCGGAACATCCTCCACGGCACGACGGTCGCGACGAACGCCGTCCTCGAGTCCAAGGGCGCGAGGGTGGGGCTGATCACCACGCAAGGATTCGCACAGATCCTGCATCTCGCGCGGTCGCAGACTCCGGGTCCGCTCGCTGGCTGGATCATCATGATCAAGCCCGATCCTCCAGCGCTGCTGTCGGATACCCGTGAGGCGGTCGAGCGGATGGGTCCGCGGGGCGAGACGATCGTCGCGGTGGACGACGCGCAGGTCGAAGGGATCGTGCGCGATCTCGTCGAGTCGGGCGTCGAGTCGCTGACGGTCGGTCTCATCAACTCGTACGTGAACTCGGCGCACGAGGAGCAGATCGGCGCGGTTGTCGAACGCCTCTATCCCGGCTTCCCGGTGACGCTGTCCTCCCACGTGCTGCCCGAGTTCCGCGAGTACGAGCGGACGCTGACGGCGTGCATGAACTCGTACGTGCGCCCGAAGGTCGCGTCGTACGTGCAGCACCTGCAGAGCGCGCTGGCGGGGATCGGTGCATCGGCCGAGGTGAACATCCTGCGCTCCGACGCGGGGCTGATGACAGCATCGGAGACGGCACGGAACCCGATCTACGGCATCCTCTCGGGTCCTTCCGGTGGTGTCGCGGGCGCACTGTTTGTCGCGGGCGCTGCAGGGTTCAAGGACATCCTCACATTCGACATGGGTGGGACGTCGACCGACGTGGCGCTCTGTCAGAACGGGGAGCCGACGATCGGACGCGAGACATCGATCAGCCACTTCCGGATCAAGGTGCCGTCGGTGAACGTCCACACCGTCGGGGCGGGTGGCGGTTCGATCGCCCACGTCCCGCAGCTCACCCGCGCGCTCCGTGTCGGCCCGCAGTCAGCCGGCGCCGACCCGGGCCCTGCGGCTTACGGCAAGGGCGGCGAGGAGCCGACCGTGACCGACGCGAACGTTGTGCTCGGGCATCTGCCACCACGGCTGCTCGGTGGCGAGATGACGCTCGATGTCGCGCAGGCTCGCGCGGCCGTGCAGACGATCGCCGACGCGATGGGGCTCTCCTCCGTCGAGGAAGCGGCCGAGGGGATCCTCGCGATCGTGAATGAGAACATGGCCGGCGCACTCCGGCTCGTCTCGGTGCAGCGCGGGCACGACCCGCGGGACTTCGCGCTCGTCGCCTACGGCGGCGCGGGGCCCCTCCATGCGAACGCGGTGGCGGAGATCATGGGCTCCTTCCCGGTGCTCGTGCCGCCCGCTCCGGGCCTGCTGTGTGCGATCGGCGACCTTGTGGCGGACTTCCGCGACGAGTTCGCGCAGACGTACATCCGGGTGATCGCGGAGGCGGACGCTGGCGAGGTCGCCACGATCCTCGGCAACCTCGGTGGCCGCGCCACCGCCTGGCTCGACAGCGAGGGGATCGCGGAATCGGCCCGGACGGTGGGCTACTCGGCGGACATGCGGTACCACCGTCAGGGGTACGAGATCCCCGTCTCGGTGGATCCGGCGGAGCTTGCCAGCGGTCTCGGCGGGCTCGAGGAGCGGTTCAACCAGCTCCACGAGCAGCTCTACGGGTTCCGGATGCCCGACACTCCGTCGGAGATCGTGAATCTCCGCGCAATCGGGTCGGGTGCGGTTCCAAAGCTCACGGTGCCGCAGGGTGCGGTAGGGGGCGAGGACGCATCCGGCGCGGTGGCCGAGGAGCACGAGATCACGTTCCGCGGCGAGAAGCGGGCGACGAAGATCTACGACCGCGCCCGGCTCGCGCCGGGGATGTGCTTCGACGGCCCTGCGATCGTGACCGAGTTCGACTCGACCACCGTCGTGCTTCCCGGCTATGCGGCACGGGTCGACGGCAACTTCAACATCCTCATCGATCGGAAGGCGTGACATGGCGACCACGACTGTGAAGTCGGCGACGGCTCACCCGAAGCCGAAGATCGCCGACATTCCGACCAACATCGAGATCGACGCGGTGACGCTCGACATCATCGAGGGCGCGCTGAAGAGCGCACGCTACGAGATGGACGCGGTGCTGTTCCGTTCGGCGATGAGCCCGGTGATCCGGGAACAGCACGACGAGTTCCCGATGATCACGGACCCGCGAGGCCGGATGGTCGTGGGGCAGTTCGGCGCCTACATCAACGAGATGATGGAGGTGTGGGATCGCGGGATCTATCCCGGTGACGTGATTCTCACGTCCGATCCGTTTAAGTGCTCTGCCTCGATCTCGCACACGAACGACTGGCTGGTGCTCGTGCCGATCTTCTACGGCGACGAACTGGTCGGCTGGTCGTCGCAGTTCGGCCACATGATGGATGCGGGTGGGCCGCTGCCTGGTTCGCTGCCGACGGGTGCTCGCACGATCTTCGAGGAGGGGATCATCATCCCGCCGCTCAAGATCGTCGAGCGCGGCGTGGTGCAGGAGGACGTCCTCAAGCTGATCTTCAACAACGTCCGTCTGCCGCAGATGAACCGAGCGGACCTGTTCGCGATCATCGCTGGCTGTCGTGCAGGAGAGCGGCGGGTGATCGATCTGTGCGACCGCTTCGGCAAGGAGACGTACCTGGCGGCACTGCAGGCGCTCCTCGACCGGACGTACAACGCGATGAAGTTCCTGATCTCCGTGGTGATCCCCGAGACGCCGCAGACGTTCATCGACTACATCGACGACGACGGTCTCGGGAACGGCCCGTTCAAGATGCAGCTGACCATCTGGCGGGAAGGCGACCACGCCTTCTTCGACTGGTCGGGGACGGACCCGCAGGCGCTCGGGCCGGTGAACTTCTACCTCTCCGAGGGCATGTTCAAGATGTTCATCGGGATCTACCTGATCATGGTGAACGATCCCCAGATCCTCTTCAACGACGGCTTCTACCCACTGCTGCACGTGGTGATGCCTGAGGGAAGCCTGCTCAGTCCACGGTTCCCGTCGGCGCTCGGATGCCGCACCCACGCGCTCGCGCGGCTGTTCGATGTGCTCGGCGGTGCGCTCTGCAAGAACGCACCCGAGTTGAACACGGCGTCGGGGTACGGCACCAGCCCGTACATGCTCTATTCGGGCTGGAACGGGAACGGCGACTTCTTCTACTCGATGGAGATCCTGTACGGCGGGATCCCGGGGAGGCCGATCGGGGACGGGATGGACGGCCACTCGTGGTGGCCGCTGTTCGAGAACATCCCGACCGAGTACCTGGAGGCTTACTACCCGCTGCGGATCGACGGTTACACGACGGTCGCCAACTCCGGCGGACCCGGGATGCACCGTGGCGGCAACGGCGTCGAGAAGCGTTACGTCTATCTCGAGCCGGGCGAGGTCTCGATCCACGACGATCGCTGGCTGACGCGACCGTGGGGTGTCCTTGGCGGGTGGCCGGGCGAGCGCTCCTCGAAGCTCCTGCGTCGCGCCGACGGGACCGAGTCGATCCTGCCGTCGAAGTGCGACAACGTGGTGGTCGAGCCGGGCGACATGCTTGTCTACCGGACCGCCGGTGGTGGCGGCTGGAAGGACCGGCTCGACCGTTCGGTCGAGGCGGTCGCCCGTGACGTGTCGTTCGGACTCGTGACACGCGAGTTCGCACAGGAGGGGTACGGCGTCGTGCTCGCCGCCGACGGATCGGTCGATGAGGCCGCGACCGCGGCCGAGCGCGACCGTCAGCGGACGGAGCGCGGGCCCGCGCCTGCGTTCGACTTCGGGCCGTCGCTCGAGGACGTGATCGCGAACTGCGTCGCCGACACGGGACTGCAGCCTCCGACTCCGGCGACACCGCTTCGCTGGTCGCCGCTCGAGTCGGGCGCCGACGCGCTCGCACGCGTGCGAGCCGGGGACGGTGTCTAGCCCCGACCACACGATGCGTCACGAGGGCTTCCACGGGAGGGCGGGCTTCGGCGCGAAGCCCGCCCTCATCGTGGTCGACGTGAACGTCGGTTTCACCGACCCTGCCTCGCCGCTCGTCTGTCCGCTTGAGGGCGTCGTCGGGGCGATCGGGTCGCTGCTCGACGCGTTCCGCACCCGCGGGCTGCCGGTCGTCTACACGACCGTCGCATACGACGAGGGCGACCGGGTTGCCGCCGCAACGTTCCTCGCGAAGATCCCGGCGCTCGAAACACTCGCCGCTGGGAGCCGCTGGACGGAGATCGATCCGCGGATCGCTCCCCGCTCCGGGGAGGCGGTGCTGACGAAGCTGTGGGCGTCGGCGTTCTTCGGGACGCCGCTCGCGTCGCTGCTGATCACGGCGGGCTGCGACACGCTCGTCGTGACCGGGGCCTCGACCTCTGGCTGCATCCGCGCGACGGCGGTCGACGGACTCCAGCACGGGTATCGCGTGATCGTTCCGCGGGAGGCGGTGGGCGACCGCAACGCCGCCGCGCATGAGGCGAACCTCTACGACATCGACACGAAATACGGTGATGTCGTGTCGCTCGTTGACACCCTCACTGCGCTCGAGGCAGTTCCCGGCCGTTCGGCGGGGTGAGCGGGTGATCGTTCGCGACCTCGGTGACGCATGGCAGGTCGTGCTGCAGACCGACCACGCGGAACTGTCCGGCTCACTCGCCGCTGCGTGGCGCGAGCGCGACGCCCGTCACGACTCGGTCATCCTCGCCGCATTCCGCCACGACGACGGCTGGGCGGTGTGGGAGCGCTCTCCACTCGTGGATGGGGGCGGGAAGCCGGTCTCGTTTCTCGAGGTCGCCGTCCCGGCACACCTCGCCTTCTACCGCGCGTGTATCGCAGCGGTCACCGACGAGGACCCTCTTGCAGGGCTGCTCGTCTCTATGCACGGCGCAGGGATCTACCGTGGTCGCTACGGCCTCGATCCCGGACTGAAGCTCACCCACGCCGACGACGTCCGTGAGCAGGTGGACGCGTTTGTCGCGGAACAGGAGAGCGACTACGACGCGCGGTCGGAGCGGGCCGGTGTGACGGCCGAGCAGCGCGTCGCCGGGTACCGACTCCTCCAGCTCTACGACCGGCTCTCGCTGCACTTCTGCATGCGTGATGTCGCGACCGAGAGCGCGGAGATCGATGGCTACACGATGACTCCCGCTGGCGACTGGCGCGTGCGCCTTGATCCGTACCCGTTCCGGGACGCGTCGCTCCAGGTCACGCTCAGGCGCTACCTCGTCCCGAAGCAGATCTGGGCGCCCGCCGCGTTCAGGGAATGGTTCCGCTCGGCAGCGGCCGAGACCGTGGTCATCCAGTTCGAAGGAGGGTCGTGATGGAGGGCAGAGTCGCAGTGCAGGGCGCCGAGCTCTGGTACCGGATCACCGGTGAAGGCGAGCCGGTCGTCCAGATCCACGGTGCGGGATTCGGGCACTTCAACTTCGACCCCGCGACACCCGAACTGTCGAAGCAGTTCACCGTCGTGGACTACGACATGCGCGGCTACGGCCAGTCCGACCGGCCGCTCCAGCACTACGAGATGGAGGTCTGGGCAGACGACCTCGCGGAACTCATGAAGGGGCTCGGGATCGAGCGGGCTCACGTCCACGGAACCTCGATGGGCGGGATGATCGCTCTCGTCTTCGCGGGCAAGTACCCCGAGTTGACGAAGTCGGTCGTGATCAACTGCGCTGCGGCAAAGCTCGGCCCCTCCGGCCGGTTGATCTTCAAGAACTGGATCGACATCGCGCTGCTCGACCCGGCGGGACCGGGGAGCCGCCTGCTCGCCGAGTTGATCACGTGGCAGGCGCTCTCTCGGCGATTCCTCGCCGAGCAGGGTCACGTCGCGCTCGCCGACACGATCCAGCGCATCCTGCGTGACTCGAACCGGATCGAGGTTTTCACCGCCGCCTGTCAGGCGATGTGCGACATGGACATCACGCACTGGCTCGCGCAGATCACCTCTCCAGCCCTCGTGCTCGGCGGCTCCGAGGATGTGATGACGCCGTGGGATCAGGGCCCAGGTGGAGCTGGCCAGCAGGCAATCTTCGAGGGAATCGCTGGCGCGGAGAAGTACGTGATCGAAGGCGGGAACCATTCGACGATCTTCGATTCGTCCGCGGAGCACAACCGTGTGGTGTCCGCGTTCTTCGGGCGCCATGTGGGTTGACGGTCGCAGTCGGTTCAGGGTTGACTTGTCCGGCCCGCGCTTGTATACAAGAGCCACCCGAGAGGGCAGGAGTGGTTGCACGCGCAGCACGGTTTGGTGAGAATTGGCGGTAACGCCGCGGCGACGCGGCCCGAGGTAGGGCGAGAGGAGATCGGATGACGGGGAGCGGCAGTCCCGAGTTCGACACGCACGAGTACGCGAATCAGCTCGGCTACATCGATGAGCAGACGCGTAGCGAGTTCAGCGATCCGAAGGTCCAGCGGGCCCAGACGAGCGAGTCCCGTCGCGCGCTCTCACGGCGCGACCTGCTGGTCAAGGGTGGGGTCGGAGCAGTTGCGGCGGCCGGTCTCGGTTCGCTCGCAGGCACGGCAGCGGCGGCACCGGCGAAGGCTGCTGCGGTGGAACTCCGAGTCATCACGCTCACGGTCGAATGGCCCGCCGGGGCGAAGGAGCAGGCGGAGAAGGACCTCGGCGTCAAGTTCAACATCCAGGCGATGGGCACGAACGCCCAGGTGCAGAAGTCGATCACCGACCCCGAGAGCTTCGACATCGGTGGTCTCTACAACTACCAGTACTTCCAGATCTGGCCGACCGGGAACTTCATGCCGGTGGACACGGGTCGACTCAAGAACTGGAACCGTCTCTACCCGATGTTCACGAAGGGGATCAACCAGAAGGGCGGCGTCCCCGGTCAGGGCAACGCGCCGTACCGCACCTTGTTCGTGGACCCGAACGGCAAGTCCGGGCTCCCGAAGACAGGCGAAGGCCCGAAGTCGAACAAGCAGATCGTGCAGTGGTGGAACGACTCAACAGGCAAGGCCAACGGCAAGCAGCCCTCCACGATCGTCGGTCCGCCGGCCCACTTCAACATGGACTCGATGGGCTACAACGGCGACATCATCCAGAAGGAGCCGAAGGACGTCTCCTGGGCCGAGCTCCTGAACGCGAAGCACCGCGGTCGTGTCGCGCTCCTGAACGACCCGGGCATCCTGACCCAGGACGCCGGTAACGCCGTCCAGGCACTCGGGCTGATGAAGTTCGCGAACCTCGGGAACATGACGAAGAAGGAGATGGACTCCCTCTTCAAGATCATCACCAAGTACAAGAAGGACGGTCACTTCCGTGCCTTCTGGGGCACCTTCGACGAGTCGGTCAACATGATGTCGTCGAAGGAGGTCGTGATCGAGTCGATGTGGTCGCCCGCCGTGGCGCTCCTCGTCGCACTCGGTGTCAACTGCCGCTATGCCGCTCCGAAGGAAGGCTTCCGCGGCTGGTGCTCGGCGACCGGGATCCCGAAGCACGTCGGTGCCGACAGCGCGAAGCTCAACGCGGTGTACGACTACATCAACTGGATGTACTCGGGCTACCTCGGGGCCGCGATCATGCGGCAGGGCTACTACATCGCGAACGGTCCTGACCTGCTCCCCTGGATCAAGCAGTACGGCTCGTCGTACAAGGAAGGCTTCACCCCCGAGGAGTTCGATTTCTGGTACCTCGGGAAGGCCGCCTCGCGCGACCTGCCGGGGATCCTCGGCAAGCCGGGCGACATCAAGAAGGGCCAGGTCCGCGACGGTGGCTCGTTCAAGCAGCGCTCGAGCCACTACTCATCGTGGAACTCGTTCTTCACGGAGAACCTGTACCAGGTGAACAAGGTCAACGAGTTCCTCAGCGCGTAGCCCGGGGCTCGCGAACAGCAAACGTCCGAAAGGCAGCATGGAGAACAAGCAGGGTTCTGGTACCCCGGAGGGGGCGGCAACCGCCGCCCCCTCCACCACACATGGGTCAGGTCTTGACCTGATCGGGCTCACAAAGGTCTTCCCCGGCGGCACCATCGCCGTCGATAACGTCAACCTCCACATCGATCATGGCGAGTACGTGGTGCTGCTCGGCCCCTCGGGCTGTGGCAAGACCACGACGCTCCGGATGATCGGAGGGCACGAGTTCCCGACCGGGGGCGACATCGTCCTCGACGGGCAGTCGCTCGTCTCGCTCCAGCCCGACAAGCGGCCGACCACGACCGTCTTCCAGCACTTCGCGCTCTTCCCCCACCGGACAGTGCTCGCGAACGTCGAGTTCGGTCTGAAGATGCAGGGTGTTGGGAAGGAGGAGCGACGCGCACGGGCGATGGAGACGCTCGAGATGATCGGGCTCGGACCGCTCGCGGATCGCAAGCCGAGCGCGCTCTCGGGCGGTCAGCAGCAGCGTGTCGCGCTCGCGCGCGTGCTTGTCACGAAGCCGAAGGCGCTTCTGCTCGACGAGCCGCTTGGCGACCTCGACCGGCTCCTGCAGCTCCGGATGCGGGTCGAGCTCAGGGAGCTCCAGCGGCAGCTGGGCCTGATGTTCATCCACGTGACGCACAACCAGGAAGAGGCGCTGTCGATGGCCGACCGGATCGTCGTGATGAACGACGCCCGGATCCAGCAGGTCGGCGATCCACTCACGGTCGCAACCCGGCCGACGAACGAGGGCGTCGCCCGGTTCATGGGCGACAACAACATCTTCCACGGGAAGATCGCGGGGATCGACGGCGGGGTTGTCACGATCGAGACGACAAACGGGATCCGGCTCAGCACTGCTGCGACGGATGACCGCAAGGTCGGTGATGACGTCGTCGCTGCCGTTCGGGCGGCGGCGGTCGAGACCGGCGGGGACGGCAGCGGTGCCAATGCTGCCCGGTGCGGAATTGTGTTCGTCGAGTTCCTCGGCGACCTCGTGAAGTTGCATCTCGAGGTGGGCGGCGAGCGGATGACCGCAAAGGTCGCGGGCGACCGCTACCACGAGTTGCGTGGGCGAGAGTCCGAGCAGATCAGCGTTTCGTGGAGGGCTGGCGATGTCAGGCTCCTCGCCAGCTGAGCACGGCGAGTCGGCACTCGGGGTTCAAGGACCCGCGAAGAAGGGGCGCACGGGTGGGCTGACCACGTTCCTCTGGGGGCTGCCGGGTTCGCTCTGGCTCGCCTTCTTCATGATCGCGCCGCTCGGGTTCATCGTCCTCGTGAGCCTCTGGACGTACGAACAGGGCGCGCAGTCCGGGTTCACGACCGACTGGACGTTCCAGAACTACCTCGACCTGTTCGGGGACAACACGTACTGGGCGAACATGCTCTCAAGCCTCGCGACGAGCGTGATCGCAGTCGTCGCGTGTCTCGCTCTCGGGTTCCCGGTTGCGTACTTCCTCGCCTTCAAGGTGACGAGCGTCCGGAACCAGGTCGCACTGTTCATCATCGCGCTCGCGCCGTTCTGGACGAGCTATCTCACCCGGTCGATCGCGTGGACCTATCCGACGATGGGTCGGGAGGGAGGCGTCAACCAGTTGCTGAGGATCCTCGGCATCACCGAGGAACCGATCGACGCTCTCGGGTTCTCGACCCTCTCGGTGCGGCTCGCGATGGTGCAGCTGTATGTCCTGTTCATGATCACGCCGCTGTTCTTCCAACTCGCGCAGGTAGACAGGCACGCGATCGAGGCGGCACGCGATCTCGGCGCGAGCTGGTGGCGGATGTTCAGGGAGGTCATCCTCCCGCAGGCGATGCCCGGTGTCGTGATCGGCTCGATCTTCATCTTCGTGCTCACGCTCGGCGAGTACGGGACGGTGCGGGTGATCGGCGGTAACAAGATCTCGTCGGTCGGCACGATCGTCCAGTCGAGGGTCGAGCTCGCGATCCAGTACCCGCAGGGCGCCGCCGCAGCAGTGCTCCTGGTGCTGGCCCTCGTCGTCGGCGTCACCGTGATCACGCGGTTCGCGAACCTGAGGGAGGACCTGTGAAGTTGAAGCGCGACTGGGCGAAGATCCTCCTCGCCCTCTACTTCGTGGTTTTCCTCGGGTTCAACTACGGCCCGATGATCCTCATGGGGGTCCTCTCGCTCCAGGGCGAGTGGGGTTCCATCACATGGCCGTTCCAGGGGCCGATCTCGTTCGACTGGTGGAAGTCTCTGGTCGACGAGGAGATCATCGGGTCAAAGGCGGAGGAGATTTCGTCCGCGGCCATGCAGTCGGTGTGGCTGAGCCTCGCGGCAGGAGCCGTCACCGCGGTACTCGCGTTCTCGCTCTCCATGGCCTTTAGGAGGCGCTTCCGCGGCGACGGGATCCTCTTCTACGTCGTGCTGCTCGCGCTCATGACCCCGGGGTACCTGCTCGGGCTCGGGACGCAGCTCTTCTGGGCGTACATGGACGAGCAGAGCTCGATGTGGAAGACGGCGCTCGGGACGAACACCATCTGGGGGATCCCGTTCGGGTTCCTCGTGATGCTCTCCGTCTGGAACCGGTACGACCACCGGATCGAGGAAGCTGCACGTGATCTCGGTGCTGGCGCTGCCCGCACGTTCCGCGAGGTGACGTTGCCACTCGTCTGGACAGGTGTATTCGGAGCCGCCCTGTTCGGGTTCACCCTGACGTGGAACGACTACGACCGGACGCTGCTCCTGATCTCGGGCAGCGAGACACAGACGCTGCCGTTGCAGATCGCCGCATTCACGTTCACCGGGGTGATCCGTCCCGACCTCTACGCGCTCGGGACGGCGACGACGCTGTTCTCGCTCGGGCTTGTGGGATTGGTGCTCGTTGGCTCGAGTATCGCCGTGAAACGGCGGGAACGGAAGAAGAGGATCGATGTCGCAGAGGAGTTCGGTCTCGGTGGCGGCATCGACCTGAAGGCCGTCGAGCGGAGCCAAAGCTAGGCAGGTATTGCTGGGGGCGGCGGGTGACCGCCGCCCCCGGTTCTTCTTGAACGGTCCGGCGCTACTTGGAGCGTGGGGAGCGACGCGCGAAATCGTCTGCGATTTCGTCGAACGTCGCCCACCGGACACCGGAGTGGCTGTTGATGTGCTCGATGATCCGCTCGTGCATCGCGAGCACCGCGGGGCGGCCGCTCACGTCGGGATGGATCGTCATCGTGAAGACCGCGTAGTCGTGCTCGCGGTAGACCCAGTCGAACTGGTCCATCCAGAGCTGCTCGATGTCCCTGGGGTTGACGAACCCGTGGCTGTTCGGAGCGCCCTTGATGAACATCATCGGGGGGAGGTCATCGAGGTACCAGCTTGCGGGGATCTCGATCAGGTCGGTCTCAGCACCCCGCTGGAGCGGCACCATCCACTCGTCCGCCCGCTTTGAGTAGTCGATCTTCGTCCACGAGTCGCCGACCCGGACGTAGTACGGGAGGAAGTCGTGGTGCATCAGCGAGTGGTCGTACTTGATCCCGCGCTCGAGCAGGAGTTCGTTGGTGACGTTCGAGAACTCCCACCACGGCGCGACATAGCCGGTCGGGCGCTTGCCCGAGACGCGCTCGACGAGATCGATGCACTTGTCGAGCACCGCCGTCTCCTGCTCGCGGGTCATCGCGATCGGGTTCTCATGGGTGTAGCCGTGGATCCCGACCTCGTGCCCACCGGCGACGACCTGTTCGGTCTCGGCGGGGAACGTCTCGATCGAGTGTCCGGGGATGAACCAGGTCGTACGGAGCTCGTGCCGCCGAAACAGCTCGAGCAGCCGGGGCGTTCCCACTTCGCCGGCAAACAGCCCGCGCGAGATGTCATCCGGCGAGTCAGCGCCGCCGTACGAGCCGATCCAGCCCGCGACGGCGTCGACATCGACGCCATACGCGACGAAGATCTCCTTGGCCATCGTCTCTCCTCTCCTCGTGCTGGTAGAACGCGACTCTAATGTGTGGGCTCTGCGGTGTCCTGTGGAACGCGCACTGGGCGGACGATGGTGGTGGGCGTCGTGCGCACTTGCTCCGGATCCCTCTGCTCGCGAGGGTGCTCGCGCACGCCGGTCTCGAGGTGCGGCCCTGGTCGGGCCGGATGCTCGTCTCCGATCGGATGGGGAGATCGACGATCGTCGATGACCTCCCGGGCCTCTGGGCGGCTGCTGAGGCGCTCGCCGGACGGCCGCTCGATCCGCTCGACCCAGCGCTCGTCGGGGCGTTGTGAGTCGCGTTCCTGTCACGCTCGTGACCGGGTACCTCGGGAGCGGGAAGACGACGCTGATCCGCAGCGCGCTCTCTGGCCCCGAGGCCGAGGGCACGGCGGTGATCGTGAACGAGCTCGGGGAGATCGGGATCGACCACGCGATCCTCCGCCAGGTGGACGAGCGCACCGTGCTGCTCGCGTCGGGCTGTCTCTGCTGCGCGATGCGGGGCGATCTCGTCGACGAGTTGCGCGACCTGCTCGATCGCCGTGGCACGGGGGAGATCCCGTGGTTCCGCCGGGTTGTGGTCGAGACCACCGGTCTCGCCGACCCCGCGCCGATCCTGAACACGCTCGTCTCCGAGCCGCTGATCCGTCACCAGTACGCCGTCGCGTCGGTCGTCGCGACGATCGACTCCCAGCACGGGCTCCGCGGCCCCGAGTCGCTCCAGCAGGCAGCCGCCGCCGACGTGCTCGTGCTCACAAAGCCGGACCTCGCAGACGGCGTGGCGGTCGAACAGCAGGTTCGCGCGCTCAACCCGCTGGCGAAAGTGCACCGGGCCGTCAGGGGCGCGCTCCCCGCGGGGACGCTGTTCGCGCCGGACGGGGACGACGACCTCGCCCGCCGCGTCGCTGTCGCCACTCCGGCGGGCCACGCGGTCCACCGCCACGACGACGCCCGGGCCGTTTCGCTGACCCTCGACGGGCCGATCGACTGGCCCGGATTCGGGGTGTGGCTGACGATGCTGCTCCACGCGCGCGGCCGAGAGATCCTCCGGGTGAAGGGTCTGCTCGACCTGGGCGGCACCGGTCCGGTGCTTGTCAACGCGGTGCAGCACGTCGTCCACCCCCCCGAGCATCTCGATGCGTGGCCGGACGCCGACCGGCGCTCTCGTCTCGTCGTGATCGGTCGCGGATTCGCGGACGACGAACTTGAGCGGTCGTTCCGCGCCTTCGCGACGCCTGCGGCGCTGTAGCCCTGCTCAGTAGGAGCGCGGCATCCCGAGCACGTGCTGGCCGATGTACGCCAGGATCAGGTTGTTCGAGACGGGCGCGACCTTGTAGAGCCGCGTCTCGCGGAACTTCCGCTCCACGTCGTACTCCTCGGCGAACCCGAACCCGCCGTGGGTGTCGAGACACGCGTTGGCGGCCTGCCAGGACGCCTCGGCGGCGAGCAGCTTCGCCATGTTTGCCTCCGCGCCGCACGGCAATCCCTGTTCGAACAGCCAGGCGGCCTTGTAGCGCATCAGGTCGGCGGCCTCGAGCGCTGCGTGGGCCTGCGCGATCGGGAACTGGACGCCCTGGTTCGCGCCGATCGGCCGCCCGAACACGACCCGCTCCGAGGCGTACGCCCGAGCCTTGTCGATGAACCAGCGGCCGTCGCCGATGCACTCTGCCGCGATCAGGACGCGCTCGGCGTTCATTCCGTCAAGGATGTACCGGAACCCCATCCCCTCCTCCCCGACGAGGTTGTCGGCGGGAATCTCGACCCGGTCGAGGAAGATCTCGGTGGTCGCATGGTTCATCAGCGTCCGGATCGGGCGGATCGTCATCGTCCCGGCCGCGAGCGCGTGCTTCATGTCGACGAGGAACGTGGAGAGGCCGAGGGTCTTCTTCGTGACCTCCTCGGCGGGCGTCGTGCGAGCGAGGAGCAGCATCAGGTCGGAGTGCTCGGCCCGCGACGTCCAGATCTTCTGGCCGGAGACGAGCCAGCGGTCGCCATCCCGCGTCGCGGTTGTCTGGATCGCTGTGGTGTCGGAACCCGCGGTCGGCTCGGTCACGCCGAACGCCTGGAGCCGAAGCTCACCCGAGGCGATCCGGGGCAGGTAGCGGTCCTTCTGCTCCTGCGACCCGTGCCGGAGGATCGTGCCCATCGTGTACATCTGGGCGTGGCATGCCCCCGCGTTGCAGCCGGAGGCGTTGATCTCCTCCATGATCACGCTCGCCGCGGTGATCGAAAGCCCCGCACCGCCGTACTCCTCGGGGATCAGCGCGGAGAGCCAGCCGTTCTCGGTGAGCGCGGTGACGAACTCCTCGGGGTAGCGGTCGGGTTCGAGCGCGCGCCAGTACTCGCCCGGGAACCCGGCGCAGAGCTCACGAACTGCGGTCCGGATCTCGGCGTGTTCGGCGGGGTTGGTGAAGTCCATCAGGCGCGCTCCAGCAACCGTCGCGCGATGATCAATTGCTGGATCTCGTTCGAGCCCTCGCCGATCAGCAGCAGCGGCGCGTCGCGGTAGTAGCGCTCGGGGCGGTATTCGAGCGAGTACCCGTATCCCCCGTGGATCCGCATGCAGTCGACCGCGTTGTCCTGCGCCGCTTCGGTCGCCGCGTATTTCGCCATCCCCGCCTCAAGATCGGCCCGCTCGCCTGACGCCTTCTTGCGCGCCGCCTGCATCGTCAGTAGCCGGGCCGCCTCCGCGCGCGTCGCCATCTTCGCGATCATCAGCTGCACCGCCTGGTGGTGCGCGATCGGCTTCCCGAACGCCTCACGCTCCTTCGCGTAACTGATCGCATCGTCGAGTGCTGCCTGTGCGACCCCGACCCCGCGCGCGGCGACGTTGACGCGCCCCACCTCAATCCCGCTCATGAAGTACTTGAACCCCTGCCCGACCCCGTCCGCGCCGCCGAGGACGCTCGCGGCGGGCGTGCGGAAGCCGTCGAACAGCAGCTCGGTCGACTCGACACCCTTGTAGCCAAGCTTCTTGAGTCCGGGCATCGGGATCTCGAGCCCGGGAGGGTTTGTCTCCGGCTCCTTCTCGATGATGAATCCGGTCATCCCCGTATGGGCCGGAGACGCGGTGGGATCGGTCTTCGCGAGCAGCATCACGATCCCGGACCGCCAGCCGTTCGTGACCCACATCTTCTGACCGGTGAGGAGATAGTCGTCGCCGTCTCGCACCGCGACGGTGCGGATCGCCTGCACGTCCGAGCCTGCGTGTGGCTCTGTCATCGAGAACGACGAGCGCAACTCCATCGACGCGAGGCGGGGCAGGTACTTCTGCCGCTGCTCCTCCGTCCCGTGGAGACGGATCATCGTCGCGGCCATGAACGAGCCGTTGAGGATCCCCGACAGCGTCACCCAGCCGCGCGAGATCTCCATCACGATCAGGGCGTACGTGTCGAGCCCCAGCCCGAGCCCGCCGTACTCCTCCGGGATCGTCGTCCCAAAGAGGCCCATCTCCCGCATCGTCTCGACGAGCGCCTCGGGGTACTCGTCCGCGTGCTCGAGTGCGGACGCGACCGGGATCACGTCGCGATCGACGAATTCCCGGACTGCTGCGAGGATCTCCGCCTGTTCCGCGTCAGTCGCGCTCATCGGCGAGCGACCTCGAGTGAGGCGAGCGGCGCGAGCAGCACACCGAGGTCATCGCAGCGGTCGAGCGACAGAATCGACGCTGCGAGTTCTTCGACCGCGTCATCTCCGAGCGCAAGACCCGCGTTCGAGCGGAACTTCGCGAACACCTCGTCGGTCGAGAGGGGGTTCTCGGGGCCGCCCTTCTGGTGCGGGAAGTCCGCGACGAGCCGCGTCCCGTCCGCGAGCGTGAGCTCGATCCCGCCCGGGAACGCCTGTGGGTACGTCGGATACTCCCGGGCCTCATACCGCACCTTCGCGGCGACCGCGAGCACCGCGGGGTCGGTGATCGCCTCGTCAGTGAAGTCCTCAATCCCGACGTGACCGCGGACGAGTAGCGACGCGACGGAGTACTGAAGCGAGAACTTACCCTCGTACTCGGAGCGCGGGACGCGCTTCAGATCGATGGGCTCGAGCACGAGGGAGACACCTGCGCCGGGGACGGTCACGACGATGTCCGCGATCTCTGCCGGTGTAAACGTCCGCCCGTTCGCGACCTCAGCTCCAGCACCGAGCGAGCCGTGCATGAAGTGGCAGACGGGATAGGCCTTGTAGGCGATGCGCGGTGTTTCCCAGCGCACACCGAGATCGGCGACCTGAGCATCGATCGGGATCTCGCCCTCGGCCGCGCCGAGGAAGGCGTGATACAGGCCGAACTTCCCCTCGAGCACCGACTGTGGGCCGAGCGCACCGTGCGACGCGAGCCGCGTGGAGAGATGCGCGCCGTGTGCTGCCCAGGCGGGGTGGACGGGTTTCGTCGGGGTGCCGTCCGCGAGGTAGGCGAAGAGGCCCCCGGCGAACGAGCCGGCGAGTCCGAGCGCGCTTGTCGTCGTGGCCGCGTCGAGCCGCTCGAGCCGTGCGACGGCCGCGACCGCGCCAAAGACACCGCAGATCGCGGTCGGGTGGAAACCGCGCTTGTGGAACTCACCGGAGGCGGCCATCCCGAGCCGGCAGACGACCTCGTTCCCGGCGACGATCGCGGCGAGAACCTCCTCGCCGTGCGCCGATCGCACCTCACCTGCGGCGAGCGCAGCCGGGGCAATCACCGTCGAGACGTGGCTGACCGAGTCGGAGTGCGTGTCGTCGAAGTCGAGTCCGTGGCAGAGCATCGCGTTCGCGAACGCCGCGTTCGCTGCGGGAAGGCGGCGATCGAGGCCGATCACGGTCGCCTGTTCCTCGCCGCCCTGTTCGGCCATCGTCGTGCGACCCTCCCCGGCCGTCCCGGTCGCGTGGGCGGCGAGACCGCAACCGATCGTGTCGAGGATGTGGAGCTTTGCGTGCTCGGCAACGTCGGCGGGCACATCGTCGAGCGTGATCCCCGTCGCCCAGTTGGCGATCGTCTGTGCGGCGGTCATCTCAGACCGTCCACTCGTTCGCGGTGACCGGGAACGTGCCGGTGACCTCGGCGACGCCACGCTTGTAGACCATGAACGTCCGGCGGAACTCGATCACGACCTCGCTCCGCTGGTTGATCCCGCGGCAGCGCATCGAGACGATTCCGACCGACGCGTTCGAGCGGGACTCGCGCTTCGAGAGGATCTCGCTCTCGGCCCAGATCGTGTCGCCCTCGAACACTGGGCGGGGAAGTTTGATCTCGGTCCATTCGAGGTTCGCTGCCGCATTCTCGCTCGTGTCCGGGACGGTGAGTCCTGTCACGAGCGCAAGCGTGAACGCGCTGTTGACGAGCGGGCGTTCGAACTGCGTCCCGGCCGCAAACGGCTCGCTGAAGTGGATCGGATTCGTGTTCATCGTGAGGCACGT
>CAYXAS010000033.1:0-24143 GCA_964461665.1 uncultured Gaiellales bacterium
CACCCCCGGTGTCGCGATCTGCTGGAGCACCGCGTTCCGCATCACGACAACACGGTCGCCCATCGTCATCGCCTCGACCTGGTCGTGTGTGACGTAGATCGTCGTCACCGCAAGATCGCGCTGGATGCGGGCGATCTCGGCGCGCATTTCGACTCGAAGCTTTGCGTCGAGGTTCGAGAGCGGCTCGTCCATCAGGAATGCCTGCGGTTTGCGGACGATCGCGCGACCCATCGCGACGCGCTGCCGCTGACCACCCGACAGCGTCCGCGGCTTCTTGTGGAGCGACTCGGTCAGCCCGAGCGTGTGTGCGGCCTCGCGCACCCGACGGTCGATCTCGTCCTTCGGGACGCCCCGCATCTTGAGCGCGAAGCCCATGTTCTTCGCCGCATTCATGTGTGGGTAGAGCGCGTAGTTCTGGAACACCATCGCGATGTCCCGATCCTTCGGCGGCAGGTCGTTGACGACGTGACCGTCGATCAGCACCTCGCCACCGGTGATCGGCTCGAGCCCCGCGACCATCCGGAGCGCGGTCGTCTTGCCGCAGCCGGACGGGCCGACGAACACCACGAACTCGCCGTCCGCGGCCTCGAGCGACAGCTCGTTGACCGCCAGCGTCCCGTCGGGATAGACCTTCGTGAGTCGGTCGAGAACGATCGTCGCCATAGCGCCGCGTACTTGTACCATGTAGCGCTTCCATGAGTTCGCCGGCCACCACCACGTACCGTCGCGCGACCGGCCTGCGGGCGCTCGCCGAGAGCCGTCGCGCGCTCGCAATCCTGCTGATCGCACCTGCGGTGATCTTCATCGCGATCGTCGTGGGCGTCCCGTTCGTCTGGGCGATCTATCTGAGCCTCACGAACGCGATCGGCGGCTCGCTCACCGGCGACTGGGTCGGTTTCGACAACTTCACGCACGCGTGGTCCGACGACAACTTCCGGAAGGCGCTGTCGAACACGCTCGTGTTCACGTTCGTGTCGCAGGCGATCGTGCTCGTCAGTGCGGCGATCCTCTCGCACTACCTCGTACAGGACTTCCGCGGGAAGTGGCTGCTGCGCCTGCTCGTCGTCCTCCCGTGGGCGGCTCCGGTCGCGCTCGGCACGCTCGGGTGGCTCTGGATCTTCGACTCGCTCTTCAGCGTGATCAACTGGATGCTCGCGCATGTGCTGCAGGTGGTTGACCCGATGAACCCGCCGATGTGGCTCGGCCGTCCGAACCTCGCGCTGTGGGCGGTGATCATGGTGCACGCCTGGCGGGTGCTCCCGTTCGCGGTCGTGATCTTCATCGCTGGCCTGTCGTCGATCCCGACCGAGGTGGACGACGCCGCGAAGATCGACGGCGCCCACGGGCTGAAGAAGATGTGGTGGGTGACGATCCCGTTGCAGCTCCCGATCGCGCTCGTCGCCCTCCTGTTCGGGATCGTGTTCACCGCCGCCGACTTCACCGTCGTCTACCTCTTGACCCAGGGCGGGCCGTTCAACGCGACCCAGATGCTCACCACCTGGTCGTTCCAGATCGGGATCAACTCCGGTTCGCTCGGTGAGGGTGCTGCGATCTCGCTCTATCTCTTCCCGCTGCTCGCAATCGTCTCGGTCGGGATGCTGTGGTTCGCGCGCCGGGCGCAGGTGTCGTGATGCAGTTCCTCCGGAAGCGGATCGCGTACCTGGTGGTCGGGCCGTTTGCGGTGGTGCTCGCATTCCCGTTCTACTGGATGCTCGTCACCTCGTTCAAACAGGATCTCGACCTCTACAACGCCGACAACGTCCCGTACATCTACAACCCGCTCCAGTGGCGTTTCTGGGAGTCGGCGACCACGAAGCACATCGAGTACGTCTTCACGGAGACGCGCTACCTCGACTGGATCATGAACACACTGATCGTGGGTGCGGTCGTCGTCCTGATCACGCTCGTGATCGCGATGCCCGCCGGGTACGCGCTCGCACGGCTCTCGGGCAAGTGGGGGCAGAGCGCCGGGATCGCGATCTTCCTCGTCTACCTGATCCCGCCGACGCTCCTGTTCCTCCCGCTCTCGCCGATGATCGCGCGCCTCGGGATCGGGAACACGCTGTTCGCGCTGATCCTCATCTACCCGTCGTTCACGATCCCCTTCGCGACGTGGCTGCTGATGGGGTTCTTCAAGACGATCCCACAGGAGCTCGAGGACGCGGCACTCGTGGACGGCTGCTCGCGGCTGCGAGCGCTCGCGAAGATCGTCTTCCCGATCTCGCTCCCCGGGATCCTGACCGTCGTGATCTTCGCGTTTTCTCTCTGCGTCAACGAGTTCATCTACGCCTTCACGTTCATCACCTCGTCCGACAACCGAACGATCTCGACCGGTGTCCCGAACGAGCTGATCCGCGGCGACGTCTTCTTCTGGCAGTCGCTGATGGCGGCAACCCTGATCCCGAGCCTCGTTCTGGCGCTTCTCTACAACACATTTCTCGACCGTTTCATCAAGGGCTTTACAGGAGGCGCATTCAGGTAGAGAATGCGCGGCGAGGGGAGCACTCCAACTGAGGAGGGATTGTCCGTGGCAGACTATTCCGCAGCACCCGACCGTTCGGGCGCCGCGTACACCCGCGATGTCGTCCTGAAGCGCGGCACAGCCGCCGCCTTCGCGGTCGCAATGTTCGGGGGGGCTGCGAACCAGGCGTTCGCATCACCGTACGGCCCGCTGAAGTTCGCGAAGCAGCAGGCGTCGAAGCAGCTGCGGATCCTTCAGTGGGTGCACTTCGTCCCGGCCTACGACAAGTGGCTGGACAACACGTACATCAAGGCGTGGGGCGAGAAGAACGACACCGAGGTCAAGGTCGACCACATCAACAACGCCCTGCTGTTCAGCACGGCGTCGTCGCAGGTGGCGGCCCAGAGCGGGCACGATCTGTTCCAGTTCCTCTCACCGCCGTCGTCGTTCCAGAAGCAGTTGCTTCCGCTCACGGACATCGTGGAGGACGTGACGAAGAAGCTCGGTCCGATCTCATCGGTCGGCGAGAGGAGCACGTTCAACCCGAGGACGAAGCAGTACTTCGGGTTCGCCGACAACTACGTGCCCGACCCGGCGCACTACCGCGGGAGCCTATTCACGCAGCTCGGGATCCCCGTGCGCACGTGGGAGGACATCCGCAAGGCGGCACCGGCGCTGAAGGCGCTCGGCAAGCCGGTGGGGCTCGGGATGTCGAACGAGATCGACTCGAACATGTTCCTGATCGCGCTCCTCTACTGCTACGGCGGTCTGATCCAGAACGAGGAGAACAAGATCATCTTCGGCTCGAAGTCGAAGGCGGGCGCGGTCGAGGCGCTGAAGCTGATGAAGGACATCTACTCGCAGGGGATGTCCGACGAGGTGTTCGCATGGACGGCCGCGTCGAACAACCAGGGATTCATCGCGGGGCGGCTGTCGTTCGCGATGAACGCGATCTCGATCGCTCGCTCGCTCGAGAACCTGAACAGTCCGCACGCGGACGACACATGGCTCGCACCGATCCCGAAGGGCCCGTTCACCCAGATGGGGAACGAGCACGTGATGGGTGTCTACGTGATCTGGAAGTTCGCGAAGAACCCGGATCTCGCGAAGAAGTACCTCGTCGATCAGCAGCTCGCCTACCAGGATCACTTCGTGAACAGCGGGTACTACAACTTCCCGGGCTGGACCGGGGCGATCAAGGACGGGTTCGCCGGGATCCGCAAGCAGGCCGCCGGCGACACCCACAAGCCACGCGGGAAGTACACGGTCCTCACGACGATCGCCGAGAAGTACACGGCGAACGTCGGTTGGCCGGGCCACTCGAACGCTGCGATCGATGAGATCTTCAACCGCTTCCTCATCCCGCAGATGTTCGCGCAGGTCGCTCAGGGGAAGATGACTCCCGAGGACGCGGTCTCCACGTTCGCGAAGGAGTTCACGTACATCCACCGGAAGTGGCGGAACGCGGGTCTCGTCTAGAGCCTCCCTCCGCTCGTCCGTTGTTCGTTCCGGGGGCCCGTGTGCGGGCCCCCGGCGCGTCTGCGGTGACCTCTACCGGCCGAGCGCCGCGCGGAGCGCCGCCGCGCCCGTGCCGAGTACGGGCGCGCCGTGCGAGACGAGCACGTGGCGACACGGGAGCGCTAGGAGCGGCTCGAGTTGCGCCGCGAGGTCGTCGGTCGAGCCGGCCACAAGCCAGTCGGCGGGGCAGGGAGCGACGCCGCCTCGGCCATCGCCGAGGAGTGCATCACCGGGGACGACCGCCGCCGCACCCTCGAGCCACCACACCACCTCATCCACGGCGGGCACAGCGAAGCCCGTCACGCCCGCCGGCAGATCGGGGTCGTCGGCGCGCAGATGGATGCTCGCGCCGTAGCGCTCCGCCAGTTCGGCGACGCTTCGCGAGTGAAAGGGGCACGCCTGGAGGATCGCAAGCGGGAGGTCGGCACGACCGAGGTCGCGGGCGAGCGCCCGGTGGAAGCGGTCGCTATCCGTCGGATCGGTCGGGACGAGCGGATCGACGAGCACGACCGCATCGGGCCCTTCCCAGTAGACGCAGCCGACGTCGCGCTCCCAGTCCTCGCCGGGTTTCCAGGCGGGATGCGGCGCCGTCCACCGCCACAGACCCTGCTCCAGCTCCTGCACGACCACGCAGACGACCGTAGCGCACCGGGGGTGCGTTACGCCGTTGCGGGGACCCAGGTCAGGCGGCCGGTGGAGCCGCGGCCGCGCCCGTGCCGAGCACGAACGGATTCGACCAGGCGGTTCCCCCCCGAGTCCCCTCGACCTCGACCCGCACCGCGTCATGGAACTCGGGTGTCTGGAATCGGGCGCGGAGGATCGAGCCGTCGCTTGCTCGCTCCAGCACCCGTCCACGCCAGTGCATCAGCTGCGGATCCGCGTTCACCCGACAGCCGTCCCACGGCCCCGAGCGGAGCGTCACCGACACGGCCGCCGAGCAGCGCACCTCGACCTCGTCACCGTCCAGAGTGATCTCGAGGAGTTCCGGGCCTGACGACCCGTAGAAGGCGCCGGTTCGGAGCGCGTCGAGCACCGCCTCCGCCGACCGCTCCTCGACGAGGCACGTCGTCCAGGCGAGGCGGCTGTCCTGGCCGGCGTAGTGGCTGTCGTCGGTCGCGATCGCGAGCGGTCGGGCACCGCGAAAGAGAAGATCGTCCCAGTGCACGGCGGAGAGGCCGTTCCCGTGGAAGAGGACGCTCCCTGCGTTGTAGACCTCGAGCCCGGTCAGCGCGGGCGCGGAGAGGTAGTCGCCCGGCTCGAGTCCGCTGTAGTAGGGGTGCGCGAGATAGGCGACACCACCTCGATCGACGACCCACTGGGCGCAGGTCGGGAGCGTGCCGAAGTAGCCGTCCTCGAGCCTGTCGGGACTCTCCTCGACACCGAACGCGAGCACATCCGCCTCTCCGGCCTTCGAGCCGACACGGGTCGTGAGCTCGACCGCAGGGATCGTGACGAGCTTCGGGTGCTCCGCGCGGGTGACGTGGTGGTGGTCGGTGATCGCGACCACGTCCCAGCCGGCCCGGGCGTAGTGCTCGAGCAGCCCGGCCGGTGTCGGTTCCCCGTCCGAGTTGACGGTATGGCAGTGGAGCGAGCACCGAAGCCGGTGGGGCGCATCGGGGAGAGGGTGTGTGTCCACGGGTGGCAGCGGTTCGGCAGCAATTCGGTGACCGCTCTTGGCACGGTCGGATGGGGATGTTAACGTCGCAACGTCTTTCGGCAATCCTCGCAGGGGAAAGGGTGACCGCAATGACTGAGGACGCGAACCGCGACTCGCCGCCGCAACCGCTCGGCCGCTTCGACCCGCTGAACGCGCGGTTGTCACGCAGGGGCTTCCTCGCCATCTCCGGTCTCGGGATCGCCTCGCTCACGCTCGCCGGGTGCGGCTCGGGATCGGATGGCGCCGACTCGCCGACGACCGCGGGGGGAATCGGCGAGACGCCGGAGGCGCTCAAGGCGCTGCCGGGACCCGCTGCGGGGAACGGTGTTCGCGGTGGGAGGGTCATGGTCGGGTTCCTCAACGAGGGCAACTCCTGGGATTCCGCGCTCGGCTATACCGAGACCTCCTGGGACGCGGTGTGCAACGTCACGCACTCCCCGCTGTACTCGTACAGCCTTGACGAGGTGCCGCTTCCGAACGCGGCCGCAGCGCTCCCCGAGATCAGCGCGGACGGACTCGTCTACACGATCCCGCTGCGCGAGGGCGTCACCTTCCATCACGGCCGAGCGGTGACGGCGGCGGACTACAAGTACTCCTGGGAGCGCGTCGTCGACCCCGCTCTACAGAGCTGGGGCGCGAGTTACATCATGACGATCAAAGGCGCGAAGGAGCGGTTCGAGGACAAGGCGAAGGACGTTTCCGGCATCCGCGTCGTTGACGAGATGACGATCGAGGTCACGCTCACGCAACCCGATGTGACGTTCCTCTACGCGCTGACACAGCCGTTCATGTCGCCGGTGCCGAGGGAAGAGGTCGAGCGGCTCGGGAAGGAGTGGGGCGTCAGCACCGTCGTCGGCAACGGTCCGTTCAAGATGATCTCGTACGACCCGGCGGCGCAGCGCGCCGAATTCGTCAGGCATGACGGGTACTACTGGCCCGGGCTCCCGTACGTCGACGAGATCGGGTTCGAATGGGGACAGGACGCGGCCGTTCAGCTCCTGCAGCTCGAGCGCGGCGAAGTGGACGTCCTCTACTCGGGCTTCACGCCCGAGCAACTCGTCCGCGTCAACACGAGCGAGAAGTTGAAGCCGTTCCTCTACGAGCACCCGCTCTACGCGAACCGCTGGCTGAACCTCCACCCGCGTGTCCCGGCCTTCAAGAACCGCGACGTGCGCGAGGCGCTCAACTGGGCGACCGATCGCGACCAGCGCTCGCGGATCACGAAGCAGGAGGGCACGCCGTTCGGAGCCCCGCTCGCGGGGTCGCTGCTCGGCGAGGCCCGGACGTTCGTGCCGTACACGTACGACCCGGAGCGGGCTCGCTCGCTGCTCGCCGGCGTGACGGGCGTCGAGCTCCGAGCGACGCTCTACGTGAGCGATAGTCCCGAGCCACAGCTCGGGCAGGTGCTCCAGCAGCAGTGGAAGGAGGTCGGCTTCGACCTCCAGTTGAAGGCGATCGGGCTCGATGCGTCGTACGACCTGAGCTACAAGGGAAAGCTCGACGCGTGGTTCTCGACGTACTACGCGGTCTACCCGATCCCGATCGACGTGATCAGCCAGTACTACGAGACGGGAGGCAGTTCGAACTACACCGGGTACTCGAACCCCGAGGTCGACCGCCTCACGAGCGAGGCCCGTGCGATCGTCGATGCGACCGAGCGGAACGCGCTCCTTGCGCAGGTCGAGCAGATCCTCGGTGAGGATGCCGTCCACGTCTACCTCCAGAACGTCAACTGGCTGATGGGCGTGAACCGCGAGCGGCTCGTGAACTTCACCTATTCGGGTGTCTACGGCGCCTACTACGACCGTCTCTGGCTCAAGAGTTAAGCGTCCCCGCGTGAGGGGTCGCGACGCGACGCTTCACGCGGGGGTTTCGGTTCTCGTCGGGATGGTGGTGCTCGCGCTGGCGGCACCGCTCTTCGGCGACCCGTACGCGACGCCCGTCGACGGCCTCACGCTCGACGGGGTTCCATACGGGGTACTCGATGACGGCCACCTGCTGGGCACCGACATCCTCGGGCGGGATCTCGCCGCCCGAGTCGCCCACGGCGCGCGGGCGACGCTCGGGTTCACGGTCGCCGCCACGATCACCTCGGTTGGGCTGGGCGCGATCGTCGGCGTCCTCGCGGGCTTCTACCGCGGCTGGGTGGAACACGTCCTGATGCGGCTCACTGACACCTTCCTCGCGATCCCGACGGTCGTCTCGGGTCTTGCGCTCGCGAGCATCTTCGGCACCGGCCTCGTTGGGATCGTGATCGTGGTGACCGCGCTGTACTGGGCATGGACGGCCCGGCTCGTGTTTGGGGAGACGCTGCGTCTCCGACGACGCGCCTTCGTGGACGCTGCCTCCGCGATGGGGGTTCCCGGGCGGACGATTGTCCGCCGCCACATCCTCCCGCACCTCTCGGGTCTTCTCCTGACCCTGACCGCGCTCAACGCAGCGTCGGTGGTCGCGATCGGCGCGGGGCTCTCGTACCTCGGCGCGGGTGTCCAGCCGCCGCGACCCGAATGGGGAACGATGCTCGGAGAGGGTCAGGACGCGATCGACTACGCGCCGCACCTGCTCCTTGCGCCGCTCATCTGCATCGTGCTCGTCGTCTTCGCGCTCGTGCTTGTCAGCCATTCGCTCGCCCGGCGGGGAGCCGTTTCGCTGAGGGGATCGTGGCTCGATACCTGAGCGTCCGGGTCGGGCTCGGACTCATCTCGATTCTCGGGGTGATCCTGCTCACGTTCGTGCTCCAGTTCACGCTGCCGGGCGATCCCGCGCGCCGCGTCGCCGGGCCGCGCGCCACGCAGGAGGTGCTCGAGCTCGTCCGGCAGGATCTCCGTCTCGAGGATCCGCTTCCCCTCCAGCTCGTGAGCTACGTCGGCGGTGTCCTGACCGGCGACCTCGGGACGTCGTACGTCCAGCGCCGCCCCGTTCTCGGGATGGTGGCGGAGCGGCTCCCGGCGACGCTCTACCTCTCCCTCGCGGCGCTCGCCTTCGAGATCCTCGTGGGCGGTGCCCTCGGAATCCGTGACGGGCTGCGGCGCGAGCGAAGCCGGGTGCTGGCCGCCGCCAACGTGCTGCTCCTCTCGATCCCCACCTTCACGATGGGGTTCCTCCTGCTGTTCGTGTTCGCATACCGGCTCGCGGTGTTCCCACTCGGAGGCGGCCCGGGGTTCGCGGAACTCGTTTTGCCGGCGCTCACGCTCGGGTTGTTCGGGATTCCGTACTACGCGACCGTCGTCTCCGAGGCGGTTCGGGACTCGCTCTCCTCGAGTTACGTGCGCACGGGGGTCGCCAAGGGGCTGCCGCGACGCGCGCTCATCGTGCGCCACGTCCTGCGTAACTCGCTGTCGCCCGTCCTCACCCTCGCCGGACTCGACTTCGCGGCGTTCCTCTCGGGGGTCGTCCTCGTCGAGGTGGTGTTCGGCTGGCCCGGGATCGGGGTGCTCCAGGCGCAGGCGTTCGGGCGGCTCGACCGACCGCTCCTGATGGGGACGGTGATCGTGGCGGCGGTGGTCGTCGTCTCCTTCAATCTCCTCGCCGACGTCGCGCGCGCGTACGTCGATCCCCGCACGCGGGTCGAGGGAGGGTCGTGAGCGCGGTCGCCGGGCTCCGGGTCGATGGCATCACCGTCCACTACGGGCAGATGCCAGCCGTGACGGACGCGTCGCTTGCGGTCGCGGCGGGAACCGTGCTCGCGGTGGTGGGCGAGTCGGGTAGCGGCAAGACCTCGCTCGCCCTTGCGATTGCGCGCCTGCTCCCGCCGGGAGGCGTGCTCGCTGCGGGTTCGGTGCTCATCGGCGACGTCGATGTCGCGTCACTTGCGGGCGACGAGCTCCGCCGCTCGCGCGGGCGGCTCGTCGGCTACATCGCGCAGGATGCGATGGCGGCGCTCAACCCGGTGATGCGGGCGGGTCGCCAGATCGCCGAGGTCTTCGAGTTCCACGACGGCGTACCCCGTCGTGAAGCCGACGAGCAGGCGGTCGAACTACTCCGCCAGACGGGTATCCGGGATCCCGGCCGGGTCGCCCGCGCGTATCCGCACGAGCTCTCGGGTGGGATGCGGCAGCGGGTGATGATCGCGATCGCGATCGCGCTCCGCCCGGCCGTGCTCGTCGCGGACGAGCCGACCACGGCGCTCGATGCGACGGTGCAGGCGGAGATCCTCGCGCTGGTGCGCGAACTGCAGCGCACACACGGTGTGACGCTCGTCTGGATCACGCACGACATGGGTGTGGTGGCCGAGCTCGCGGACGACATCGCGGTGATGTACGGCGGTCGTGTTGTGGAGCGCGGCACCGCGGCCGACGTGTTCGCGCGTCCCGCGCATCCGTACACGCAGGCGCTGATCGCGACCATCGGCGACGGCCGGGCACCGGCGAGGTCGCGGTTCGAGGCGATCGCGGGGTCTCCGCCGCACGGCGCACCCCCGGCGGGCTGTCCGTTCCACCCGCGGTGCCGTGCGGCGTTCGACCCGTGCGCCACGGCCGTCCCGCAGACATACGTGGTCGGACCGAGTCACGAGTCGTCGTGTCACCTGCACGGGGCACGCGCGTGAGCGCTGGCGCGGTGATCGAGGTGCGTGACGTGTCTCGGCACTATGGGTCGACACGTGCCGTCGATGGTGTCTCGCTCGCGCTTCATCGGAACCGGACGGTGGGGCTCGTCGGTGAATCCGGCTGCGGGAAGTCGACGCTCGCGCGGCTCCTGCTCGGGCTGGAGCGGCCAACGCGTGGGGAGCTGCGGTTCCGGGGACAGCCGTACCCTCGGTCGGCGCGGAGGTTGCGCGAACTGCGCGCGTCGGTCGCGACCGTCTTCCAGGATCCGTACGACTCGCTCGATCCCCGGTTTCGGGTCGAGGAGGTCGTGGCGGAGCCGCTTCGGGCGCACGGCCGGTGGCGCGACGGCGGGCACGCCCGCGTCGCGGGGTTGCTCGGGTCGGTCGGTCTCGGTGCGGTGCCGCTCGACACGCCGTCGGCAGAGCTGTCGGGCGGTCAGCGTCAGCGGCTCGGGATCGCGAGGGCGCTTGCGCTCGAACCGGAGATCCTCGTGCTGGACGAGCCGACCTCTGCGCTCGACGTCTCCGTGCAGGCACAGATCCTGAACCTGCTGCTCGACCTACAGCGCGAGCGCGAGCTCGGCTATCTCTTCATCTCGCATGACCTGGAGGTGGTGCGGCGGATGAGCGACGAGATCGTCGTCCTCTACGCGGGCAGCGTGATGGAGCGGGGGGCGGCGGCCGAGGTGTGCGCCAGGCCACGCCATCCGTACACCCGTGCGCTCCTCTCCGCGTTCCCGGGCCATGCGCCCGACGCACGGCGGCTGGACGGCCGCGTGCGCCTCGCGGACGACCGGTCGGGCAGCCACGACGGCTGCCCGTTCGTCTCACGGTGCCCGCGGGCGCAGGAGCGCTGTCGCGTTGAGCGACCGCTCCTCGGTGGCGTGTCGCACGGCGTCGCCTGTCACTTCCCCGAGCACTGACGCCGCCAGGGCACGTCCCGACCGCCCTCCACGCGCAGGCGCAGAGGGCAGCCGGTCCCGCGTCGCAGGCCCTAGGCCTTCGTGAAGAACAGCTCGGCGCGCACGGTGACGGCGTCGGCGAGTGCGAGATCGCCGGTCGGCAGCGGCGCGTTCCACGCGATCCCGTACGCCGTCCGGTCGATCGTCCCGGCGATGCTGAGACTGATCCGCTCGCGTCCGTAGCCGTCGGTGAACGGCCCGCCCGCGGTTCCGCTCGCGGTGACGGGGAGCGTCACACCGCGGAGCGTCAGCGTCCCGTTCGCGGTCACGCGACCCGCTGCGAGGGCGACGTCGTCGGCCTCGAACGTGATGCGCGGGTTGCTGCCTGAATCGAAGAAGTCGGGGGTCTGGAGGTGGCCGGCGAGGTTCTCGTCCTTCACCTGGACGGTGGCAGGATCGGCGCTGCCCTCGAGTCGGGCGCTGCCGTCCGCGACGGTGAGCGTCGCGTCGATCGTCCCGAGCCCGCCCCGGAACGCGGCCTCGAGGTAGCCGACCTCGAACTGGACGGTCGAGTGGGTCTGGTCGAGCTGCCAGGTGCCGTCTGTTGCCTCGCTCACTGCCTGCCTCCCGCTGGTGGTTGGTCGATCGTCCGCGTGCGGCCGGATCATGCCCGAGCGGGCTCAATGGCTGCGGGAGAGTGTCCGCCGGAGATGTAAGAACGTGGCCGTCTCACGACGACTCACCTACGGATGAGCGTACGCAACGTTGCGACTCTGGTCGACTGGGTGTACTTCTGGTACCATCTGAACTGCGTCACGAGAGCGGGTTCGACCCGCCGCCAACCGGCCTCGGCGGCACGGTGGCAGATGGTTGACGCGGTCTGTTCTGGACAAACCGCTGAAGGAGGTAGGAGATGAGCAACGAGCGTGTGTCGTCCCGCCGGGGTCTGATCCGGCAGGGTGATGTACTGTTGGCCCCCGTCAAGGCATTGCCAAGTGAAGTGGTGGCGGTGCGCAGAGCTGTCGGGCCGCTGGTGCTGGCCAAGGGCGAGGCGACCGGTCATGCACATGCGATCCGCGAGCCTGGCGCATCGCTGTTCCGATCGATTGGCCGCGGGAACGCTTCTGCCTATCTCGTGGTCGATGACGTCCCTGCGACGCTGACGCACGAGGAGCACGACGCGTTGACGATCGCGCCAGGGGTCTGGGAGGTGCGGCAGCAGCGCGAGTACGTGCCGAGCCGCCGACCCGGTGCCACGCAGTGGGGCCGGGTGGCTGACTGATGCCCGATCACGAGCAAATCGGCAGGGACATTCAGAGGCGTCTGGCAGCGATCGCGATCAAGCGCCCCCAACTCGATCTCCCGATGGCGCAGCAGGGGCTCCTGGAACACTTCGCGGCACTGGGCGTGTCCGAGGACGCTGTCCGCTGGTTGACCGACCCGTCGCGGTTCCGGCACGAGCTCGCGGTCAGGTCGGGGAGCAACGCGGGTTCGTGGCACCGGGCGGTCAGACGGCGGGCTCCGCTGCTGGACGGCTTCCACCACCGCGGGCCGCGCTGGACGCGGTTGCCCGATGTGCCGACCCGCAACCTGCAGGTGGCCAAGATCGACAGTGCGCTCGTACTACGCGTGGTAGGCCGTTGGGAGACGCCGCGGCTCGTTCGCTGCGTGACAGCCGATCTCGCGTCGATCGCGTCCCGCCTTCGGGCGAGGCGCTTCTGGGCGGCCGACCCGCTCCTCGACTCGGTGGAACCGCTGCTCCGGGCTGCGGAGCGGGGACTCTTCTCGTTCGCCGTGGCGCACGACGGCAGCATGCTGGCGGTGGCACGACCCACGCTCCGGTTCGATCGGGAAGGACGGCTGCACGACTGGGACGGGTTGCCTGCGGTCGAATGGGAGGGCTATCACCCCATGTACTTCTGGCGCGGCGTCGAGATGACCAGGCTGGCGGGCCATCATCCCGAGCGTGTCACCGCGAGACAGGTGCTCGGGTGGAGGAACGCCGAACGGCGGCGCGTCGCGATCGAACGGTTCGGCTGGGATTGGTTCGTGGATCGGCTCGGTCTTGTCGAAGCACAGGCGGATGACTTCGGTCGTCTCCTCCGCTCGCCCCGCGACATCGACGGCGAGCGAGTGCAACTCGTCGAGGTCGTGAACGCGAGCCGGGAGCCCGACGGCACGTATCGTCGCTACCTCCTCCGTGTCCCTCCCATGATGCGCACCGCGTGTGAGGCGGTCGCGTGGACGTTCGGGTTTGACGACCCGCGCGAGTATCTGGTGTCGGCCGCCTCGTGAGCGGCGATCGAGCCCACCTGCCGTTCCGCGTCGACAGGCCCGGTCGGTAGGACACACGTCGGTGTCGCCCGTCTTTCTCCCACCGTCGCTGTCCTGTCCGGTGTGCGGCGCACAGGGTCAACCCCAGCCCGAGTCGGTCAGGCTCGCGCAGGCCGATCGGGGTCTCTCGATGGCTTTCTACATCTGCCCCTGGAGCCACATTTTCGCGTACATGGTCACGACGGGGGAGGTCAGGAAGCTGCGAGCGGCAGCAGGCGTCGACGGTGGCTGGTGCGCGGTGCGGTCGCGATCGTCGCCGTTGTTCTCGCAGCGGTTGTTGCTCCGACTGCGGCGGCGGGGCCGATCCCGCGCGAGCTGTTTCCGCGCCTCCGGGAGATGGGCGGCGAGCGTTTCGCACGGTCGGCCGCAGTCGGGTGGGAGCGTGCCCCGTACCGGGACGCGACCCGCCGCTACTTCTGGGCGCAGGGCTATGCGTTCTTCGACGGACTCGAGCTCGACGGAACGGTGGCCGAGTCCTGCGCGAAATACACGCAGAACCGCGCTGACATCGAGCGGCTCATGCGCGAGGGGGTGAACGGCCCGGGGCTCGTCGACGAGATGCGCGCCGTGAACGTGCTGTTCCGGCAGAAGCGGCTTCCCACGCTCGATCTCCGAGCGGGCACGCTGATGACCGTGATGTTCAGCGGGATCCGTGGCCGCTGCGCCATCCGCTGAGTCGCCCCGGCCGGTGACGGCTCGCCAGCCGCGAGCGCGTCGGTGGAGGTCTCGTGGGTGATCGCTGCGAGCCGCCCGCACGGGGCTAGGATGCGCCGGCGAGCGTGCTCGGGGTCAGTACCGGGGCGGTTCGCCTGTCCCCCCTGGCCATCACACGGCGTGCGCCACGAAAGGAGCCGCGATGAGAGAGACACTCCACGGAGCCTGCCTCTGCGGCCAGGTGAAGTTCGACGTGAACGAGCCCGGGGCGATGGGGTTCTGCCACTGCACGCGCTGTCAGCGCTGGACCGGCGGCCCGGGCCTGCCCGAGGTCGAGGTGGATGAGGCGAACTTCGACGTCACCGCGGGTCAGGGGCTGATCAGGCACTTCACCGAGGAGGGGTTCTCGGGCGTCGGCTTCTGCAGCAACTGCGGCTCGAGCCTGTACGCCTTCGGGAGCGGGAAGTACTACATCTCGGCGGGGACACTGCGCGGTCTCGAACTCGAGCCCGAGTACCACATGATGGTCGCCTACAAGGCTCACTGGGACGTGATCGGCGGCGACGCGCCGCAGTTCCCGGAGTCGCCGCCGGCTGAATAGAGCTCCACGTCCCAGCCGTGTTCGCTGCGAGGCTTACTGGGGCGAGACGGATCGCCGACCCTCGACTGAAAGGCGCGTCCCGATGCGCATCCTCGTGATCAACCCGAACACGACGCAGGCGATGACCGACGAGATCGGTGCGGTTGCCCGTGCGGTTGCCGCCGACTCATCCGAGATCGACTGCGTCAGCCCGGCGAACGGGCCCCGCTCGATCGAGGGTTTCACCGACGAGGTGCTCGCGGCCTACAACACCGTGGATCTCGTCGCCCGGACGAAGGGGCAGTACGACGGCTACGTGATCGCGTGCTTCGGTGACCCCGGGATCTCGGCGTGTCGCGAGGTCGCGGATGTCCCCGTCGTCGGAATCGCCGAGGCCGCTTTTCACATGGCGAGCCTCATCGCATACAGATGGTCGATCGTCACGGTGCTCCCCCGAGTGAAGCCCTTCCTCGAGGAGGTCGTCCATCGCAACGGCATGGGCCACAGGTGTGCGTCGATCCGCTGCACTCCGCTGACCGTGCTCGAGATTGGCGAGGACATCGAGCGCGCGAAGAGGATGATTCTCGAGGAGGCGCGCCACGCGATCGAGGACGATGGCGCCGAGGCGATTCTGCTCGGCTGCGCAGGTCTCGGCCCGATCGACAAGACGATGCAGGCTGCGCTCGGCGTTCCTGTCCTCGACGGCACCGCGTGCGCCGTGAAGCTGCTCGAGGGGCTCTACGACTACGGCGTGACGACCGCCAAGGTGCGTGCGTACCTCGCGCCCGAGCCGAAGGACGTTGTGGCGTGCCCCGGCGGTCTCGTGTCGATCTACGAGCGCGCCCCCGCATAGCCCTGACGCGCTGCGTCTATCTCTGACCCTTCGCGGTCGGATCTCGGTGTGTAATGTCGATCGATGGCCCGGGTCGCACGCGATGTCACGCTCACGAACTGGCTCGATGCGCCGTTCAACCGCCGCTCGTTTCTCGCGGTGCGCGAGGTGGTGCCGACCGCGCTGATCCCGCGTGGCGACGCGGTCATTCCCCTGCCGGTGGATCCGCAGCCGCTCGACGACATCGAGTTCCGCGCTGCGGACGGGTCGATGACGACGCTCGCACGTCATCTCGAGGCGAACTACGCGGACGGGGTCTGCGTCCTGCATCGGGGCCGTGTCGTCTACGAGCGGTACCTGAATGGGTTGCGCCCAGAGATGCCGCATCTTCTGATGTCGGTCTCGAAGTCGTTCTGCGGCACGCTGTGCGGTGTTCTTGCGGGGCAAGGGCTGATCGACCCGGACGGGTTGGTGACCGACCACGCGCCCGACCTTGCGGGGACGAGTCTTGATGGCGCGACCGTGCGCCATCTGCTCGACATGACCGCGGGCACCGAGTTCGTCGAGGACTACGACCTCTACGAGGAGCCCGGTTCCGACCACCCGCTGATCGAGTACGAGCGGCAGGCGGGCTACCGCCCGCTGGGGGACCGTGTGCCGGTCGGCGTGATCGAGTTCTTCGGCGGACTCCCTCGTGCCCAGCCGCACGGCGCGGTGTTCGACTACCGCTCACCGCTCACGAACATGCTCGCGTACGTGATGGAGGAGGTGACGGGCACGCCGTACCCGGAGCTTCTCTCGCGGGAGCTGTTTGCGCGGCTCGGTCCTGAGCATGACGCGGAGGTGATGCTCGACCCGTGCGGGTTCCCGGTGGTCGAGGGTGGGATGTGCTGCACGCTGCGCGACCTCGCGCGTCTGGGCTTGCTGATCCAGAATCGCGGCCGGGTGGGGGGCGACCAGGTGCTTCCCGAGGCGTGGGTGGACGATTTGCTCGATCCCCCGGCCGCGTCGCGCGCCGCCTGGGCCGCCGCTCCTGCGGACGCGACCCACGGGGCTGTCGGCTACCGCAGCAGCTTCTGGACGCTCGAGCCGGGGGTACGGGCGACGGGCTGGGGGATCTTCGGCCAGATGTGTCTGGTCGATCTCGAGCACGAGCTCGTGTTTGCGCGCTTCTCGAGCGCGCCCGAGCCGGTGTCGGCGGATCGTCGTGCCGAAACCGCCCGAGCCGTGGACGCGATCCTCGAGCACCTGGGGTAGCAGTTCGGTCGGGATCGCCGGGAGCGCTGATGGGCCGTGCTGGGCTCGAACCAGCGACCTTGGGATTAAAAGTCCCCTGCTCTACCAACTGAGCTAACGGCCCGACCGGCGCAGTGTAGGGACGGTCGCGTCGCGGGCTGCGACCGCCCATGCGATGCTTCTGCCGTGAGCGATCCGCGCGAGACGACGGACGACGAGTGGCGGGCGCGCCTCACCGCAGCCGAGTACACCGTGCTGCGCGAAGCGGGAACGGAACAGGCGTGGACCGGGCCACACCTCGGCGAGCACCGCGACGGCACGTACCGGTGCGCCGGGTGCGGCGCAGCGCTCTTTGCGAGCGGCGCGAAGTTCGATTCGGGCTCCGGGTGGCCGAGTTTCAGCGCAGCGGCTGGCAGCACAGCGCTCGAAACACACGTCGATCTGAGCCACGGGATGCGCCGTGAGGAGGCGCTGTGTGCCGCCTGCGGCGGCCATCTTGGGCACGTGTTCCCGGATGGTCCCGCGCCGACGGGGCTGCGGTACTGCATCAACGGCTGCACGCTCGCCTTCGACCCCGACTGACGCGCGCCGCGCCACGGGCAGGAGAACCGCGCCGCACGGCGCATTCGCCGGTGTACCTGCGACCAACCGGAGGGAACATCGTGTCTGGCACAACAGAACAATCGACCCGTCTTGCCGTGACGGAGAAGGCCAAGCTCCACAAGGTCTTCCGACGGCTCGACATGGTCCTCTTCACCGTCTGCGCGATGGTCGGGATGGACCTGATCGGCACGATCGCCGGACTCGGGCTCGAGTCCGTCACGTGGCTGATCCTGCTCGCGATCCTGTTCGTGATCCCGTACGGCCTGATCATGGCCGAACTCGGATCGTCGTTCCCGGAACAGGGCGGACCGTACGAATGGGTGAAAGCCGCCTTCGGCCGCGTCCACGCCGCGCTGTTTGCGGTCTGCTACTGGATCACCAACCCGTTCTGGGTCGGTGGCGCACTCTCGTTCGCGGCGGTCGCTGCGGCGAGCGCCCAGTGGGGCGAGATCGGCAGCGGCACGTTCGGCGACTACCTGTTCAAGGTCGTCTTCATCTGGTTCTCGATCGTCGTTGCGATCGTCGCGTTCGAGCGGGGCAAGTGAATCCCGAACGTCGGCGCGATCGCGCGAGGCCTGCTCGTCGGCTTCTTCACGCTCACCGTCGTGATCTACATGATCAAGAACGGTGTTCACGGCCTCGACGCTGGCGACCTGTCGCCGACCGCAGCCGGGTTCCTCACGATCGTGCCGGTCGCGATCTTCGCGTTCGTCGGGTTCGAGCTTCAGGCGAACGCGTCCGGCGAGATGGTGGATCCGCAGCGCGACGTGCCGGTCTCGGTCGTCCGTTCCGGGTTCCTCGGCGTCATCGCGTACCTGCTGCCGGTGCTCGGCGTCCTGTTCGTCCTGTCGGGTGAGGCGGTGGAGGGGCTCGACGGGTTCATCGCTGCCGCAGGCACCGCGTACACCGATGTGTGGGGCGGCGCTGCGAACGGCCTGCTTGACATCACCGTCGGCCTCCTGATCTTCGCACTCGCCACTTCGGGTGCCGTGTGGATGATCGGCTGCGACCGCACCCAGGCGGTGTCGGCGATGGACGGCTCGTTCTTCCCGTACTTCGCGAAGTTCCACGACAAGCTGGGTACCCCGGTGCGGATGAACATCCTCTCGGGGATCGTCGCGACCGCGTTCACGGTGATCGCAACCGTGATCTTCTCGCAGGGTGGAGAGGGCACCGCGGCAGCGTTCGACGTCGTCCTGATCATCGCGATCACGACGACGCTGCTCAGTTACCTGTGGGTCTTCCCGGCCGCGTACAAGCTGCGGAAAAACCGCGGTTCGGTGGAGCGTGTCTATCGCGTGCCGGGTGGGGACCGCGGGATGCTTGCCGCGGTCGTCCTCACCACGTCCTTCTGCGCGGTCGGCTCGCTCGAGGCCGTCTTCCCGGGGCTGCTCTGGAAGCTCCTCGGTCAGGACTACGGCGACTTCGCCGAGGCGTGGGGCGTCACCCGCGGGAAGTTCGAGGTGCTGACGATCGGCTCGCTGGTCATCGTGTTTGGATTCGCGATCGTGGGCTACATCGCCGGGAAGCGCGCCCGCGCGACGTAGACGACACCGCACCGACCGGCCCGAGTACGGGTCGAACGGTGGAGAACAACGCAGGGCTCCGGGAGAACATCACCCGGGGCCCCGCAACTGTTCGCGGTGCGTGTGGTGCACGCGCGCTTCCCGATACCCCCAGCGGGATTCGAACCCGCGTAGCCACCGTGAAAGGGTGGTGACCTGGGCCGCTAGTCGATGGGGGCCAGCGGATCGAGGATAGCCGTGCTGGCCCAGCGGCCTGCGCTTGATCGCACGGCGAGTGGGCGGTGACGGGCTCGAACCGCCGACCACCTCGGTGTAAACGAGGTGCTCTACCAACTGAGCTAACCGCCCGGGCGGTGAGGGATGGTACCGCCGGGGCGCAGAGCTACCGGACGCGCCTTCGGGTGGCGGACCTCAGCCGCTCGTGTCCCGCGTCCGCGCCGCCGCCTCGCGCGCCTGGCGCTCGTAGGGGCTCCGCCGATAGCCCGTCCGCAGGTACGAGAGCGGCATCCGCACCGGGCGATGCTGCATCTGCCACACGTGGCACAGCTCGTGCGTCAGAAGGTCGAGCGACGTGTCAGCGCGGCGGAGGAAGATCACCCGATGGGTCGCAAACCCGTCGTAGCGCCGCCACGGCGGCAGCCGGAAGAGCCACGGCGTGACCACCACTCGGACCCCCGCGATCCGCACCGGCCGCGGCCACCAGTCGAGCCGGTCGAGCCGCCCCTTCGCCTCCGCGAGCCGGATGTCGATCCCGGGCACCGCGCCGACGCCTCAGACCGTCAGGTGGAGGAGACGATCGGGTCGAGGATCAGGATTGCGCTGCCGTCCTGTGCCTGCGTGTACTCGAAGTCGTAGAGGTTCGGCAGCGTCAGCCGGTTCACCGAGGCGAGGTCACGCGTGCTCATCTGGCCGATCGGCGGTGCGGACGGGTCGAGCGTCAGCCGGAGCGGGTGGCGGAGTTCGTCCGCGACATCCTGGCGTCGGAGAAACACGACGTTTGCCGGGCTGGAGCCATCCGCAGACGGCGGCGGCGGAGGCAGGAACACCGTCACCGAGTCGACCGTCGGGACATAGCGGAACGTGTACAGGGCGAGCTCGAGCGCCTCGCGGCGGAGCAGCGCATGCCGCTCCGAGGACGGGGTGCCGTACTCGATCGCGCACGCAGCTCCGAGGCCGCACAGGACGAACTGGTGCGAGCCGGCGGCGGGGAGCACGTCGATGTCGTCGTCCTCCTCCACGCCCGCAGACGTGTCGGGGCGCACCGCGATGATCGTGACGGGGATGTTGCTCCCCGACTCGTCACCGCCGACCGTCACCGTCGGCGGCCCGCCGAGCGCGACCACGAGTTGCTCGCCGTTCTCGAGCCGGTAGGTGCGCGCCACCCGGTCGGCGATCTGGCGTCCCATCGCCGTCTCGGAGCCAGTCGGCTGCCACGACGACCACGCGGCCTCGGGCGCCACACCTGGTTGCGAGAGCAGCACCACGAGCGAGCCGATCGAGATCCCGGTGAGCAGCGCGAGCGCGAGATACACACCCGCGAACCGCCGTCCGAAGCCGTGACCGGGACCCGCGGCGCCGCCCCGTCTCGTGACCAATGAGGGGGACGTTGCCACGGCAGCCGTCTCGGACTCGGGAACCGCGGGGACCTCGGCGGTCACCTCCACGGGCGTCATCTCGGTGTCGGCGTCCGTTGCGGCTCCGTCCACGGGTGTCGGTTCGTCCGTGCTCACGCTGGATCTCCCTGCTGCGCGGGCGCATCCTGCCCGCCAGTGGGCCTGCCACGACCGATGGTCGCGGAGAACTCGAGCGGCGGCCACACCGTCTCATCGGCGAAGTCGAGCTCTGGCTTGCGGAGATCGGCAGTGCTGAGCAGCTCGAGCAGCTCGTCACCCATGATCTCGCGCCGCTCCTCGAGCTTCAGCGCGATCTTCTCGATCGCGGCACGATTCAGGGTCGCGACGTTGTGCGCGAACACGTAGGCCTGTCCGAGGATCTGCGTCGCGACCGCGCGCTTCGACGGATCCCCGAGCACGCCCGCGATCGGATCGATCGCGAACGGCCCGCCGCCCCCGCTGCGGTTCATGATCTGCGCCCCGATCCGCTCGAAGCGCCTGAGCACCGCCGCCCGCGCGTCCTCAGCGGTCTGGCCTTCGGCAGGGGTCGCGGTGAACGACACCGGCCCCATCGCGGCGCCCCCGACCATCTGTGCCGCGTTCGCGGTCACCATGAACACATCGCCACCGACGCCCTCGGTGTTCTCACCGTAGAACACGCGCTCCGCCGCCATCGCGCCGAGCCCCCACACCAGATCGTTGAACCGCTCGTGCTGGAAGCGAAACATCCGCTCCTCCGTCTGGATCATCCAGTGGTGCCCGCCCGTGTTACCGCGCCGCTTGATCGTGAGCCGGGTGGACTCGCGCCCCTCCATGAACAGGTGGCCGCAGGCCGCGTGCCCCGCCTCGTGGATCGCAACCGCGCGGCGCTCGTGATCGACGTACTCCCACGACATCGCGGTGCCCGCGTCGAGCGTCGTGACCGCCTCGACGAGGTCATCCCACGCGAACGAACTGCGCCCTGCGTGGTGCGCGAGCGTCAGCGCCATCGACGTCGCCTGCTCGATCATCGCGGGCGAGTAGCCGCTCATGATCCGCGCGATCTCATCCCGGCGAGCGGGTGAGTCGAGCTCGGGGTCGTGCGCGACCTTGCCGATGTACAGGTCGAGGATGTCGAGGCGGTCGTTCTTCGTCGGGGTGCGGAACCAGACGTGGCGTCCCATCCGGCCAGGGCGGATCAGCGCGGGGTCTAGCCGGTCGATCGGCACGTTGGTGGCGCCGATGAAGTAGATCTGGTCGCGACGCGGCCGTGCCGCCGGGAGACGGAGCCTGACGCGACCGATGCGCCGCGGGACCACGAAGCTCGCGTCGAGCAGCGTGTTGAGCCTGCTCGTCATGACCCGGCGCATGAACGGCGGGTTGTCGATCCCGTCCATCACCACGAGCAACTGGTTGAGGGCAAGCGATCCCATCCCCATCCCACCCGGGAACATGAAGTTGTAGAGCTGACCGAGGCGGCCGTAGAGTCCGCTCGGGAGCATCGCCGTCCCGGGCGCCCGGAGCTCGAACAGTCGATCCCGCCACACCTGTGTCTCGACGATCAGATCGCCCGAGGGGTTGCGCGCCCCGTTCGGGCCGAAGAAGAGCAGCCGCTCGAGATCCGCCCCGTTGGCGATCGCCTCGGGCGCCGGCGCGGCACCCTGCCCGAGCGCCTGACGGCGCATCCCGACGGCATCGATCTCGTCGATGAACACGATGCACTGGCCGCCCCACTTGCGTGCGAGCTTCTTCGCGCGGCGGGCGAGCAGGCGCACGACGATCGCGTCGATCCCGATGAAGGTTGCGGCGAACCCGGAACCGGGCATCGAGATGAACGGCGAGTTGAACCCGGTCGCGATCGCCTTCGCGAGCATCGTCTTGCCGGTTCCCGGCGGCCCGAACAGCAACAGGCCGCGCTCGCGTTTTCCACCGGCCCGCTCGAACGCCTCGCCCGACTGCCAGATATCGACGACGTGGCGAACCTCGCCCTTCGCCTCCTCCTGCCCGCGGACATGCTCGAGCTTGACTCCCCACTCGGCGTCGCCCGGCTCGAACGACTGCATCTGCGACATGTTCATCAGCAGGAGGGGGCCGAACATGATCGCGAAGTTCGCGATGAAGAGGAAGGTGACGAAGATCACCTGCATCCAGAACGTCGACGACGAGAGCACCTTCCCCGCTCCGGCGAACAGGAACCCGATCTGTCCGGCCCACGAGCCACCCCTGAAGACCCACGTGAGGCTGACGATCACCACGAGCCAGGTCGCGATCTTGAACCAGAAGCGCCAGAACCAGGCGCGCCGCCGTCCGAGCACGTCCGCCTCGCGCAGATCCGCGCTCTCGACTCCGAACAGGCTCGGCCAGGGGATCAGCCGCCGCAGCAGCAGGTCGGCGAAGCCTCTGAACACGGCGATGATCGCGATCGTCACCAGGATCGACTTCGTCCACGACCAGTGGTTCTGCTGCGTGAACCAGACGACGAGCGCGGGAGCGGTCATCACCGCGACGACGGTCGCTGCACGGGTCAGCCGGCGCCAGCCGCGCGCCAACTCCTGCGACGCCTCGGCGTGCGGCAGGCTCCCGATCGGCTGTTCGGTGACCCCCATCGCGCGCCAGTCTACGTTTGCCCGGAGGCCGGGCGCGCGGGCACGGCTACCCTCGCGTGATGACAACCGCCACATTCCACACAAACCAGGGCGAAATTGAGGTCGAGCTCCACGCGACCGATGCCCCGAAGACCGTCGGGAACTTCACCCGTCTCGTCGGTGAAGGATTTTACGACGGGCTCGTATTCCACCGCGTGATCCCCGACTTCATGATCCAGGGCGGCTGCCCGAACGGCGACGGCAGGGGCGGCCCCGGCTACACCTTCGAGGACGAGCAGAACAGCCACAGCGTCATCCGTGGTGCGCTCGCGATGGCGAACTCGGGTCCGAACACGAACGGCTCGCAGTTCTTCGTTGTGACCGCCGAGTCGTGCTCGTGGCTCGATGGTCGCCATACGGTGTTCGGAAACGTGACCCGGGGGCTCGAGGTCGCGGACGCGATCTCGCTCGTCGATCGCGACGGGAGCGATCGGCCGCGTACCCCGATCGTGATCGAGCGCATCGCCCTCGCCTAGCCTCGGAGCGGTCGCGCGGGGGCGCCCTCGACTGGGTACCCCGCGTGACGCGCTGCCGCGCTGCAGCCGCGGGAACGGGGATGATTCTCGGGCGCTGTGGCTGACGAACTCGCATCCACCGGCTACCGCGCGATCCTCCGGCTCGCTGTGCCCGCGCTCGGCGCGCTCGCCGCTGAGCCGCTCTACATCCTCGTCGACACCGCGATCGTCGGCCACCTCGGTCGCGCGCCGCTCGCCGCGCTCGGCGCGGCGGCGACGGTGCTCGGCGCGCTCGCGGTCTTCAACTTCCTCCAGTACGGCGCGACCGCGCAGGTCGCGCGAGCGCAGGGAGCAGGTGAGGGGCGCGCGGCCCGGAGACTCGGGGCGCAGGCGTGCTGGCTCTCGCTCGCCTTCGGCTGCATCGCCGCGGTCGCGATTGCGCTCGCTGCGGGGCCGCTCGTCCGGCTCGTCGGGGTCGAGGGCGCGTCGGCGGAGCTCGGCGCGACCTACCTGCGGATCGTCGCGATCGGAGTCCCTTCCGCGTTCCTCGCGCTAGGTGTACTGACCACAGACGTGTGAGACGCGGCTGATGGGTGGTCGGG
>CAYXAS010000034.1:0-23873 GCA_964461665.1 uncultured Gaiellales bacterium
GGGAGGCTCGGACGCGATCAGGCGTCTCGAAGGTGTGTGGTTAGTCCAGCTAGCAGTGCAAGCGCGTCCTGGATGTCGCGTTCGTTCGTCTCCCTGACCTGGAGCTTCGTCAGCAGGAGATCCGCGGCGTCGAGGGTGACCGGATGCCGATCGAGCCGTTGTCGGAGGTCGATGGCGTGGCACATCTCGAACCGGTCGAGGAGCAGGTCGAGTTGGCGGCCATTCACTGGATCCCAGAAGAAGAGACGCGCCCCTCCTTCCAACACGTTGAACTCTTCACGAGCGTCGTAGCCGAGCTCGACCAGTAGCCCCTCGAGCACCTTCCGTTCGCGCCTCAGGCCTACGAGATCCACGTCCTTGTAGATGCGAGCAAGGGGCGGCTCGGCCGCTGACGGGCAGAGAAGCGCGATCGCTGCTCCTCCGCACAGTCGCAGCGTCAGTCCGCGACCGGTGGCGGCCGTGACGATGCGCAAGCCCTCGGCAGGCACATCGCTGAGCGGTTCGCCGCTCACGGTGAGGTGTGGCGGCCACCCACAGCGCGCGGCCGACCGCAAGAGACGCGCGTCATCCCGTGGTGAACGTGTAGTCGCGGATCCCACGCGTGCGGGAGATCCGAAGGAGCACGCCGCGCAGGACGCCCTGCTGGTAGTCGCTGCCCGGGTTGAAACACACGGTGCGGCCGATCGTTGCGCGTCCTCGGCCCTCGTGTACATGACCGTGCAGGCCGACGAGCGGCTGGTAGCGCTCGATCGCGCTGCGAACACTCTTCCCACCGACCGGCACCTGGCGGGGCTCGCCGGCCAGCGTGTAGCGGACACGGAGGTAATCGTCGAGCTCGGGTGCGAGATCGAGCGTCGAGTCATACGGGGAACGTGCAGGTTGAAGATCGCCGACCCTGGCTCGTCGAGTCCGTCCGCGAGCTGCGCGACGAGCCTCCCGTGCTCCTCCTCCGACACCTCACGCGGCGAGTTCCAGGGTGTCGGTGTCGAGACGCCGAGCGACAGCATCGGCAGCCAGTCCTCGATCCAGACGACGCGCTGCTCCCCGTTCACGAGCGTTCGCCCCGACGAGAGCGCCTCGTCGACCTCCCAGGGGTCATCGTTGCCTGCAATTGCAAACGCCTTGACGCCCTTCTCGCCGAGCCGCTCGTCAGCGAGCGCGATCCAGCCTGCGAGGCGCTCCGACGCAAGCCGGGCGAAGAGCCGCTCGCTGGCCCCGTCGTCGGCGAACGTGGCCGCCGCCTCGTCCGGCTCGGCGTGCCAGGCATAGGCGCCTGTGTCGGCCACCGCCCGCTCGAACTCGACGACGGCCGTCGGCCCGTCGAGCACGTGCTCCTCACCTCGCCACAGCGCGAGGTGGCTGCCGTTGCGGCGCTGGACGGGGACGATCACCTTGCCGGTGATGTCCCCGCCCAGCACGAGGACGCCTGCGCCGTACCCTTCGGCCGCGTTCAGCCACTTCCGGAAGCAGCGCTCCGAACCGTGGAGATCGGTCGCGAAGAAGACGAAGGCGTCGGACACATCTACTCCGGGGGGAGCTGCTTGTAGGCGAGTGAGAGGTTCACGCCCTGCGATCGCCGCCACAGCGTGATCCCGGCGAAGATCCCCAGCGGGATCGCGAACTGCAGCGCCGTGAGGACGAGCTGCTTCGTCGTGTTGAGGAACAGGAGGTCGTAGGTGAGCGCGTAGTAGAGCGCGAGCGCCCAGTACGCGATGCCAACGACGCCGCAGAGCGCGAGCAGCGGAATGCCGGCGATCCGCTTGCCCCACCCGGCCTCGGCGATCAACTTGCTCGTCGATGACCGGTACGACCCGACGACCGCCGCCACCGACACCGTCAGGAAGACGACGATGTAGGCGAGGAACGGTGCGAGGAAGTCGAACCAGCCCCGCCAGTAGGCGATCAGGAACGCCTCGCCCACGACGGCGACCGAGACTGCGGCCCAGACGGGCGAGTTGGTCTTCGGGTTGACCTCGGACAGCCGTGCGGGGACGAGCCGGTCGAACGACCACGCGAACACCGACCGCGTGGCGATGAGCATCGCGGACGGGATCCAGAAGTAGCTCCAGATCACGAGTCCGATGCCGATCAGCAGGAGCACGAGCCAGCTGTCCACGAGAACGGCCGCCCAGGTGATGAAGGTCGGGTCGGTCGGGATGATCTCGTAGTACTTGTCGCTGTTGTAACTGACCCACGTCGCGGCCTTGTTGAAGCCCTCGCCAACCGGCTTGAACATGATCAGCGCGAGCAGCAGCACCGCGGCGCTGTAGACGAGCGAGCCGCCGACCGCACCGATCACCTGGGTCCGCTTCGGCGTCCGCACCTCACCCGCGATCGAGGTCGAGGCGATACCGACGAGCCAGATGATCCCGAAGATGCCGAGCATCCCGGTGAGCGTCCACGTGGTGGGCATCCCGCCCTCGCTCGCGGTCGCCAGGATGTCGTCGTACGCATTCGCCGAGCCGCCTGCGCCGCCCGCGTACTCGTTGAGGCCCTTCTTGAAGTCCGCCGGCGAGGCGAACAGGTAGACGGCGAGCAGCACGAGGAACGTGATGACGCCGATTGGGAAGTTGATCGCCTGGAAGCGGAAGTACGCACGAAGCCCGCCGAGGTTGATCAGGAGCGCGACGATCACGAACGCGGTCCCGAAGATGAAGCCCGAAGTTGGCGTCGCGAACTTCGTGCTCCACTCGATGAGACCGTCGCTCCCGGTCGCTGTTCCGAACGTCGATGTCAAGGGAGAGAGCACGAACGTCGAGATCCAGTACCCGCCGACCCCCACGTAGAAGCTCTGCGAGAGCGCCCCTGCAAAGCTCACGGCGAACCTGATCGCGGGGTGGAGGGTACGGCTGACGTAGACGTACTCGCCCCCGGAACGTGGGAACGACGATGCGAAGATCGCGAGTGCGAGACAGAAGACCGCGTTGCAGACCGCGGCGATCGCGATCGCCAGGAGCAGATGGCTCTGCGGGAAGACCGCAGGCTGCGCCCAGTAGCTGAACATGATGTAGACGAGCCCGATGTTCGCGAAATTCAGCATCAGGGCGCGCCATGGCGTCCCGAGCCGCACGAGTCCCGTCGCTCGCCGACTGAAGAACTCGCCGGTGGCCGGTGCTTCACCGCTTGACACGACAACCTCCTGTGGTAGCCGGGCACTTGTGATGCAGGACAGGGTCACCCGACCGTGCCCCTCGGCGGTCGGGGGCGTCGAACACGATCGACGCCTGGGTCGGGGGACGGCATCGAGCCGCGACGGTCTTCAGCGTGTCGTGTCCTCCGTCCCTGTCATCCCCGCTCGAACCAGGCCTTCAGGTGGAACTCCGGGAGCGTGTCGAACGCGACCCGCTTGTAGGCGAGGTACTCGCGCATGCCCGCGCCGCCGAGCTCGCGACCGAGTCCGCTCTCTTTCCAGCCGCCGAACGGCGTCTCCGCTTGACGGACGTAGTGGGTGTTCACCCATACGTCACCCGCGTCGAGCCGGCGGACGACACGGAGCGCGCGCGTGATGTCGCTCGTCCAGACGGAGGCGCCGAGGCCGTAGCGGACGCCGTTTGCGATCCGCACCGCCTCGTCCTCGTCGTCCGCCGGGAAGATCCAGACCACCGGCCCGAAGACCTCCTCGCAGGCGATGCGGGAATCCGGTCGAGCGCCTGTGATGACCGTCGGCTCGACGAGAAGGCCATCGATTCCGCCGCCGGTGACGATTGTGCCGCCGTCTTCCTCGACCCCGTCGAGGAAGGAGCGGACACGCGCGACCTGGCGTTCGGAGACGAGCGGCCCGATGAGTGTCCCGCGGTCGAGTGGGTCGCCGAGAGGCAGCCGACGGGCGCGATCGACGAGCCCCTCCACGAACCGATCGTGGAGGGGCCGCTGCACGATGAGCCGCGTCGCCGCGGTACAGGACTGGCCGCCGTAGAGGAACGCGCCGTAGGAGAGCGCGTCGAGGCACTTCTCGAGCGGCGCGTCCTCGAACACGAGCGACGGCGCCTTGCCGCCGCATTCGAGCGAGATGCGCTTGAGCGTCGAGGAGGCCAGCTGCATGATCCGTCGCCCGGTCGCGGTCGAGCCGGTGAACGAGACCTTGTCCACACCCGGGTGCGAGACGAGCGCCTCGCCGGTCGGAATCCCGGGCCCGTGCACCATGTTGACAACACCGGGCGGGAGGCCCGGGAGGTCGTCGAACAGGCGGATCAGGGCCTCGGTCGAGGCGGGTGTCTCCTCCGAGGGTTTCACGACGACCGTGCAACCGGCCGCGAGCGCCGCACCGAGCTTCCGCACGGCGAGGTCCACGGGGTCGTTCCACGGGATCACGAGCGCGCACACGCCGACGGGGTAGGGGACCGAGAGGTCGAGGAGGTGGGCGGGTGAGGCGCCGGTGACCTCGCCTTCGATCGCGCGGGCAGCGCCTGCGAAGTAGCGGAGCTTGTCTGCGGCGCCGCGGACTTCGCGGTCGAGCGAGAGGCGGAACGGCTTCCCCATCTCGCGAGCGATGAGCGTCGCAATCTCTTCGGCCTGCCGGTCCAGACGGGTCGCGGCCTCGAGCAGCACCGCGGCGCGATCGGCGGCGCGTCGCTCCTTCCACCCGCTCTCGTCGAACGCGTGTCGCGCGGCGCGCACTGCGGCATCGACCGTCGCCTCCCCGGCCACCGGTGCCCGGCAGAGCAGCCGCCCGTCGGTGGTCGAGCACGACTCGAACCACTCTCCGGTGCCGCCGTCGTCCCACGCCCCGTCGATGTAGTGGCGGGCCTCGATCACTCCGGTGGTCATGCTGCGAGCACCTCGAGGATCGCGGTCGTGCCGGCATCGAGGCTCTGCTCGTCGATCACGAGCGGGGGGGAGAGCTTCACGACGTTCCGGTAGCGGCCGCCGCGGCCGACGAGGACGCCCCGCTCGCGGAGAGCGGCGACGACGTGCCCCGCGTGGTCGGGGTCGGGCGTCTCCGTCACCCGGTCGGTGACGAGCTCGATTCCGACGAACAGGCCGCGGCCGCGAACCTCGCCCACGCGCTCGTTGGTGGAGAGCGCGTCGGTGAGCTGCCCGAGCAGCCGCGTGCCGAGCTCTGCCGAGCGCTCGGCGAGCCGCTCCTCGCGGAGCACGTCGATCGCCGCACAGGCGGCGGCGGCATTGAGTGCGTTCGTGAGAAAGGTCGAGGTGATGGCGTCGGCGCCCCAGGTCGTCATCACGTCCTCGCGTCCGAGCACTGCTCCGAGTGCGAGCCCGCCGCCGACCCCCTTCCCGATGGTGAGGAGGTCGGGAACCACGCCGTCGTGATCGCACGCCCACGTGCGGCCGCTGCGCCCGAAGCCGCACTGGATCTCGTCGAATACGAGCAGCACGCCGACACGATCGCAGAGTCGGCGCAGCGCTTGCAGGAACCCGAGTGGCGGGATCACGACACCGGCGTTGCCCTGGATCGGCTCGAGCAGCACGCACGCGGGGCGCTCGACGCCGGACGCCGGGTCAGTGAGGAGCTCCTCGAGCAGCGCGAGCACTGCCTCGCCCGGGTCGCGCCCGCCCGCCCACGGCGACCGATACGAGTCCGGGAACGGCAGGAACTGCGCATCGGAGGGCACCCCGAGCTGTTCGCGGTAGGCGTGTCGTCCCGCGTAGCGGACGGTGCCGACGCTGCGGCCGACGTAGGTGCCACCGAACGTGATCACCCCGTGCCGCCCGGTCGCGGCGCGGGCGAGCTGCACCGCGGTCTCGTTTGCGAGCGCGCCGGTGCACGCGAGTAGCACGCGATCGAGACCGGGCGGAGCGAGCCCGACGAGCCGCTCGTAGAGCGCCGCGCGCACCGCGGAGGGGGCGGCGGAGGGACAGTGCGTCATCGTCTGTGCCTGACGCACGATCGCCTCCGTCACGCGCGGGTGGCAGTAGCCGACGGTCGCGGCAGCGAAGCCGGCGTACAGGTCGAGGTATTCACGGCCGTCGGCGTCCCAGACGCGTGCCCCCTCTGTCCTCTCCCAGACGACTGGCTCCGGGTCGGAGAACGTCCGCATCCCCGACCCCTCGAGCGCGCGGATCCGGTCGCAGACGGTGTTGGACGCCTCACGGCTGTGCACGGAGGTACTCAAAGGAGAACCTCGCCGTCGCGGACGACATCGGCGCCGTCGATCGTGACCGTCGCCCGCATCACCATTCCATCCAGGTGAAGCGGGGATTCGACCGTGCCGCCGTAGCCGCCCGCGTTGTCACCGAGCGCGAAGTGGGCGGTGCCACTGCGCTTCTTCGACTCGGTGATGTCATCGCTGATGCGCGCGGCCGGGTTGAGGCCGATCCCGAGCTCGGCGATGTTCATCGCGCCGACGACGCCCGTGACGAGCGCCCGGAGCCGGTCGGCGTCGTCGCCGCCCTCGAAGGCGACCGCGAGACCGTCCTCGACCGTAATGCGGATCGGGCGCGCGAGCGCGCCGAGATCGGTCATCACTCGCTCGAACACGATCGTCCCCTGTGACGACCCCTCGACCGGGGGGAACGACACCTCGCCGCCCGGGAACGCCGAGATCTCGCCCGGGTTCCGGACGATCCCGGTGTACCAGCCGCGCGGCTCGCGCTCGCCGATCGCCACGCTGATGTCCGTGCCAGCGGGCGACGTGACGCGGATCTCCCGGGCGCCGCGCAGCCGGTCGGCAAGTCGGATCGCGGTGTGTCGGATCTCGTGGAAGTCGGCGGTCATTGCCCCCGCTGTCCACGCGCCGAGGGAGGCGGGGGCGTTGAAGCAGCCACGTGTCCCCGCCGCCTGGGCCTGCCCCTTCGCGTCCGTGTGGTAGAGCGACCGCGTCGCGATGCAGAGGCAGACATCGGCGGCGATCATGGCGCCGACGACCGGCGTGGGGGGCTCCTCGCCGCTTCTCGCGCGGACCGGGATCCGGGCGTGGGTGGGGTCGGCCCCCAGCGCGCTGGCCGCGGCGACTACCGCCTCAGCGACTGCTTCCGGCACCCCCTCATCCGTGACGAGGAGGAACGATTCGTGGGCTTCGAGGCCGAGGTAGTCGGCGACGACCCGGCGTGCGACGTCGTCGAGGGGAACGACTTCGTCCCCGCACCCGCGCTCGGCTGTTCTCACTTCTGATACGTTATCACAGATATGGAATCACGGTGCGATCCGACGATCGCTGCTGCTGCGCTCGCCGCCGGACGTCCCGCGCTCGCCACCAGTTTCCGGTTTCACCGACCTCGAGGGCCTCTCTGCGGCCGCGGGTACTGCTTCGCATGTGAGCTCCGGACGGCCGAGGGTCGCGTGCTCGCCTGCGAGGCTGATGCGGACACGCCGACGCAGCGGACGCGCGCTCTCCTGCGCCCGCTCGGTCGTGTCGCGGAACGGTGGCCGCCGTGGTTCTACGAGCGACGGTTCCTCCGCACCGAACTGGTGAGAAGGGGATCGCTCGAGGTGCTGCGACGCGTCTCGGGCGCCGGGTCGCTGGGGACGGGCGGCGCGCGCCGCGCGCCGCGCGACTTCGTAGAGGTCGAGGTCGGCACGGTCGTCGTCGGTGCCGGTGGGGAGCGCGGCGAGGCCGTGTTCAGTGTGGATCCGGAGCAGGGCGACATCCCGCTCGGGATCTACGAGGGGCGCGTCCTGGGGGTTCTCCGTGGCGACCGGCTCCTCGAGGTGCGGTTCGAGCGCCTGGTGCTCTCGACCGGAAGCTACGACCGGATTCCCCCGGTCGCCGGCAACGACCTCCCGGGTGTGATCGGTCTCCCAGCGCTCGAACGGTACGCGCCCCACCTCCGCTCCGGGACGCGTATTGCTGTGTGGGGGCCGCCGGGTGCGCTCGAGAGGGCGGAGCGGTTGGCGGGCGAGCACGGCCTCGACGTCGTGTGGGCGTCGAGCGACGGGCCGGAGCGGATCACAGGTCGTCGGCGGGTGGAGGCGGTCGAGAGCTCCGGGAGGATTCCGTGCGAGGTCTTCGTCACCGGTGTGGAGCAGCCCGCGGTCGAGTTGGCGCAGCAGGCCGGGGCGGAGATCGTGCTGACGACGACCGGGCTGCCGATCCTCGCGGTGGGCGGGACGCCGGACTGGCTCGAGGTGCGTGGGGCCGCTGCGCGCACCGCCTCGGATGTCCCAGACATTGCGCCGCATGACGACGCGTTCGCCTGTCTCTGCGAGGACGTTCGCGTCCGCGACCTCCACGCCTGCGTCGATGACGGCTTCGTGCACCCCGAGCTCGTGAAGCGCAGGACGGGCGCGATGACCGGCCCCTGTCAGGGAAAGCTCTGCAGCGCGACGGTGCTCGCCGTTCTCCGCGAGCGCGGGATCGACGCTGCTCCGACCACGGCGCGCCCGCTCGCCCGTCCGGTGTCCCTCGCCGAACTCGCCGCCCGTGTCTAGGGTCGCGGTGATCGGTGCCGGGATCGCGGGTCTCGCGCTTGCCCTCGAGCTCCGGCGGTTGGGTGTCGCTGCGACGGTGATCGAGGCGCGCTACCCCGGTGCAGGGAACTCGACGCGGAACGTCGGCCGGATCCGGCGGATGCAGCTAACGGGCGACCTCACCGCCTACGCGTGCCGTGCGAGCGACAAGTGGCGCACGGTGCACCGTCTGACGGGCGGGCGGAACCCGCTGCTCTACCGCACCCGGTACGTGTGGGCGCTCTACGACGCCGCCGAGCGCGACGCGCTGGAGCCGCTCGAGGCGATGTGGGAGGAGCACGACGCACGCGCCCGGCTGGTCGATGCGGCAGACACCCTGCGGGCCGCGCCGATCCTTCGGGGCGGGGAGCCGGTCGTCGGCGGTGTCGTCGGCGATGCAGCGATCGTTCATCACGACGCCGCCGTGTACGGCTATCTCCTCGCGGCGCGCGAGGCGGGGGTCCAATTCCGGCTCGGTGCAACCGCGATCGAGCCCGTGCTCGACGGAGACCGTGTCGTGGGTGCCCGGCTCGACGATGGACAGGTGGTCGGGGCCGATGCGGTGGTGAACGCGGCGGGTGGTCGCGCGCGCGAGGTCGCGTGCCGCTTCGGCGTCGACCCACCGAACGCTCCGCTCCGGCGAGAGGTGCTGGTGACGGAGCCGAGCAGGCCATTCATGTCTCCCGCAATCACGTTCTACCGCCCGCAGGAGGGGTGGTTCAACCAGACGCTCCGTGGCGAGCTTGTCGCGGGAGTCGTCGACCCCGGTGAGGAGCCTGGGATGACCGAGGCATCGAGCGTCCGGTTCCTTGGCCGGACAGCGCGCATCCTGCTCGAGAAGGCACCGCGGCTCGGGGAGCTCCGCGTGATCCGCCAGTGGGCGGGCGTGTACGACACAACACCGGATAAGCGCCCACTCGTCGGCGAGTATCCCGGGCGGCCGGGCTTCTGGGCGTTGAACGGGTGGAGTGGGCGAGGGATCCTGCTCGCGCCGCTTACCGCCGAGCTGCTCGCACGGGCGCTCGCCGGCCGAGGGGATGATCCCGCACTCGCACGGTTCAGTCCGGCACGCTTCCACAGCACGGCCGTTGCGGCGTCACCGGACGGCGACTACTACAGCGGTTACGCACACTGACCGGAGGAGATGATGACCCGCATCCTGTTCCTGAACCCGTTCGGCACCGACCAGTTCGACGAGCTCGTGCACTCCACGCTGACGCCGTACCTCCGGTCCGGCACTGAGGTCGAGATCCGCCACCTGACCGGGTGTCCGCGCAACATCGACTACTACGTCCCGAAGCACCTGGTCGAGACGGAGGTGCTCCGCGCCGTGACGGTCGCGGACAGGGAAGGCTTCGACGCATTCGTGATCGGGTGCTGCTACGACCCGGGGCTGACCCAGGCGCGGGAGTTGACGGACATGCCCGTGGTCGGGCCGCTGGAGGCGTCCGTGCTGCTCGCGCGGCTGTTCGGGCACCGGTTCTCGGTCGTCACCGATCACCGGAAGGCGGTGCCGGAACTCGAGGATCGCGTGCGGCTCTACGGGGTGGAGGCGAACTGCCGGTCGGTGCGGGCGATCGACTGGTACGTCGACGACATGGTGCACAACCCCGATGCGGTCGCACGCGATGCGCGGCAGAAGTGCACCGCGGTGATGGAGGAGGACCGCGCGGAAGCGGTGGTGCTCGGGTGCACGATCATCGCCGCCTGCTTCGAGCGCGCCGTGCTGAATGGGACGCAGGCGGGCGATGTCGCGATCATCAATCCGAACGTGATGGCGGTGAAGGTTGCCGAGTTGTTCGCGGATCTACGGGCGGTGGGTCAGTACCGGATCAGCCGCAGCGGGTACTACCAGCGCCACGACCAGCACGATCCCGCGGAGGCACGCGAGGTGCTGGACACGTTTCTCGGTGCTCCCGGCGCAGTGGAGGCGGAAGCGTGAGCCGTCGGGTCGTGATTGTCGGTGGTGGGATCGTCGGCGCCGCGACGGCGCTGTTCGCCGCGCGCGGTGGTGCGCAGGTGACGTTGCTTGAGAGCGAGCGGGTCGCGTTCGGCGCTTCGGGTCGCAACCCCGGGTTTGTCTGGCTCCACTGCCGCAACCCGGGCTTTGCGCTCGAGATCGCGCGCGCGTCGCGCCGTCTCTACCCACAGCTCGCGGCCGAGTTGCCGATCGACTTCGAGCTTCGCGACTGCGGCGGCGTGTTCTATTTCCTCACGGAGGGGCAGGCGGCTGCGTTCGCCGAGTTCGCTGCGAATCGTCGCGCCGACGGGCTCGACATCTCGCTGATCGACGGGGACGAGGTGAGACGGCTCGTACAGCCGATCCGACCGGACGTGCTCGGTGCGACGTTCTGTGCCGACGACGCACACATCAACACAGAGTTGTTCGTCCAGGCGCTCGCTGCAGGAGCACGCGCCGAGGGGGCGGTGATCCGCGAAGGCGTGACGGTCACCGGCTTTCTCCGCGCTGGAGACGATGTCGCGGGCGTGACGACGGCGGATGGGCCGGTCGCGGCCGATCTCGTCATTGTCGCTGCGGGTGTGTGGACGCGTGATCTGGTGCGACCGCTCGGGATCGACCTGCCGATCGGGTCGGAGCGGCTCCAGGTGATCGCGACGGAGCCGATGCCGCGTCTGATCGAGCCTCTGGTGTACGGGCCGCTCGCGACGAAGCAGTACGCGCTGTTCCGCGATCTCCCGTCCTGGGATCCTGCCGATTTCACGGCCTCGTACGAGGCCGAGTCGGAGATCGAGATGCTGCAGCTGGTGGTGCAGCGCGCCAACGGGGAGATCCTGCTCGGTTGCCCGATGGACTATCCGGCCGACATCGACCTGCGCCCGACCCTCGCGGGGCTCGCGGCAACCGCAGCGTCGATCAGCGAGGACTTCCCGGGGCTCCGTGACGCCCCGGTGAGCAGGACATGGGCGGGCCTGCTCCCGTACACGTCGGACACCGTCCCGGTGATCGACACGCCACTCCCGGGGCTTGTGATCGCGTCGGGCCACATCTACGGGAACGCGGCGGGCCCGATGACGGGGAAGCTCCTCGCGCAGCTCGTACTCGGGGAGGAACCGGAGCTCGACCTCGCCGAGTGCCGCCTCGACCGTGTGCTGAGCCTGCCCCCGGCGGGGACGGCGGCGCGGTGGTGAACGCGTGAGCGCGACCTTCCTGACGAAGACCGACTACGCGTACTCGGAGTTGCGCCGTCGGATCCTCGACGGGGAGCTCGGCTCTGGCGACCGCCTGCTGCTGCGGCCGCTGGCGGACGCTCTCGGTGTCAGCGTGATGCCGGTCCGAGACGCGATCCGGCTGCTGGAGCGGGACGGTCTCGTCACGAGCGAGAGCCATCGGGGCGCGACCGTCACAACCATTTCGCGCCACGAGATCCTCGACACGATCAGCATGCGGATGTGGCTTGAGGTGCTCGCCGTGCGCGAGGCGACGCCGCTGCACACGGAACAGACGCTCGCGGCCGCAGAACACGCGCTCGAAGAGGCGGAGCGCGCTGCCGCGACCGGCGACGGACTGACCTACACCCTCGCCAACCGACGCGTCCACGAGGCACTCCAGGCGACGGCGTCACCTGCGGTGCAGCAGCTCATCAGGGAGCTGTGGGAGCGGGCATGGCAGGCGCGTCGTCGAATGTCGCTGTTCGTGCTGGCGGCGGACAGGATCCTTGGGGCCGAGTCGGAGCACCGGGACGTGTTCGACGCGGCGCGGAGTGGTGACGCAGCCGCAGCCGCGGCCGCGATGGAGCGCCACCGTGTATCGACGCTTGCTGCCTGGGGTGGTGTGCTCGCCGACCACGGTGGCAGCTGACCGACGGCACATTCGGCACCGTGCCCCGGTGCGATACGCACACGGCGGCGCGTCACCTGCCCCCGGCCCGTCAGATCCTGGGGCGCAGCACCTTCCCCGGGTTCAGGATCCCGAGCGGATCGAAGAGCTCCTTGATCCCGCGCATCAGCGGGAGGAGATCGCCGTGCTCCCGTTCGAGTGCCCCGATCTTTCCGAGCCCGATCCCGTGCTCACCCGTGCAGGTGCCGCCACGCGCGAGTGCATCCTCGATCAACGCCTCGACGATCTCGTCTGCGCGCCGCAGCTGCTCCGGATCGTCCGGATTGAGTTGGAGGGCAACGTGAAGATTGCCGTCGCCCGCATGGCCGAGGATCCCTCCGAACAGGCCGCTGCGCTCGACCGCCTCGCGGGCGAACGCAGCGGCGGCTGCGAGTTCGCCGATCGGGACGCAGGTATCGGTCGATCGCTGCTTCGTCCCGGGCGCCATTGCCTGGGTCGCGTACGCCGAGTCGTGCCGCGCCTTCCAGAGCCGCGCCCGTGCGGTCGGATCGCGCTCGCGGACGATCTCGACCACCCCCGCGTCCTTCGCGAGCTCCTCGACAAGTTCGAGTTCCGCCTCGACCGCACCCTCGCTTCCCGCCGCCTCGACGAAGAGCGTCGGGCGCTCGGGGAGCCGTGTGCCGCTGTAGGCGTTGACCGCGGCGATCGTCCATTCATCGACAAACTCGACGCGCGAGACACCGGAGCCCGCCCCGACGATCGCAGAGGCAGCACGACACGCGCTCTCGAGATCCGCGAACGCGAGTCGGGCGACCACCGCGTGCTCGGGGATCCCGTGCAGCTTCACCGTCACTGCGGTGATCACGGCAAGCGTCCCCTCGGAGCCGACGAGCAGCCCGAGCAGGTCGTAGCCCGCAGAGGTCTTGCGTGCTCGCGTCCCTGCATGAATCACCGTGCCATCTGCGAGTACCGCCTCGAGCGCGAGGACGTTCGCGCGCATCTTCCCGTACCGCACCGTCGTCGTCCCCGCAGCATTCGTCGCCGTCATCCCGCCGATCGTCGCGTCGGCGCCGGGATCGACCGGGAAGAAGAGGCCGTGCGCGGCCGCCGCCCGCTCCAGCGCCGATCGCGTCACGCCAGGTTGGACGGTCGCGGTGAGATCCTCTGGGCTGACCGAGAGGATCCGATCCATCCGGGTGAGGTCGAGCGAGATCCCGCCCGCGATCGGGATCACATGACCTTCGAGGCTCGAGCCGGCACCGAAGGGCGTCACCGGCGCCCGAGCCGACGACGCGACCTGGAGGACAGCGGCCACCTCGGCGGTCGAGACAGGGTAGACGACGACGTCCGGGCGTCTCGGGGGGTGGCAGGTGAGGTCGGCGGCGTGGAGGTCGAGAACAGAGGTGCCGGTGACGACGCGCCCGGGGTCACCGACCGCGCCGACGAGCGCATCGACGAGCCGGTCGGTCGTGGTCACCGCGCCATCGCCCGCTCGACCGCCTGCTGTTCCTCCGGCGAGAGCGTGGCGGATGGGGTGCCTCGGTCGAGCTCCTTCACATAGATCCGCGCGTAGTCCCGCCCCTGGATCGCGGTCACGACTGTCCCCGTCCGCGTCGTGTCGAGGAACGCAAACGAGGCCGACTGCTGTCCACCCGCGTCCGCGTACGCGTCGAACCGCACCACCGCGGTGTTCGTCACCGCCGAGTCGATCCGACGGTCGAGTCGCGTCAGCCCGCCGGCGAGTTCGTCGAGCATGGCACGGAGATCGTCGATCCGGGTCTGGAGCGAGACAGTGAAGTCGACAATGTCCTGGGACCCGCCGGCAACAACTGCCTGCTGGGCGCGACGCAGCGCAGCGAGCCTTCGTCGGAGCACCAGGAGCCCGATCAGCGCACACACCGCCGCCGCCGCTGCGACCGCAGCCACCACGGCCGCGGCGAGAGCGGTGTTCACGGCGAGAGCGAGAACACGACCGGGTACTCGAGCGAGTTGTTCGCCGTGTTCTGCTCACCCGCGACCGGCTTGACGGAGACCTGAACGGTGGTTCCCTCACCGAACGGCACGTCCGGGAAATCCGTGAAGAGCACCGGTTTCGTCTCGCCGGGCTCGATCACCGCGATCGTCTCCGTCTTCACGATCGCGTTCGGCTGCTTCGGGATCGTGAGCGTCACCTCGAGTTGCACTTCCTGCTCCTCCCCCGAGTTGGTGACCCCGACCTCGAAGCCGAGATCCGTCGAGACCACGATCGTGGTCTCCGCGAGCGGGGAGAGCTGCGTGCCGACGGGTATCGCCTTGACGTAGTCGAGCGAGCTGCCGTGGAGGCCGCCCCCAGGGCTACCGATCGAGGCGCCATGGACCCGCTTCCAGATCGAGGCCATCGACTGCGCGGTGTAGAGATCGACGTTGTCGACGAACGCGGACGGCGGTGCTGCCACGTCGATCCCCCGAGATGCGGTGACGGCATCGAACGCGCGGCGGTAGAGGTCGACCCAGAGCACATCGCTCGCTTCGAGGCGCCGCCCCTGCGCTGCAAGCTGCTTCCCGGGCCCGGTCGACGCCTTCGCATCCTTCGTTGAGCGGAACGTGGTGAGCAGCCCCTCGATCCCGCTCGCGCGCAGGGCGAGCGCCTCGACCGCGTGGAGATGTGCGGGATTCGCGGGGCCGGGAGGATGGAGCGCCCGCGCGCGCTCGACTCCGAGCAGCTGCTGCTGGAGGAGTCCGCCGAGTTTGGTCTCGAGCTCGGCCTGTCTCAGCCCGGGCGTGGTCAGTAGGGTGCCGACGCCCGCACCAATCGTGGTGGAGTCGGCTGCGACTTCTGCCATCGCGTCGGCGTACGCGCGGTAGTTCGACCGCTGTCCGTCTCCCGAACAGCCTTCGACCCAGACGGACAGCAGCACGACAAGGAGGATCGCGAACCCGACGAGTCCCGCGAGCCGCGCGACCGGCGTGACTGCGCGTGGTGGCCTGATGCGCGGCGGGCGCCGACGGCCGCGGCGGTTGGGGCCGCCCGACGACGCACCCTGCCGAGACGCCGAGTCGTTCGGCGCATCGATGTAGTCGAAATCGAGGATGTCGTCTTCGCGTGCGCCCATGGGTCCCCGGAAACCGTGCCTGCGGGCGAGTCTACGGGAGAGCACGGCCGGACAGGAGAGAGTAGGTCGACGGCGAACGTCGTCGTGTCCGTGTCTGCCGCGACGCCCGCTCGCTCTCTCGTCCTCGACCGGTACCGGGCGATCCGCCCCCTCGGGCACGGTGGCTCTGGCTCCGTCTGGCTTGCGTGTGACGAACAGACCGGTCTCGACGTCGCGCTGAAGATCGTCCCGCGGGAGGGTAAGCGCGCGGCGCGCGCGACGCGGGAGATGGAGGCGGCCTCGCGGCTTCGTCATGTCCGTTGCGTCCGCGCCTACCGGTTCGGCGAGGACCACGGTCACGTCTACATCTCGTACGAGTATGTCCGCGGCCGCACGATGCGCGAGCGGATCCGGAGTGGAGAGTTGCGTTCACGTGATGCCGTCGAGGCCGCCGCGCAGGTACTCGACGCGCTTGCACACGCGCATGGGCAGGGGATCGTGCACCGCGACGTCAAGCCGTCGAACGTGATGCTCGAGGACGGCCCGGCCGTGTCCGTGAAACTGCTCGACTTCGGCCTTGCGCAGTTCGGTGACGGCGACACCCTCACGAACGTCGGTGATGTTCCTGGGACGCTCGCGTACATCGCGCCCGAGCGGCTCGCGGGCAGCGATGCAACGACGAGAAGCGATGTGTGGTCGGTGGGCGTCCTCCTCTGGGAGGCGCTTGTGGGCGATCACCCCTTCTGGGGGGTGCCGTTGCAGCAGGTGGCCGCGACGATCGCTGCGGGTGCGCCGCCGCTCGCCGAGAAGCGCCCCGACCTCCCGCGGGGCGTGACGGAAGCGGTGGACGCCGCACTCGACCTCGATCCGGCGCGGCGACCGAGCGCAGATGAGCTTGCGGCGCGACTACGGGTGGCGCTCGAGCCCCGTCGGCGGTCGCCGGCGCGGACCTCGCGATCACGCGGAAGAACGCAGCGCGTGGGTGGCCGGTCTCGAGCGGTGGGCGCGCGCGGGCTGCGCCCGGGCGTCAACCGGCGAATCGACGCTGGATCGATCACGGGGGTCGCGACCGCGACGACGGCGACCGCGATCGGTGCGACGCTGCTCCCCTTCTGGCCGGTTCCGCTCGTCCTGGCGCTCGCCGCGCTCGGCGGTGTCGCGGCCCTCGTGCGACCCCGCGCAGCGCTCGCGATCGTCTTGTTTGCCCCCGTCTTCCCGCTCGGGAACCTGGCGCGCGGCGCGGCGCTCGCCTATCTCGCGCTCGCGCTGCTCGGGCTCCTCGTCGCGTGGCGCGCTCCGGCCGTCGGCGTCGCTGTCGCGGTCGCCCCTCTGCTCGGAGCGGCGATGCTCGCCCGCGCGCCCGCCGGCACCGACAGCCTCACCGTGGCGTTTGGAGCCGCGCGCGAGGCTCTGGTCGGCCATCCCGCAGCCATCCTCGCCGCACTCGCCTTCGTCGGAGCGACCGTGGCGCTCGCCCGCCGTCGGCCGGATCGACCAATCGCCGGCGCTGCTCTCGCGGTTGGCCCGTCGGTCGCGCTCGTTGCACTGATGCTCGGCTGGTGAGCGACCCGACCTCGAGTCGACGCCGTTCGGCGCCCACCGTCACACAGCGGCTCTAGACTCGGCGGGCGGGACGGCAGGCTGCATGAGTGTTCTCCGTGCGATCGAGCGCAGGATCGAAGCCCTGATCGAGGGCGTGTTCGGTCGCGCCTTCCGGGCACCCGTGCAGCCCGTCGAACTCGCCCGGAAACTCGCGAAGGAGATGGACGACCACCGCGCGGTGTCGGTGTCAAAGACCTACGCCCCGAACGAGTTCACGCTGTATCTCTCGCGGTCGGACAGAGCGCAGTTTGGCGCCTACGAGACGTCGATGGTCAGCGAACTCCAGCAGCACCTTGCAGACCACGCGCGGCGCGAGCGCTACGAGCTGCTCGCATCACCGCTGGTCGTTCTCTCGACGGACGAGGATCTCGCGGTCGGCGAGTTCGGGATCGCGACGCGGATCGTCGAGCACGACCTCCCCCTCCTCGCGGGAGGCGAGGATCGCGCCCCGACACCCGGTCCGCCCGCGCCGACGACGATTCTGTCTCCGACCGCGGTTGCCGCCGAGGTGGACAGCGTGAGATCCGTGACCGTCACCGCGAACGGCGTGACGACAGTGATCGACGGGGCCCGGCTCGTCATCGGCCGATCCCAGGAATGCGATCTCCCGGTGGACGATGTCAACGTGTCGCGTCGGCACTGCGAGATCATCCGCGGCTCGGACGGCTGGGCGGTCGTCGATCTCGGATCGACGAACGGAACGGAGGTGAATGGCCGTCGGATCGGCCGCGCTCCGCTCGAGGATGGTGACCGCATCACGGTCGGCGGGTCCGAGCTCGTGTTCGGCGTCGGAGTCCTGTGAGCACCCTCGCGCTGATGGCCGACGATGCGCTTCTCGCGCTGAAGGCTCTGTTTCTCGTCGGGCTCTATGCGTTCGTCTGGATGGTTGTCCGCGTGGTCATCCGGGTTCCGACCGGTGTCTCGCAGGAGAGCATCGTGATCGGCGGAGCTGAAGCGCGCGAGCTCCGCGAGGCGCTGCTGCCGACGGTGCGGCTGCGGGTGCTGGCGAGCGCCGACCTCCGTGTCGGGGAGTCCCTCGAAGTGCGGGGCACGATGGCGGTCGGGCGAGCGCCGGGACGCGGGCTTGTGCTCGAAGAGGACACGGCCGTCTCCGCCCGACACGCGACACTCGACAGCCGTGCCGACGGGTTGTGGGTGACCGACGTCGGCTCAACCAACGGAACGTTCGTGAACGATGTTGCCGTCACCGCTCCGCGTGCGGTCGCGCGTGGAGACGTGATCCGGCTCGGGCAGACGGTGTTGGTGGTGGAGGGATGAGGATCGGTGGCGCGATCGGTCTGACGGACATGGGTCGGCGGCGGATCCGGAACGAGGACGCCTACGTGTGCGACCCACCGCTCTTCGCAGTGGCAGACGGGATGGGGGGTGCCAGGGCCGGGGAGGTGGCATCAGGCCTCGTCGCTGCGGCGCTCGGCGAGCGGGCGGAGGGGCTGCACGGCGCAACGGAGCTGGCCGAACTCGTCCGCGATGCGAACGCGCGGATCTTCGCGCACGCGGCAGCGGATCCGTCGGCAGCCGGGATGGGAACGACGGTTACGGTCGCGTCGGTCGATGAGGCGGCGGGTACGGCGACGATCGCTCACGTGGGTGATTCGCGCGCCTACCGCATCGCGGCCGGGCATCTCGAGCGGCTCACCGCTGACCACTCGCTTGTGGCGGAGCTTGTGCGCGCGGGTCGCCTGACGGAGGACGAGGCGGTGATCCACCCGCACCGTTCGGTGATCACACGCGTGTTGGGGACGGAGCCCGTGGTCGAGGTGGACACCACCACCGCGCGATTCGCGCCGGGCGAGCTGCTGCTCGTCTGCTCGGACGGGTTGACATCGATGGTGCGCGACGACCGCATCCTCAAGCTCGCCACCGAGTCGGAGTTCAACCCGGACGCGCTCGCGGCGGCGCTCATCGGCGCCGCCAACGCGGCGGGAGGCGACGACAACGTCACGGTCGTCGTCGTCTCGTTCGAGGAGGGTGACCCGCCGCTCCGCGTGCGACGATCCGAGACGGCCGCCCCTGACGCGCCATCCGCAACGCCGCTCGCGGCCGCCGGGGGACGCCGCCACGGGATCGGTGCCGGGGGCCGCGCGTCTGCACTTCTCGCGATCGCGGGGGTGCTGGTGGTAGCGCTGCTCGTGCTCGCGTGGGGCATCGCGAGGTGAGAGCCCGGACCGTCGAGGCGCTCGCATTGGGCCTCGCGGCGGTGGTCGGTGGGAGCGCGTTCGCGAGCGCGTGGATCGCGGCGCACGGCGTCGTCGATCTCGGTTGGGTGCCGTGGATGGCGCTCGTGGCGGCACTCTTCGTCGTGGCACATCTCGTCGTCAGGTGGGTGGCTCCGCTCGCCGACTCGACGATCCTGCCGCTCGCGGCGCTCCTGACGTCGATCGGGCTCACGTTCGTCTATCGCGTCGACCCCGAGGCAGGGCGCCGCCAGCTCGTCTGGGTCGCGGTCGGTCTGGGAGGGCTCATCGCGGTGCTCGTCGCACTGCGGCGCGATTACCGCGTGCTCCACCGCTTCAAGTACCTGTTCGGGGTTTCCGCGATCGCGCTCCTCGTGCTGCCGTCCGTCCCGGGGCTCGGTGAGCGGGTCAACGGGGTCAAGCTGTGGATCCAGATCGGGCCACTCCACATCCAGCCGGGCGAGATCGCAAAGGTGTTCCTGGTCATCTTTCTCGCCGCCTACCTCCGCGAGAAGCGCGAGTCGCTCGCGACGGGTCGGATGAAGGATGTCGGCCCGCTCCTCGCGGTCGCGGGTGCGGCGCTGCTCGTTCTCGTCCAGACGAGTGATCTCGGCTCCGCCCTCCTCTACTTCGGGATCTTCCTCGCGATGCTGTATGTCGCCACCGGCCGCGCTGCGTACGTCGCCGGGGGTCTCGCGCTGTTTGTCGTGGGCGCGGCTGTCCTGTATCAGGCGATCGGGCGGGTCGAGCAGCGGGTCACCGTCTGGCTTCGGCCCTGGACGGAGCAGGAGGTGTTCTGTGCGCTGAACGGCCGGATGGAGCTCCGCCAGAACTGCGCGTCGTACCAGCTCGTGAAGAGCCTCTACTCGATCGCCAACGGCGGCTACGGCGGCACCGGGATCGGCCGCGGGACGTTCGAGACGATCGACGGCACGCTCCTGATCCCGTATCTGGAGACCGACTTCGTGTACTCCGCGATCGCACAGGAGCTCGGCCTCGTCGGTGCTGCGGCCGTTCTGCTTGTGGTGCTCGCGCTTGTCGGACGCGGGATGCGGGTTGCGCTTGGCGCGGAGGACGGCTTCTCGAAGCTGCTCGCCGCGGGGCTCACGTTCGGTCTCGCGCTGCAGACCTTCATCATCGTCGGTGGAACGCTCCGGGTCCTTCCGCTGACGGGGATCACGATGCCGTTCGTCTCGTACGGCGGCTCGTCGGTGGTCGCGAATTTCGGCGCGCTCGCGCTACTTCTCCTCATCTCCCATCGCAGCGCGGGCTCGGGGCGCAGGTGAACGAACGACTCACCCGGCTCGCGCGCGTCGCGGCCGCGCTCTTCGTGGCGCTGATCGTCGCCACGACGTACTGGCAGACGTGGGCCCGACCGGGTCTTGCGGCTCGCCAGGACAACGAGGTGCGGCGTGTCGCGGAGTTCCAGACGCGCCGAGGCTCGATCGTCGCCGGTGGCCGGGTACTCGCGACGAACGTCAAACAGCGCGCCGGAGGGCGTGTCTTCTATCTCCGCCGCTACCCGCAGGGTGGTCTCGCCGCGCACGTCGTCGGGTACTCGACGATCGCTCGGTCGCGCGCGGGTCTGGAGCAGTCGCGGAACACAACGCTCACGGGCGCCGCCCGCGGCCTCACGGGGATAATCGACGCGGGCCTCGGCACGATCGAAGGCGACGCGATTGCAGGAGACGCGCTCGTGCTCTCGCTCGACCCGAAGGCGCAGGAGGTCGCGCTCGCCGCACTCGGGAGCCGTTGCGGCGCCGTTGTCGCGCTCGATCCGCGCACCGGTCGCGTCCGCGTCATGGCCTCCTCGCCGACCTACGATCCGGGGCTCGTCGAGGAGCGCTTCGCCGAGATCGAGGAGATCGAGGCAGCCTGTGAGCCGGCGGCGCCGCTCGTGAACCGCGCTACCGCGGGTCTGTACGCCCCGGGCTCGACGTTCAAGGTCGTCACAGCTGCAGCAGCGCTCGAGTCTGGCCGCTATCGCGCCGCCTCGACGTTCGTCGATCCCGGTTACTGCCTCGTCTACGGCAAGCGGGTCACCAACTTCGACACCTCCCGCCCCTTCGGCAAGCTCTCGCTGGCCCGCGCGCTCCAGCACTCCGTCAACTCGGTCTTCTGCGAGATCGGCAAGAAGCTAGGGGCGAGGGCGATCGTCGAGCAGGCAGAGCGGTTTGGGCTCTACGCGCGCCCACCGCTCGAGACCCCCGACGAGGAGCGTCAGCCGAGCGGGCTCTACCGGGACGGGGTGCTCTGGCAGCCGAAGGAGGATTCCGAGGTCGATGCGGGACGGATGGCGTTCGGGCAGGAGCGGATGCTCGTCACCCCGCTCCAGATGGCGATGGTCGCCGGAGCGATCGGCAGCGACGGAGTGTTGATGCGGCCTACCGTGATCGACCGTGTCGTCTCACCTCGCGGTACGACCGTGCGGACAACCGGGCCGGAGGAGATCGGGCGCGCGGTCACCCCGGAGACCGCCAGGGCGATCGCGGCGATGATGGTGAGCGCGGTCGAGGCGGGCACCGGCACTGCATCGCGAATTTGGGGCCTGCGGGTGGGCGGCAAGACGGGCACAGCGGAGACCGGTGTTCGCGGCCGGAACACCGTGTGGTTCATCGCGTTTGCAGGGAAGCCGGGCGCGGCTCCGGAGATCGCGATCGCCGTCGTCGTCGAGGCGCAGTCATCGACCGGCGGAGCGACGGCGGCGCCGATCGCTCGCTCGGTCCTCCAGACCCTCCTTGCCACCACCTGAACAGCCCCCGAGTACCCTTCGACGACCCATGACCGAGACACCGACGAGACAAGGGATGCTCTTTGCCGGCCGGTACCTGCTCGAGCGGAAGCTCGGGTCGGGGGGGATGGCAGACGTCTGGCTCGCCACCGACAACGAGCTCGGCAGGCGCGTTGCGGTGAAGATCCTCCACGAGCGCTTCGCGAGCGACCAGCAGTTCGTTGCGCGGTTCCGTCGCGAGGCGACCAGCGCGGCAGGTCTTGCGCACCCGAACGTCGTCTCGATCTACGACCGAGGGGAGACCGGCGGCTCGTACTTCATCGTGATGGAGCACGTCGAGGGCCGCACGCTGAAGGAACTCATCCTGACGAGTGGCACATGCCCCGTGCCGGTCGCGATCGGCTACGTGCGGCAAGTGCTCGGCGCGGTCCGGTACGCGCACCGCAACGGGGTGATCCACCGTGACCTGAAGCCGCACAACGTGATCGTCGATGGGGAGGGTCACGCCCGGGTGATGGACTTCGGGATCGCGCGCGCGGGTGTGAGCGACATGACCGAGGTCGGCTCGATCATCGGCACCGCCCAGTACCTCTCACCGGAACAGGCGCGCGGGGCCCCGGTCGAGGAGAGTTCCGATCTCTATTCGCTCGGAATCGTGCTCTACGAGTTGCTGACGGGTGCCGTGCCGTTCAGCGGGGATAGCCCGGTGGAGATCGCGATGAAGCACCTGTCGCAGTCGCCCGCCCCGCCTTCGTCGCTGCGACCCGAGATCTCCCCTGCGCTCGATGCGGTCGTATTGCGTGCGCTCGCGAAGGAGTCGGGTGACCGATACGCCTCGGCCGAGGAGATGGACGCAGATCTGGAGCGTGTTCTGCGCGGCGAGCCAGTCGCACGCGCGACCGAGGAGGCCGCGACGATGGTGTTGAGCGGGGCGAGCGAGGTCACCAGGGTGATCCACCCGTCGTCGCGTGGCCGGAATACCACGCCGTCCGGCCCGCCCGTCGGACGCGATCGGAGAGCAGGGTGGCCGTGGCTCGCCGGAGTCGGAGCGGCCCTACTGCTCGCGATCGGCGGTGTCGTCGCGCTCGACGAGATCCGCAAGTGGACGGGCTCGGAGGCCGTCGTGGTCCATCACTACGACGGAATCCTTGAGGCCCGTGCGATCGAGTTGATCCGCGCAGACGGGTTCGCCTCGTCGGTGCGCAGCGTTCCGAACGCGGACGTGGACGAGGGCTACGTGTTCGACCAGGAGCCCGACCCGGGTGCGAAGCTCGCACCCGGCAGCACCGTCACGATCCTCGTCTCGGCGGGGAAGCCGGAGGTAGCCGTGCCGGCGCTCGTGGGTCTCGGACGCGACGAGGCCGTCGCCCGGCTCGCGGAGCAGGGGCTGAAGCCGAAGGTGGTCGAGGTTGCGTCGCGGAAACCGATCGGTGAGGTGACCGGCCAGGCGCCCGGGGAAGGCACGACGCTCATCGCGGGCGACACCGTACGGATCACGGTCTCCGCGGGCATCAAGGAGGTCAGCGTGCCGTCGGTCGTCGGGCTCGAGGCCGACATCGCAGAGGCGAAGCTCCAGATCGCCGGTTTCGTCGTGGCGCGCGTGGACGTCGAGGGGGAGGCTCCCGCGGGTGAGGTGGTCGAGCAGTCGCTCGCTGCGGGGTCGAACGCATCGGCCGGTGCGACGGTGACGCTGTCGATCTCAACGGGCCCCTCGGCAGTCACCGTCCCGGACGTGACGCTCTCGTCGACCGCGGACGCGAAGGCGGCGCTGCGTGCGATTGGCCTGGTGCCAGTGGTGCAGCAGCAGGAGACCGACGACGAGACGCTCGACGGCGTCGTGCTCGACCAGGATCCGCCCGGAGACGGGGAGGCAGCGCCAGGCTCGAGCGTCACGCTCACCGTCGGCCGCTACGCCGCGCCCGACGCGACGACCCCGTGAGCCGGATCCGGATCGCGCTCATCGCGGGCGGCCGGTCGAGCGAGCACGAGATTTCGCTCGCCTCGGCTGCCTCGGTCGCGGCGACGCTCGACCCTGCGCGGTACGACGTGCGCACGGTGGTGATCGGGCGTGACGGGCGCTGGGAGGTGCCAGCAGACGGTTCCGAAGGCGTCGCCCTCGCCCCCGGTG
>CAYXAS010000035.1:0-22966 GCA_964461665.1 uncultured Gaiellales bacterium
TTCGCCATTGTAGTGTGTGTGTGGCCCAGGGTATAAGGGCCGTGCTGACTTGACGTCTTCCCCTCCTTCCTCCCCCGCTAAGCGGGGGCTGTTCCTAATGAATATGTAACATTAGGCGGGGGTTGCGCTCGTTTCCCCACTTAAGGGAACATCTCACGACACGAGCTGACGACAGCCATGCACCACCTGTGACTGAGCCCTTGCGGGGGACCGAATTTCTCCGGTTTTCTCAGCCATGTCAAGCCTTGGTAAGGTTCTTGGCGTTGCATCCAATTAAACCACATGCTCCGCTGCTTGTGCGGGTCCCCGTCAATTCCTTTGAGTTTTAGCCTTGCGGCCGTACTCCCCAGGCGGGGCGCTTAATGCGTTAGCTGCGGCGCAGAAGGAGTCGACACCTCCTACACCTAGCGCCCATCGTTTACGGCGTGGACTACCAGGGTATCTAATCCTGTTCGCTCCCCACGCTTTCGCGTCTCAGCGTCAGTACCGTTCCAGAGAGCCGCTTTCGCCACGGGTGTTCTTCCTGATATCTGCGCATTCCACCGCTACACCAGGAATTCCACTCTCCTCTCCCGGACTCTAGCCAGGGGGTTTCGGTCGACGTCTGAAGGTTGAGCCTCCAGTTTTCACAACCGACCTACCTGACCGCCTACACGCTCTTTACGCCCAATAAATCCGGACAACGCTTGCCCCCTACGTATTACCGCGGCTGCTGGCACGTAGTTAGCCGGGGCTTCTTCTGGGAGTACCGTCACCCTCTGGGCTATTAACCCGAGTGGCTTCTTCCCCCCTGAAAGCGGTTTACAACCCGAAGGCCTTCTTCCCGCACGCGGCGTCGCTGCGTCAGGCTTTCGCCCATTGCGCAAGATTCCCCACTGCTGCCTCCCGTAGGAGTCTGGGCCGTGTCTCAGTCCCAGTGTGGCTGATCGTCCTCTCAGACCAGCTACGGATCGTCGCCTTGGTGGGCCATTACCCCGCCAACAAGCTAATCCGCCGCGGACCCATCCTCGGCCAGAGGCCGAAGCTACCTTTTCCCACCACCCCGAGGGGTTGTGGGGCTATCCGGCATTAATCCGAGTTTCCTCGGGCTATTCCGGTGCCGAGGGCAGGTTATCCACGTGTTACTCACCCGTTCGCCGCTGTCCCCAGGGCCGAAGCCCTAGTTCTCGCTCGACTTGCATGTGTTAGGCGCGCCGCCAGCGTTCGTCCTGAGCCAGGATCAAACTCTCCATGAAGAAACCGCAACCGGCCCGAAGACCGGAAATGGTTGTCTCCCTTCGAGCTGATGCTCAAAAGGCGTCAGATCTCATCCCGTCGGGAAGACGGAATAAGAGTTGACGAGTTATCGACGTCGCCCTACCTCTCCCGGCGAACCGGCAGGGGCAGACCGAGCGTCGTCTCGTCGCACATCGTACGCTGTTGAGTTTTCAAAGACCGATGCCGAAGGAGGGCTTGACATGAAAAAGGCCTCGACTCGCGCCAGAGGCCTCCGAACTGCGGATGACGTACTTGTCGTATCCGACTGGCTCGAAGGCGCTCCTCGTTGAGTGAGTGTCCTCTTCCGCCTTACCCTCCCGGGCGGCCGAAGGAGTGTAGCAGCGACTCAGAGGCTGTCAAGCAGAAGCGGCTACTCGGTCGAGACGCGTGCGAAACGTCGCTTTCCTGCCTGGACGAGAGCTCCCGCGACGCGCTCCCGCGGAAGGTCAAGGGTATCGACAACCTCGCCTTCGAGTCGCACCGCGCCCTGCCCGACAAGCCTTCGCGCCTCGCTCGTCGAGAGCCCGAAGGCGTCGGCGAGAAGCGCCGGCAGGTGCACCGGGTCACCGGGCGGAAGCGACACCTCCCCCACCTCGTCCGGTGCCGAGCCTTCGCGCACCACACGCGTGAAGTGGCCCTCGGCCTCGAGCGCGGCCGCGTCGCCGTGCGACCGCCGGACGATCCGCCGGGCGAGCTCGAGCTTCGACTCCATCGGTGCCCCCGCTGGAGCCGGCTCCTCCGCAATCAACTTCCACCACGGGCCGAGCAACTCGTCGGCAATCCGCATCGTCCGCCCGAACTGCTCCTCCGGAGCTGCGGTGAGCGGGATGTTGTTCCCGAGCGACGAGCTCATCTTCTGCCCGTCCCAGGAGACGAGGAGCGGTGTCGTCAGCACGACCTGCGGTTCGAGGCCGTACGCCTCCATCACCGTCCGGCCGGCGAGGAGGTTGTAGAGCTGGTCGGTGCCGCCGAGCTCGACGTCAGCGCGCACCGCGACGGAGTCGTATGCCTGCATCAGCGGGTAGAGCAGTTCGGAGACCGAGATCGGCTGGCCGTCGCGGAACCGGTTCGCGAAGTCGTCGCGCTCGAGGATCTGCGCGACGGTGGTCGTCCGCGTCAACCGCAGAATCTCCTCGAAGTCGAGTCCGGCAAGCCACTCGCTGTTGAACCGAACCTCGGTGCGCTCGCGGTCGAGCACCACCATCGCCTGCTCCACATAGGTGCGGGCGTTCGCGTCGATCTCGTCCGCGGCGAGGATCGGTCGTTCCGCCGACCGCCCGGAGGGGTCGCCGATACGTGTCGTGTAGTCACCAACGATCAACACCCCAAGATGGCCGGCGTCCTGAAACGCGCGCATCCGCTGGAGCGGGATGGCGCGCCCCACATGGATGTCGGGCGACGTGACATCGATCCCGAGCTTCACCCGGAGCGGGCGCCCCTGACGCAGCTTCGCCTCGAGCGCCCCGGCTGGAAGCACATCGACGGCATTGCGTGTCAGGCGCGCAACGAGATCGGCGGGGATGGTCACCGCCGCGATCCTATCCCCCGGTGCCGCGATTGCTCCCTCGACCGACGCGAGATGGCAGAATCGCAGCGCTGTGCGGCGCGCCTCCCGCAGACCCCCGGCCCGACGCCGGCGCCGCGTCCGCAAACTCCGACTGACTGTCATCCTTGCGCTCCTCGGAGCCCTCGCCGTGACGGCGTTTGCGTTCGGTGTCGTGACCGCACTCTCGGGTGAGCTCGCGGCACTCGATCCCGGACGCCGCCACTCCGACGTGGACACGGTCGTCACCTCGGCCCCCGACCGGGACGGCAACACAAGCGTGATCGCGATGTTCCGCGGCGACGAGAGCCGTGTCGTCGTCGCTTCGGGCGCCATCGCACCCGTGATGAAGCAGGCGATCGTCGCGATCGAGGACACGCGCTTCTACGACCACCGGGGGATCGACCTTCGAGGAATGGGGCGCGCGCTCTGGGAGGATGTCCGCCGCCAGGCGGTCGTCCAGGGTGGATCGACGATCACGCAGCAGTACGTGAAGATCGCATACGCGCGCAGCGAACGGACGATCGCGCGCAAGGTGCGGGAGGCGGCGATCGCGTGGCAACTCGAACAGCGGTGGTCGAAGGACAGGATTCTCACCGCATACCTCAACGCCATCTACTTCGCCAACGGCGCGTACGGCATCCAGCAGGCAGCGCAGGCCTACTTCCAGGTGGACGCGTCGAGGTTGACGCTCGCCCAGGCGGCGCTGCTGGCCGGGATCCCGCGCGACCCGACCGCGTACGACCCCGTCCGGAACCCCGACAACGCCCGTCGCCGGCGCGCACACGTTCTCGGACTGCTCGAGCGGGACGGGCGGATCACCACGGCGGAGCGTGTGGCCGCAGACGCGGCACCGCTCCCCCGTCCGAAGAGCGTGCGCCTGCCCGAGCCGGGCGGTCCGGCTGCGCACTTCGTCGAGCATGTGAAGGAGAAGCTCGTCGGCCGACTCGGGGCCGAGCGAGTGTTCGGGAACGGGCTGGAGGTGACGACGACGCTCGACGTTCAGCTTCAGGAAATGGCGATCTCGGCCATCGCCAGCGTGCTCACCGATCCAGACGGCCCCGACGCCGCGCTCGTCGCGATCGACCCCCGCGACGGATCGGTGAAGGCGATGGTCGGCGGCGCCAGCTTCGAGGAGAGCCAGTTCAACCTCGCGACGCAGTCGGCGCGACAGCCGGGCTCGTCGTTCAAGCCGATCGTGCTCAGCGCGGCGCTCGGCGCCGGTGTCGCGCCCCAGACACAGTTCGTCTCACGTCCCGTGAAGATCGAGACGGACACGAAGGTGTGGGAGGTCGAGAACTACAACAAGCAGTACATCGGACGCGCCAACCTCGTCCGGGCGATGGTGGTCTCCGACAACTCGATCTACGCGCAACTCACAGCGCTCATTGGCCCCGATCGGGTGGCGCAGACCGCGCGCGCGCTCGGGATCCGCGGCGAGCTCCCGCCGTACTTCTCAATCGGCCTCGGTGCGGTTGCGGTCAACCCACTCGACCTCGCGCGCGCGTTCGCGACGATCGCGAACGACGGGATCCGCGTCGGTGGAACGCTGGCCGGTGACGAGCCGCGGGTCATCACCGAGGTGCGATTCCGCTCCGGCCGGGTTGAGAAGGACGAGCCCACAGTCACCCGCGCAATCCCGGCCGACCACGCGCGGACGGTGACGGCGATCCTGCAGAAGGTCGTCCTCTTCGGTACGGGGCGACGCGCGCGACTGGCGGGTCGCCAGGTCGCAGGCAAGACCGGGACGGCGGACGACTACGCCGACGCGTGGTTCGTCGGCTGGACGCCGGAGCTTGTCACCGCGGTCTGGGTGGGATACCCGGAATCCCGTCGGGAGATGAAACACGAGTTCCACGGTCGGCCGGTCTCGGGCGGATCGTTCCCCGCCCAGATCTGGCACGACTTCATGACCGCAGCGCTCGAGGGGACCGAGGCGAGCGCGTTCCCTCCCGCCCCGCAGCTCGGACACGAGCCCCATCGTGCGCTGCGGCGGGACAGCTGGCTGCTCGACAACGGCGCCTGCCCGGGAACGGCGCTCGTCTCGTTCCTCCCGGGGAAGGCGCCGATCGAGGTCGCAGACTGCTCCGACGCGCCGCGCATGGTGCCGCGCGTGGTCGGAAAACCGGTCGACGAGGCGGTCGCGATCCTCGAAGCGGCCCCGTTCCGAACGGTCGTGGTGCACGTCGCGCGGAGCGATCGCACCCCTGGGACGGTGATCGTCCAGCGTCCGCGCGGCGGGATGCACCCGCCCGGCTCGCAGATCACGATCCGTGTCGCGGGCACCCCGAGCCTGCCGAACGCCTCGGCGCGCTAGCCGCTGGGCTCAGTCGGGCTCGGCCGGGAACAGGCTCGGGTGCTGGACGAGCGCCCGCTGGCCGGTGCGCGGCACACGCGGTCTCGTCTCCGACTCCGCCATTTCCTGCACGATCGAATCCTGTGTCCGGGACGCGGTGACGGGCTCCGCCAGTCCCTCGACCCACACCATCGTCCGCTGGCCGTTTCCGCGCTGCTCGCCGACGATCGGCGCGAGCGCGAAGATTCTGTCCGCTCTAACGTACTTCCCGAAACCGAGGAACACCATTCTGGATCCCGACACAAGGGGATCATGCCACTCCCGCGCCCGTGCTTCCAGTCCCGGGCCGGGGATCGGCAGGCGTTCGCCGAGAGCCATTCTCCGGCCGCTAGGCTCGACTCGGATGGCTCGGATCTACCTCTCCCCGCCGCACCCGACAGGGCACGAGCAGGAACTCGTCGCGGATGCGATCGCGTCGAACTGGATCGCGCCACTCGGACCGCACGTGGATGCGTTCGAACGTGAGATCGCGGCCGTCACCGGGACCCCACATGCGCTGGCGCTCTCGAGCGGTACGGCAGCGCTCCATCTCGCACTGACGGTGCTCGGGATCGGGCGGGACGACGAGGTCGCATGCTCCAGCCTCACCTTCGCTGCGAGCGCAAATGCGATTGCGTACACGGGCGCCACGCCGGTGTTCGTCGATGCGAACGACTCGTGGACGATCGACCCACTCCTGCTCGACGAGGCCATCGCCGCCCGTCGGGCCGCCGGGCGGCGCGTCCGCGCGGTCGTTGCCGTCGATCTCTACGGGCAGTGCTGCGACTACGAGGCGATTCGCGCGGTCTGTAACCGCCACGACGTCGCGCTGATCCAGGACGCGGCCGAGTCGCTCGGGTCGACCTGGCACGGCGAACCCGCCGGTAGCCAGGGCACGGTCGCTGCGCTGTCCTTCAACGGAAACAAGATCATCACCACGAGCGGCGGTGGGATGCTGCTGGCCCACGATCGCACGCTCATCGAGCACGCCCGCAAGCTCTCGACACAGGCCCGCGAGCCCGCCGCCCACTACGAGCACGCCGAGATCGGGTTCAACTACCGGCTCAGCAACCTCCTTGCGGCCGTCGGCCGTGCGCAACTCGCTGCGCTCGCCGACCGCGTCGCCGCCCGGCGTGCGATCTTCGCCCGCTACGAGCAACTACTCGGCGATCTCCCCGGCGTTGTCTTCATGCAGGAGACGGATAGGTGCGTCGGCAACCGCTGGCTGACATGCCTCACCATCGATCCCGCGCTGTTCGGCGCCGAGCGTGAGGCGGTGCGGCTCGCGCTCGAGGCAGAGGACATCGAGTCGCGTCCCGTGTGGAAGCCGATGCACCTCCAACCGATCTTCGCCGAATGCCCCGCATTCGGTGGGGCAGTCGCCGAACGGCTCTTCGAGTTCGGGTTGTGTCTGCCGAGCGGGTCGGCGCTCACCCCGACCGAACAGGAGCGGATCGCCGCGCTCGTCCGGGATGTCGCTCGTCTCTGACCGGCGAAGCCGTCAGGCGCCGCTGGTGAAACCCTCGACCCGGTCGAGCCAGGCGCCCCAGCGGTCGGAGCGGCCACTCACCATGTCGAGGTAGTGCTTCTGGATCTCGAGCGTGACCGGCCCAACCCCGATCTCGATGTCGTCAACCGCCCGGACGGGTGTGACTTCGGCAGCGGTCCCGGTCATGAACACCTCGTCAGCGAGGTAGAGGTCGGGGCGGATCAGCGTCGTCTCCTCCACCTCGTAGCCGAGATCCCGCGCGATCCGAATCACCGACTCGCGCGTAAGCCCCGGGAGGATCGAGGTCGAGAGCGGCGGTGTCACGATGCGTCCGCCCTTCACGACGAAGATGTTCTCGCCCGGCCCATCGGCGACGGTCCCCTGGTCAGTCAGCAGGATCCCCTCGTCGTACCCACCGCGCTGCGCCTCGGTCGTCGCGAGCATCGAGTTGAGATAGATCCCGGTCGCCTTCGCGACATGCGGGATCACGTTCGGACCGACCCTCGTCCACGAGGAGATCTTCGTGGTGATTCCCCGGCTTAGCGCCTCCTCGCCGAGATACGCGCCCCACGGCCAGTTCATGATCGCGGTCACCACGGGGTTCCCGCGGGTCGCGACACCGAGCGTGCCGTAGCCGAAGAAGGCGATCGGGCGGATGTAGGACGCGGCCAGGCCGTTGGCGTGCACGAGGTCGTGCGTCGCAGCCCGGAGCTCCTCGACCGAATACGGAAGATCCATGTACAGGAGCCGCGCGGACTCGTGAAGTCGCTGCAGATGGTCGGAGAGGCGGAAGACGGCTGGCCCGGATGGAGTCTCGTAGCAGCGGATCCCTTCGAACACGCCCGTCCCGTAGTGGAGACCGTGAACGCCGACGTGGACGGTGGCATCCGCCCAGTCAACGAGCTTTCCGTCCATCCAGATCTTCGCGGTCTCCTGCATCGCCAGTCCTTCGGTCGTGGGGTGCGGTCAGCCGAACAGCCTACTCGCGCGAGAGATCCTCGATCCGAGCATGCGCGAGCCGTGCCAGCTCTCGCGGGGCGACCGCGACCATGTGACGCGGCGACCCCCCGCTCGCCCACACCACCGGGTATTCAAGGAACCGACGGTCGACGAGCACCACAAGCGACTCGGCGAGACCGAACGGGGAGACCGAACCCGGAAGAAACCCCGTGGCAGCCGCAACGTCATCAGGGCTTGCGACCGTGACGCGGCGTACATCGCAGAGCCGCGCCACCTTCGCGGTGTCCACGCGACGATCGCCAGGCACGACGGCCACCGCGGCGGATCCGTCGCACATCAGAACCATCGACTTCGCGATCGCGGCGATTCCGCATCCGATCACCTCGGCCGCCTCGGCCGCCGTCGCGCCGTCCGCAGCCAACTCTTCCAGCCGCGCCTCGGCGTGCGCGCCCTCAAGAAACGCTGCGACACGCGCGACGTTCAGTGGCCAGGGCTCGCGGCGCAGTTCGGAACCAGTCACCAAACTCCCGGCACGAAGCGCCGCCGCACCCGCGCCGCGTAGGCGCTGTAGCCAGAGAACCGCGTCGCAAGACGTTGCTCCTCGACGCGCGCCTTCCCCACCCAGATGATTCCGAGAAACGCTGCGACGGCGAGGGCCGCGGGCCGCGTCGCGAGGCCGATTCCGCCGAACAGCAGGAGGAGCCCGCCGTAGACCGGGTGGCGAACATGCGCGAAGGGTCCGCGTTCCACAAGTTCCGCCTCGGCGCGTGGTTCCGGGTACACCGTGAGCGACGCGCCGAGCGTACGGAAGGCCCAGTCAGCCTGGACAGCACCAAGCGCCACGAACACGATCGCAGCAACACAGAGCGGCCATCGGGTCTCACTCGGCCAGCGGGGCCCCACAGATGCCGCGACGATCAGGGCGCCGATCACCAGGAACTGGCCGACGACCCACGCTCCCCCACGACCTCCCGACGCGCTCATCACACCGACCGCCTAGAGCTCCACGATCCGGACATCGTCGAAGCCTGCCCCGTGGAGACGGCCGGCGAGTTCGCCCGTCGCTGGCGCGTCGATCGAGAAGACCATGAGCACGTCGCCGCCGTGTGTCGTTCTCGAGACGGCCATGTTCGCGATGTTGATCCCTGCCTCACCGAACATCGTCCCGACACGACCGATCACGCCTGGTTGATCGCGGTAGCGGATGAACACCATCCGGTGCCCGAGCTCGATGTCGATCGCGAACCCGAGCGCCTGTACGAGGAACAGGCGCGGCTCCGGGCCGACGGTCGTCCCGGCGACCGTCACCTCCTCGGAGTCGGTGCGCACGCGCACCTCAACCGTGTTGATGAACTCCCTCGAGACGAGACTCTGCTCCTCCACGACAGCGATTCCACGCTCTGCGGCGATCAGCGGCGCATTGACGGCGTTGACGACCCGGTCAACGCGGCCCTCGAAGACGCCGTTGAGCGCCGCCACGGTCAGCAGGCGGGTGTCGTGCCCCGCGATCGGGCCGTGTGTCGCGATCGCCAACGCCGCCGGGACGCCGGGTACAAGCTCGACCGCGAGCCGTCCGAGCGTCGCCGCGAGTGGACGGAACGGCCCGAGCAGCTCAAGGTCCGCCGCATCCACGACGGGGGTGTTGATCGCGTTCGTGACGACTCCACCCTCGAGCGCGGCGACGACCTGCTCGGCAACGATCACGCCTGCGCGGTCCTGCGCTTCGTCGGTCGAGGCGGCGAGATGCGGGGTCGTGATCACCGTGTCGAGGCCAAGCAGCGGTCCCGCGTACGGCTCATCCGAGAAGACGTCGAGCGCCGCGCCTGCGACCTTCCCCGACCTGAGTGCTGCGAGCAGTGCCTCCTCGTCAATCAGGCCGCCACGCGCCGCGTTCACGATCCTCACGCCGTCCCGCATCTTCGCGAGGGACACCGCATCGACGAGCGCCCGTGTCTCGTCGGTCAGCGGAGCGTGCAGGCTCACAAACTCGGAGCGTCGCCAGAGATCGTCGAGCGTCGCCGCTCGGTCGACTCCGAGCTCACGGAGCCGATCGTCGCCGACGAACGGGTCGTACGCGACCACGGTCATCCCGAGGCCAATCGCACGCCGGGCGACCTGCTGCCCGATGCGCCCGAGCCCGACGAGCCCGAGCACCTTGCCCGCGAGCTCGACCCCGACCCAGCGCGACCGCTCCCAGCGGCCTGCCGCGAGCGCCGCATGGGCCTGCGGGATGTTGCGTGCGAGCGCGACGAGCAGGCCGATCGTGTGCTCCGCCGCCGAGACGACCGTCGACTCGGGTGCGTTCGCGACGACGATCCCGCGACGGGTCGCGACGGCCACGTCCACGTTGTCGATCCCCACTCCGGCGCGACCGATGACGCGAAGCCGCACGCCGCGTTCGATGAGCGCCGCGGTGAGCGTTGTCGCGGAGCGGATCACGATTCCGTCGTAGTGCCCGATCACATCCTCGAGTGGCGAGTCGAGATCGATGTCCACGTCGAACCGCGACCGCAGCAGGTCGATCCCCGCGTCGGAGAGCGGCTCGCGGACGAGGATGCGCGCCCGCGCCAACTAGGCCACCGCTTCGAATGCGGCGACCGCAGCCTCGACCGCAGCGCCCTCGATCAGCTCGATCCCCTCGGCCTTCAGTTCGATCTCGATTGCGTGGAGCGCACACCTCACCTCGTCGATCCCCACGTGGCCGATGTGGCCGAGACGGAACAGACGGTGCGTGAGGTCGCCGTGGCCCCCGGCGATCGTGATCCCGTGGCGATCGCGGAGCGCGAGCCGCAGCGCGACAGCGTCGATCCCCTCCGGGGTGAGCGCCGCCGTGAGCACCGCGGCACGCTCGTGGTCAGGGGAGTAGAGCTCGAGTCCCAGTGCCGCGAGTCCCGCACGACAGGCGAAGCCGAGCGCGCGGTGGCGGGCGAAGGCGTGCTCCAGACCCTCGTCCAGCAGAAGCTCGAGCGACCGGTCGAGCGCCACCACTGTCGAGACCGCGGGCGTGAACGGCGTCGAGCCCTTCGCTGCGGCTGCGGAGGCGCGATCCCAGTCGAAGTAGAACCGCGGCAGCCCCGCGGTGCGTGCCCGCTCACGGGCGTGGGGCGACGCCGCCACGAATGCCAGACCTGGCGGGCACATCAGCGCCTTCTGCGAGCCCGTCACCACGACGTCGATCCCCCACGCGTCCATCTCGAGCGGGACGGCGCCGAGACTCGAGACCGCGTCGACGACGCAGATCGCGCCGGCCTCCCGGCACGCAGCAGCCAGCGGCTGTAGATCGCTCACGACGCCCGTTGAGGTCTCCGAGTGCACCACGAACGCCACCCGCGCGCCGCTCTCCCGGATTGCAGACGAGATGTCAGCTGGGCGAGGCTCGGCCCCCCACTCGTACCGGACCGCATGCACGTCAGCGCCGTAGGCGGTCGCGAGCTTCTGCCAGCGTTCCCCGAACTCCCCGTGCGAGACCGCGACGACCGGCTCGCCCGGCGAGAGAAGGTTGACGACAGCCGATTCGAACGCGCCGGTGCCCGAGGCGGTGAGCACGAGCACCTCATGCTCCGTCCGGAACACCTCGCGGAGTCGCCCCTGGACCCGGGCGAAGAGGTCGCTGAACTCGGGACTCCGGTGGTGCAGCACCGGTCGGGCTAGGGCCTCCAGCACTTCTGCGGGCACCTCGATCGGCCCGGGCGTCAGGAGAAACGGCTCACGTCCCACCGCGGCAGGGTATCCGGCCGACGCTAGTGGGGCGGCGCGGCCACGTGCGTCGCGTCAGCGATGGCCAGCGAAGCTGATCACCTGCTGGAACGTCGGACGGTTCGTCCACCGCATCGTGTCGGGCAGGATTCCGGGCGAGAACTTGATCCGCTCGGCGACCGCCGAGGCACGCCACTTCGACGGGTCGGCGCCCTGCTGCGCGGTCAGCGAAACAGCGGTCGCGTCGATCGCGTGCCAGAGCGCCGCCGCGCAAACCGCGACCTCGCCGAGACCGCAGAACTTGGTCCCGAACGGCTTCTGGACGGGCTTCCCCGCGAGCGTGCGCAGATCCTTCTCGAGGTAGGAGAACCAGCCGTAGCCATACGCGGAGCCGCCGCGGGCGGGCGGATCATCCCGCGCGGCGAGCGCGTCGAGATCACTCACGAGTGGCCCGAGACGGGGTGACAGCACCGCGTCCGTGAGGCGCTTCCATGCCTCGTCCAGCACCACCGCACCGGGCGCATCGATCTTCCCGTCGAGATCGGCATCAAGCCTGCTCCCACCCTCCTGCAGCCATGTGTCGATCAGCGAGGCCACCGCGCGCGCCTGCTCGGTGGGCGCGGCGCCACGATCGAGGATCGCCCGTACCGCGGGCCAGACGCGGACGACTCGCAGATCCTGCGTCGCGGCGACGTTCATCGCACCAACCAGCGAGGCCGGCGTGTGCTTCTGCGTCCGCTCGACCGCGCTCCACAGGAGATCAACCCGCTGGACCGAGCCGTGGGCCCACTCGTTGTCCGCAGCGGGCATCCCCTTCGCATGCTTGTTGTTCCAGTTCAGAATCACGCCCGCCTTCGGGTTGATCTGCTGGGCGTGACCCGCGAGCGGCAGGAACCCCTTCCACTCGTAGTCGCCTGTACCGCGCGTCGGGAGGCCCGGATCGACGGTCGCGGGGCGGATCGGCAGACGCCCCGATGTGACAACCGCGATGTCGCGCTGGTCGAGGTAGTGCCAGTTGAACGTGAGCTCCATGGCGCCCGCTGCCGCGATGAACTCCTTCGCCGACCGGACCGCTGCGGTGGAGAGGTCGAAGAAGAACGAGGCGGAGAGCAGTTCGCGCCCGCGAGTCGACCGTCGCGACGAGAACGCGACCTTGACTCCGCGAACCGTCGCGTAGCCCGCAACGGGCCCATGCACGGTTTCGAGCCATCGGACGGGAACATCGGGAGTACCTGGAGCGCCACGGATCACGCCAGCGTCGAACGACGCCATCTTCTTGCACGACCCCTGGAACAGGTACCGGTCGTCCGCGCCTTCGCACAGCGTCTCGACGTACTGGTCGACGAGGTCGCCGTTCGCCGAGGTGGCGCTCCAGGCGAAGTCCGGGCCACGGCCGAGCAGCACCGCGAACGAGATGCCAGGGAAGGCTGCGCCACGTGTCGCGTAGCCCCCGCCCTTCAGGTCGAGCTCGAGCAGGATCTCAGGGTAGTAGTACCCCACCTGTGGACCCATGACCGCGAGCGGCTTGCCGGTCGCCGAGCGCCCCGCACCCACGAGCAGGACGTTCGACATCGTGCTCGGCGGCAACGACGCAGTCGTCGCCTTCCCAACGCGGGCGATGCTTCCCGCGTCAACCGTGACGTTGCCGAGCTCGGACGTGTTCTTCGCGTGCGGGAACGAACCCTCAACAGCAGTTCGCGCCTCCGGGTCGTCCAGCAGGCGCAGGTCGTCCCAGACCTGACGGCCAGTCTCCGTGCCGAGACGCGCCTTCAACTTCGAGAGAAACTCGGAACGCGCGACCTCGTCGCCGCCGCCCGCTCCGAACACGCCGCCCATGAGCCCAGCGACCGCGACAACATCGGTGCGCTTCCAGGGGGTGATCTGGAAACCGGCCTGCTTGTAGTAGCCGTTGATCCCGGCGATGTACGCGTCGATCACAGCGACGAGGCGCTTCCCCTTCGCGCCCTGTTCGTGAATCAGGAGATCGAACTGTTCGGAGAGCCGGTTCTCCGCCTCCGGAGTCGGGAGAAACTGCTTGCCTGAGAGCGCGAGCCCGAACGCATCAACGCCCGGCGCATCGAGCGCGGCGATCCGTCCGGGGCCGCGGAGGAGCTCCATGATCAGTTGCCTGTCGCTGGCGGTCGCCCAGCCCGCACCGAACGCAACGTCCTCGGTCGTGACACCCTCGATGTGCGGGACACCCCAGCGGTCACGGGTGATGGTCACGCCCTTGCGGGGGCGCTCCATGACCAGCCCCTTCTCCTTCCCGAGACCGAGCGGCGCCGCCTTGAAGGTCCGTCCGAGATCGGCGGGGGTGACACGGTCCTGGAGCGATGTGAGCCGGTCGTAGAGCAGCGCCTGATCGGTCGAGTTCTTCGTGAACGCGACCCCGCCCGCCTGTCCCGGCGGCAGGATGTTCCAGGAGACCGCCGCGTAGTCCGTGCGCGGCGCGCCAGCCGCGGCCAGCGACGCAAGGGTCACCGTAAGCAGAACCGCCAGACCGAGAAGCGCGCGTCTCTTCATCCCATCCTCCTTGCGTATTCCGGAACCGTCATCTTCACCGATCCGGCGGACGGGCACGTACGCTGACGGCGTGGACGTGATCGCCCCGTTCGCCGCGACGCTCATCGCCCTGCGACTCACGGCGCTGCTCATCAGGCGGCACCGCGAACGTCCGTCGCCGGAATGGCCGCTCTGGGCAGCGGCGCTCGCGTGTTTCGCGCTCGCATCGGCCGCGCTCGCCTGGGGCGGCGCAGCCGGATGGGACGATCGATCGTTTCGCGCGTACTACCTGTTCGGCGGGTTGCTGACCGCGGCGTTGCTCGGTCTCGGTTCGCTCGCTCGGGCGGGCGTACCTCGGGCCACGGGGCTTGCGCTCGCCTGGAGCGGGATCGCGGTCGGAATCGCGATCGCCGTGCCACTCGATCCCACCGTCGCGGGTGGCGCGATCCCCGAGCCCGGCGCGCATCTCGCGATCTTCCCCGCCCGCACAGCCGCGATCGCCGGCAACGTGCTCGGGACGCTTGCCGCTGCGGCCGTGGCCGTGCGAGGCCTTCGTCGGCGCCCGATCGGGAACGTGCTCATCCTCGCCGGCCTCGCGGTCGCAGCGAGCGGGAGCCTCGCCGCGGGACTCGGGGAGGGGCCAGGAGCGCTGTACGCGCTCGCGGCGGCGAGCCTGCTGTACGGAGGGTTCGTCACGCGCCGCTAACGGCGTGCGCGTCGACGCCGCTCGCGGAGCACCACCCACCCGAGCACCGCGACCAGGAGGCCGACCGCGCCGAGTTCGGCGGCGATGAGCGTCCAGGTCGGGTGATGCGCCAGCACCGTCATCCGCGCGACAGAACCCAGAGGCCCCCGACCGTGTACAGCACCATGAGGCCGAGCATGGGCAGCTGTGAACGGAGCGCAGCCCGACGGTCAGGAAGAAGCGCGACCGCACGGTCGTGCGCGACCATGAGACCTGCGACATGTCCGACCACGAGCGCACCGACCTGCGCGTACCAGACCGTGTTCGGTGAGAGCGGTGCGAGATTCGGCTCGAACCCGGACACGCCGAGCACATCCCAGCCGCGGCCTAACGGGTCGGAGAGGAGCGGGAGGAGGAACTGGCCCTGGACGATCGCGAGCGAGAAATAGTGCGCAGCGATGTACGCCACCGCGATCGGGACGAGCGAGCAGACGAGCTCCGGCGCAAGCACCAGCCGCGTCCGCGCTAGCCCGGTCGCCGTTGCGCACGCAGCGAGGTACGCGAGGCCGATCACCATGGACCCAATGACCACCGCGGCCGCGTTCGCTCCGGTCGTGACCGCCTCTGCAACGGCAGGCATGTCCGCCACATATGGCCCCTCGAGCGCCGCGAGGGTGTCCTGCCAGAGGCTCGCCCGGCTCCACCCGTCGAACAGCACGCTGCCCAGCGCGACCGCAAGCACCGCCACCGTCCCTCGTTCGTGCTCTGCCGCCGCAAGGCCGGTCAGCGGCCAACGGATGCTGAGCCGACCGTCGCGTGCTTCGAGTGGCGAGAGGCGCCCCACGAGCCGGAACAGGACCGCGAATCCCTCACCGTGTCGCTCCCACGTGTCGCGCCCGAACGCTGCCATTCCGGCCAGCGCGTAGTAGGAGTACGCGGCGATCGCCACTGCAAGGGAACGAGGGCTGGCTGGCTCCGCGTACGCGAGCTCAAGGAACGCGAATGCGAGCAGGGCCCCGGCGGCGGGCCAGCGCCCGAGGCGCTCGGGGTAGACGGACAGCGGGCGGGCCTCCCGGCCGGTGCGCTCGATCCCCCACACGGTTGCGTCTGCGAGCGCTCGCCACGGCGAGAGTGCCGACCAGACGTTCCCGCCGAGGACGGACAGTGCAGGTACGCCCAACCACAATGCGACATACACCCACGTCGGAGCGAGGTTCGAGAACGGATCCTCGTTTCCGACAGTGGCGGCGATCCAGACCACACCCAGCAGCAGGACCGAGGCCGCCTGGACGGCGCGCTTCATGGGGCCGAGCATCGTGCGCGAGATGGCGACCGGAACCTGAGCGCCACCGTGCCCAGCGAGCAGTGGCCGTCGCCAGAGGCCACCGAGGAGCACAAACGACACGACCAGCACGGACCCCGCTCCCCAGTAGAAGAGCCACTGGGGGACCGGGAGATCCTGCACCGCCCCGATCCCGTGCGCCACGACACGCGGGAAGCCGCTCACGGCGTCACCGTGAGCCGGAGGAGCAGCACATCCGGGTGGTGCAACTCAAGCTCGAACCTTCCCGCAACGCGTGCAACGAACTGGAGCGTGACCTTCCGCGACGCGCCAAAGCGGCCCTCGACCGCCGTTCCATGGAGGTGGACGGCCTCACCGCGGTCGGAGACGACGACGCGCACGACCGTTCCGCGCCTCACGGTCGGCCGTGCGATCCCACCGACCGGGCGTCCGCTCTTGACGGTCACGCGGAACACCGCAGGCGCGTCGGCGGCGGGAGCCACCGGTCCGACGACGAGTGCCACGGCCACCACCACCGCGACCCAGAGTGCACGCACGACGGGCGTCCGGAACACGATTCAGCCGTCGAGTCGGGATCGAACCAGATCGCTCACAACGCGTGCGTCGGCACTACCACCGGTCTCCTTCATCACCTGCCCGACGAAGAACCCGAGGAGGCCGAGCTTCCCCCCGCGATACGCCGCTGCCTGTCCGGGATGCGCCGCGATCAGCGCATCCACGATCGGCTCGAGCGCCCCCGTGTCGGTCACCGCCTCCTCCGCGAGGTACGGGTCAGCGCTGAAGCCGGGCTCGCCGATCCGTGAGATCGCATCGTCGAACGCCCGCCGAGGGATCCGATCGCGTGCGCCGATGAGCCGTGCGAGCTCCGTCGGCACGACGGTTTCGAGCGCGACTCCCGCCCCAACGAGCACGTTCGCGATCACGTTCGCCGCGGCGACCGGGTCGGCACCCGCGGTGACGGTCGCGCCCCAGAGTCCGTCGAGCCCACCCGTCACGAGCACGACCGCGCGGTCGAGATCAAGCGCCCGTTCGATCCTCCGGATCCGCGCTGCGGGAGGCTCGGGAAGCTCCGCACGGAGACGTTCGACCAGTTCGCGCTCCGGTTCGAGCGGGACGAGATCCGGTTCGGGGAAGTAGCGGTAGTCGTCCGCTTCCTCCTTCGCCCGACGTGCGGTCAGGCGGTTGTGCGCGACGTCGAAGTCGTAGGTGTGCTGCTCCACCGTCCCACCCGACTCCCAGACACCGATCTGACGCTCCGCCTCCGCGTCGATTCCGCGTGCGATGTGGGTGAACGAATTCATGTTCTTGATCTCGCACCGGGTCCGGAGCTCGCTCGACCCCGCCGGTCGGACGGAGACGTTCGCATCGACCCGCAGCGTGCCCTTCTCCATCTCGGCGTCCGAGACTCCGAGCTCGACGATCGTCTGGCGGAGCAACTGGAGGAACCGACGCGCATCGTCCGAGGAGTGGAGATCCGGCGCAGTAACGATCTCGACGAGCGGGGTACCGCCGCGGTTGTAGTCGACGAGGCTGTGCTCGGCGCCGCCGATCCGGCCGCTGTGGCCACCGACGTGCACGGTCTTCGCCGCGTCCTCCTCGAGATGCGCCCGGACGATCCGGACCTCGATCTCACCGCGCGCCGTGGGCACCGTGAGGTGTCCGTCGATGCACGACGGGAGGCTGAACTGGGAGATCTGGTACCCCTTCGGTAGGTCGGGGTAGAAGTAGTTCTTGCGCGCGAACACCGCCCGCGGCGGGATCTCGCAGCCGAGCGCGAGTCCGAGCTTGAGCGTCCACTCGACCGCCGTCCGGTTAGCGACGGGGAGTGCACCGGGCAGTCCGAGGCAGACCGGGCAGGTCTGCGTGTTTGGCCCGCCACCGAACCCGGCGACGCAGCGGCAGAACATCTTCGTCCGCGTCTTCAACTGCACGTGGATCTCGAGCCCGATCACGGGCTCCCATGCAGCGCTTGCCCGCTCGGCGGTCACCGGAGGCGCTCTGGGACGAGGTCGAGGTCGAGCGCGCGCTCGATCGCGTGACCGGCGCGGAACAGCGTGTTCTCGCCGAACTGGCGCCCGATCAGCTGCAGACCGACCGGCAGCCCTTCCGAGAGTCCACACGGGACGTTCAGTCCCGGAAGCCCGGCGAGACACGATGGGATCGTCAGGACATCGCAGGCGTACATCGCGAGCGGGTCGGCGGCCTTCTCCCCCAGTCGAAAGGCGACCGTCGGAGAGGTTGGTGTGGCAATCACGTCGCAACGGTCGAGTGCGTCGCGGTGCTCGCGGACCAGCAGGGTTCGGAGCTTCTGCGCCTGCCCGTAGAACGCGTCGTAGTACCCGGCCGACAACGCGTAGGCGCCGAGCATGATCCGCCGCTTCGGCTCCGGCCCGAACCCGTCGTCGCGGGTCCGCTCGACCGACTCGCGGTATGTGGCCCCCGGCGCGCGCGTGCCGTACCGGACTCCGTCGAAGCGAGCGAGATTCGAGGATGCCTCGGCGGGAGCGATGAGGTAGTAGCAGGCCATCCCGTATTCGAACGCGAGCGGCAGGTCGCACTCGTCGACCTTCGCGCCAAGCTCGCTTGCGAGCGTGAGCGCCTCTTCGAAACGAGCGCGTACGCCGCTGTCGATCGCAAGCCCGTCGATCTGGCGTGGCACCCCGATCCGCAGCCCGTCGAGTCGCTCGGCGGTCGGGAGCACAAGCGGTTCCGGATGATCGACCGTCGTCAGGTCGTTCGGATCGGCCCCGGCGATGATCGTCGTGAGGAGCGCGCAGTCCCGCACGGTGCGCGCGACCGGCCCGACCTGATCGAGGCTCGAGGCGAACGCGACGACGCCGAACCGGCTCACGGTGCCGTACGTCGGGCGCAGACCGACGTTGCCGCAGAGCGCCGACGGCTGCTTGATCGATCCACCCGTGTCGGAGCCGAGGCCCCACGGCGCGAGACCGGCGGAGACCGCCGCGGCGGTGCCTCCACCCGAGCCGCCTGGCACCCGCGACGGATCCCATGGATTCCGAGTCGGGCCGTACGCGGACTGTTCGGTCGATGAGCCCATCGCGAACTCGTCGGTGTTCGTCTTCCCGAGCAGCGTCAGGCCAGCCGCCTTACAACGGGCTGCGACGGTCGCGTCGAAGGGCGGTACGTATCCGGCAAGGATCCGTGAGCCAGCTGTCGTCTCCACCCCGTGCGTCGAGATCACGTCCTTGAGCGCGATCGGGATGCTCGAACCATCTGCCTCCTGAACGACGCGCAGATAGGCGTGAAGTTCGGGATCCCGCTCGTCGATCGCGGCGAGATATGCCGCGTGAAGCTCGGTGGGCGACACCTCGCGTCGCTCGATCAGGCCGAGTGCGTCCTCCGCCGTCAGCCGCAGCGTGTCCACAATGGGCTCCACCTCAGGCGGTGGGAGCCACGCGAAAGTGGTCGCCGTCGCGCTCGGGCGCATTCGCGAACACGTCCGGCAGTCGCAACGACTCGCGCGGGACGTCCTCCCCGAGCCGGTTCACGACATCGAGCGGGTGCGAGGTGGGCGGCACATCAGAGAGATCGAGCTCAGAGACCTTCGAGACGGCCTCGAGGATCGCCCCGAGCTCGGCCGTCAGCCGCTCGACTTCGTCATCACGTAGATCGAGGCGCGCGAGACGCGCGACGTGCAGTACCTGCTCTCTCGTGATCGCCATCCCTCAGCCTCCCCAGAAACGCGACGGGCCTCCGAAGAGGCCCGTCGAAACCGCTCCCAACCCGTGCTACGCGTTGGTGACGTTCGCGGCCTGGGCGCCCTTGGGGCCCTGGGTGACCTCGAACTGCACTTTCTGTCCCTCGGTGAGGGACTTGTAGCCGTCCATCGTGATGGCCGAGAAGTGCACGAAGACGTCATCGCCGCTCTCGCGTGCGATGAAACCGAAACCCTTCTCGTTCGAGAACCACTTTACGGTGCCAACTTCAACTGCCAACGAACGTCCTCCCAGACCTGCACAGCACGCGATGCGCTGCACGATGTACGCAACGTGGGAACAGTAGCGTCAACCTGACGGAAATGCAAGTAGGCCGCGCCGGAAGCGCGCCGCCCTGACCGCCGAGCGAAGAAGCATCGCGATCGTCATCGGCCCCGTCCCGCCCGGCATCGGTGTCAGCCAGCCCGCGACGTCGGCCACCTCGGGGTCAACATCGCCACGGATCCCCTCGTCGGTTCGCGTCACCCCAACATCCAGCACGGCCGCGCCCGGCTTGACCATCTCGGGCTTCACGATCCCGGGAATCCCGACGGCGGCGACGACGATGTCTGCGCGTCGGACATGGGACGCGAGGTCGACGGTACGCGAGTGACAGATCGTGACGGTTGCGTGCGCATGGAGCAGCATCATCGCGGCAGGCCGACCGACGATCTCGCTGCGCCCGATCACCACCGCCTCCTTTCCTTTCGGGTCGATCCCATGGGCGGCGAGGAGCTCCATGCAGCCCCAAGGGGTTGCCGGGACATGAAGCGGCGTGCCAAGGTAGAGGTGCCCCGCGTTCACCGGGTGGAACCCGTCCACGTCTTTCATCGGCGCGACCGCGTAGGTGACTGCCGTCTCGTTCATGTGCGCAGGCAGCGGGAGCTGCACGAGGATCCCGTCCACCGCGTCGTCCGCGTTGAGGTCGTGCACCGCGGCGAGCACCTCTGCCTCCGTCGCGGACTCCGGGAGTCGGACATCACGCGCTTCGATCCCCGCCTCGGTCGCGGCGCGGTGTTTCGCATCGATGTAGACGTGCGACGCAGGATCGTCGCCAGCAAGCACCGTCGCGAGACCGACGTGCCCGAGCTCGGCGACCTCGCGTCCAACATCCGCGCGGATCCGCGCCGCAAGGGCTTTCCCGTCCATCACGACCGCCGGCACGGGGCGGGACTCTACCGTCCGCGGCGCTGTGCGATGCCCGTGAGGGCCTCGCGTACAACCCGCTCAGCGGCGAGAGCGGTGATGTCTGCGGAGGCGACCGCCTGCGGGATGACCTCCACCACATCCATCCCAACGAGCCGGACGTGCGCCGCGACCGTTCGGCAGGCCCAGAGGAGATCCGCCGTCGTCATCCCCCCCGGCTCGGGAGTTCCCGTTCCCGGCGCGAACGCGGGGTCGAGTACATCGATATCGACCGAGAGGAAGACGGGTGTGTCACCGACGATCCGGACCGTGTCCTCGACCACCGCGCGGATCCCGCGGTCGCGGATGTCGTGCATGAAGAAGCTCGTGATCCCCTGTTCGCGCTGCCAGGTGAACTCCCGCGCACCCGGCCAGTAGCCGCGCAGACCGATCTGGACGTACCGCGCCGGATCGACATGACCATCCCGGACGAGCCGGTACATCGGCGTCCCGTGCGACAACTCGAGCCCGAACACCTCGGTTCCAGTGTCGGTGTGGGTGTCGAAGTGGACGAGAGCTATCGGGCCGTGGACATCGGCGACACCCTGAACATCGGGCTCGGCGATCGAGTGGTCGCCCCCAAGCACGACGGGGACTGCGCCTGCGGCCGCGACCTCGCGGACGAGCGCGCGGATCGCCGCATGGCTCGCGACAGGATCGGCCGGAATGACCGGGGCGTCGCCAAAGTCCACGACGCGCAGACACGTGGCCCAGTCCACGCCGGCCTCGAGATGCGGTCCCGACACGACGCCCGCCGCGCGGATCGCGCGCGGGCCGTACCGCGTCCCGGCCCGCTCCGAGACGAGATCGTCCATCGGCGCTCCCAGGATCGCAACGTCAACCCCCACAAGGTCCGCGGGATCCTCGGTGTACGGGACGCCGCCGAACGTGAGGAGCCCTGCGTAGTCGGGTTTGTCGGGAAGGCCGAGCGCCTTCCAACGGGAGAGTGGATCGAGCATCGGCAGTGGAACTCTAGGTGGCGGCGAACGCGTCCTCGATCCGTCGACGCACGAGCGCGACGCTCGTCACCCCGGGGGACGCGCCGAGCACGCCCTCGACGAGCGCATTCGCCTCGCCGACGATCCGGTCACGATCGGTTTCGAGCGCGCCGCGCGCGACGAAGAGCGCTGCCCGTGCACGCGCGCTCCACTCATCGATCCCGGCGAAACCCGGAGGGGCCGTCTCGACGCCGATGATCGAGACGCGGGGTGCAACTCGGAGACGATCCACGAGGACCGCGACCTCTGCGACGAGCGCGTCCGCCTCGGCCGAGACACGCCGCTCGTGCTCCTCGAGCGTGGTGGCACGCGCGGTGACGCGCTCGATCCGTGCCGATGCGTCGTGCACCTCGTCCCGCGCGCGCGCCAACTCCCGCCGGGCTTGGTCGAGGTCGTCCTGACGCATCCGCCGCGCACCCTCGAGCGAGCCCACGCGCTGCTGCGCCTGATCCTCCTCCCGGCGTGCGTGAACGAGCTCGGCGTGTGCCAGCGCCTCCACTTCGATGAGCCGTATTCGCTCGGGAGGGATCCCGGCGAGCGCGTCGCGCGTCTCGCGCGCACGGGCACGGGCATCGCCAACCCGTTCGACCAGCGCCCGCACATCCGCGAGCCGCGCGCCCGTGTCGAGGTCGCGCTCCTCGAGCACTCCGACGTGCGCCAGCAGCGAGGCTGCGCAATCCAGGCTCACCCACGGAGTATCGGTCATTTCACGCGGCTACGATGGCCGGCGTCGGCGACGTGGCCGAGTGGTTAGGCAGAGGCCTGCAAAGCCTTGCACAGCGGTTCGAATCCGCTCGTCGCCTCTCACGACCGGGGGGCGTGGCCATGGCCACGCCCCCCGTCGTTCGTCCTGTGGATCGGGCTAGCGCGCGAGCGCCGTCTTCTGCTCGGTGCTGAGCTTGCCCGTGAACGCGGGTGTCAACTGCTTGGACTGTGTGGGACTGAGCGCCTCAAGCTGCGCGGGTGTCGTCGACGACGCGACCGATGCCGGAAGCGCCTTCAACTGCGCCGTCTGCATGCCCGCGAACGCGTCCGCCGGGATCTCCTTCACCTGTGCCGGCTGCAGCGCCGCCACCGCGGTCGTCGGCAGCGCCTTCATCTGTGCGGGCTCGAGCCCCGCCATCGCCGTCGCCGGAATCGCCTTCATCTGGCCCGCATCCATCGTCTTCAACGCGGTCGGCGCCAGGTTGCCCACCTGCTCCGCCGAGAACGACTTCATCGCGGTCGCCGGCAACTGATCCATCTGCGCCGCCGTCATCCCCGCCATCGCCTGAGGCGCCATCTGCCCGACCTGCGC
>CAYXAS010000036.1:0-11640 GCA_964461665.1 uncultured Gaiellales bacterium
GCCAGCAGGCCGAGACTCAAACCAAACAGCCTGCATGAAACCCGGAGCGGTTCACAGGCGCCGAAGAAGAAGTTGGTGTTACCCGGAAGTAAGGAGAGCGAGACAGCATGAGTCCCCTAATCCCGATGGTCATCGAGCAGACCTCGCGTGGCGAGCGGTCGTTCGACATCTATTCGCGTCTCCTCAACGAGCGCATCGTCTTTCTCGGAACGCAGGTGGACGATCAGATCGCGAACCTGATCGTCGCGCAGCTCCTCCACCTCGAGTCTGAGGATCCGGACAAGGACATCCACCTGTACGTCAACTCGCCGGGCGGCTCGGTCTACTCGGGGCTTGCGATCTACGACACGATGCAGTTCATCAAGCCGGATGTCTCGACGATCTGCGTCGGGATCGCGATGAGCATGGGCGCGCTTCTTCTTGCGGGGGGCGCCGAAGGGAAGCGGATGGCGCTGCCGAACTCCAAGATCCTGATCCATCAGGTTTGGGGCGGCTACCAGGGGCAAGCATCGGACATTGAGATTCACGCCAACGAGACGATCGCCCTCAAGCGCAAGCTTGAGGAGATCATGTCCAAGCACACCGGCCAGGAGATCGAGAAGGTGCGCAAGGACATGGACCGCGACTACTTCATGACCTCGGACGAGGCGAAGGAGTACGGGATCGTCGACCGCGTGATCGTCCACCGCTGAGCCTCCGGGTGGCGCGCACAGCGTCCACGACACCAAGGGAGAGACGTGGCCCGAGCAAGCGACGGCAACGAGCAGCTGCTCTGCAGTTTCTGCGGGAAGACCCAGCGTCAGGTCAAGAAGTTGATCGCGGGTCCCGGCGTCTACATCTGCGATGAGTGCATCGAGCTCTGCAACGAGATCATCGATGAGGAGCTGGTCGCTCCGGCGACGATCGATCTTGAGAGCCTGCCGCGTCCCCTCGACATCTACGGGGTACTGAACGAGTACGTCGTGTCGCAGGAGGAGGCGAAGCGGACGCTCGCGGTTGCCGTCTACAACCACTACAAGCGCGTCCGCATGGGGCAGGTCGCCGACGGCGAGGTCGAGCTGCAGAAGTCGAACATCCTGCTGCTCGGACCCACCGGTTGCGGGAAGACCCTGCTCGCGCAGACGCTTGCGCGCATTCTGAACGTGCCGTTCGCGATCGCGGATGCAACCGCGCTGACCGAGGCGGGCTACGTCGGGGAGGACGTCGAGAACATCCTGCTGAAGTTGATCCAGGCCGCCGACTTCGACATCAAGAAGGCGGAGACGGGGATCATCTACATCGACGAGGTGGACAAGATTGCGCGCAAGGCCGACAACCCGTCGATCACGCGCGACGTGTCCGGCGAGGGCGTGCAGCAGGCGCTGCTGAAGATCCTCGAGGGCACCGTCGCGTCGGTGCCGCCCCAGGGGGGCCGCAAGCACCCGCACCAGGAGTTCCTCACGATCGACACGACGAACATCCTCTTCATCTGCGGTGGGTCCTTCGCGGGACTCGACAAGATCATTGCGCGGCGGATCGGCAGGAACGCGGTCGGGTTCGGCGCGGACGTGCGCTCGCGCCAGGGCGACGACGCGCTCGACCTGCTGTCGCTCGTGATGCCCGAGGATCTCGTGAAGTTCGGACTGATCCCCGAGTTCATCGGCCGACTCCCCGTCATCTCGGAGGTGCACCAGCTGCACCGCGAGGATCTCGTGCAGATCCTGACGGAGCCGCGGAACGCGCTCGTGAAGCAGTACCAGCGGTTCTTCGGATACGACTCGGTCGAGCTCGTGTTCACCGAGGACGCGCTCTGGCAGATCGCTGACCGAGCGCTCGAGCGGGAGACGGGTGCGCGCGGGTTGCGCTCGATCATCGAGACCGCGTTGCTCGACGTGATGTTCGAGCTTCCGTCCCGGAAGGACGTCACGAAGTGCGTGATCACGCGCGAGACGATTGCCTCGGGCCGTCGCCCGACGCTCGTCACGCACGGTGTCCCGGACGAGGACGAAGGGCTCGACGCCGCGGCGAGCGGCTGACGAGACCCGCCAGGCCTGCGGAAACCCCGCCGTACACTCCGTCGTCGTGACGACGCCCGCGAGCCCATCGGCGATGGACACGCTGTACCGCCCCGACGGGGTCGAGCGGCGCTGGCAGCGCGCCTGGGAGGACGAGGGGCTGTACGCCGCAGGCGCCGGCGCACGGTGCGCCGAGACATTCGTGATCTGCGTGCCACCGCCGAACGTGACCGGCGAGCTCCACATGGGCCACGCCCTGAACGGCTCGATCCAGGACTGCCTCGTGCGTTGGCATCGGATGCGCGGGTTCGACACGCTCTGGCAGCCCGGGTACGACCACGCAGGAATCGCGACGCAGAACGTCGTCGAGAAGCAGCTTGCGAAGGAGGGTTTGACGCGACTCGAGCTCGGCCGAGAGGCGTTCGTCGCCCGGACCTGGGAGTGGCTTGAGACGACGGGGCGCACCATCATGGGCCAGTTCCGGCGGCTCGGTGCGTCGATGGACTACGCGCGGGAACGATTCACACTCGACGATGCGTACGTCCACGCCGTCCTCACGTTCTTTGTCCGGCTCTGGGACAACGGGTGGATCTACCGCGCGAACCGGATCGTCAACTGGTGCCCTCACCACCGCACCGCGATCTCCGATCTCGAGGTTGTGCACGAGGACATGGACGACACGCTGACGTTCCTCCACTACCCGTTCGCCGACGGCGATGGGGCCGATGGGATCACGGTCGCGACGGTGCGTCCGGCGACCTGTCTCGGTGACGTCGCGGTCGCGGTTCACCCCGACGATGAGCGCTATCGGGGGGCCGTCGGGCGCGAGGTGCTGATTCCCGTGTTCGATCGGCCGGTTCCCGTGATCGCGGACGCGCGCGTCGATCCCGATTTCGGCTCGGGGGCCGTCAAGGTCACTCCGGGTCACGACCCGATGGACTTCGAGATCGGACGCGATCACGGGCTTCCCGAACCGATGGTGATCGGGCTCGACGGTCTGATGAACGAGGGCGCTGGAGACCTCGCGGGGCTCACGCAGCGCGAAGCGGACGAGCGCGTGATCGCGTGGATGCGCGAGCGCGGGAGGCTCGTGAAGCGCGAGCACTACCGCCACGCCGTCGGGACGTGCGAGCGGTGCCACTCGCGGATCGAGCCGCTCATCTCGCTCCAGTGGTGGTGCAGGATGGACGCTGCCGCCGCCCCCGCGATCCGCGCGCTGGAGGAGCGACGCGTGCGGTACCACCCGGAGTCGCAGCACCGGTTCGCGATCGCCTCGCTCGCCGAGTCCCCCGACTGGTGCGTCTCGCGCCAGCTCTGGTGGGGGCACCAGTTGCCCATCTGGTACACGCCCGAAGGCGACGCGATCTGCGCCGTCACAGAGGAGGCGGCACAGGCGCGTGCAGGTGAGGGCGTGGCGCTCACACGCGACCCGGATGTGCTCGACACGTGGTTCTCGTCGGCGCTCTGGCCGTACGCGACGCTCGGCTGGCCGGAACCCGCCCCGGAGGTCGCCCGGTACTACCCGGGGAACGTCAACTCGACCGCTCGCGAGATCATCCGCCTCTGGGAGAACCGGATGATCTGGACGGGACTCGAGGCGCTCGGCGAGGTGCCGTTCACCGACGTGTTGATCCATTCGACCGTGCTTGCACCCGACGGGCGGCGGATGTCGAAGAGTCTCGGCACCGGGATCGACCCGCTCGAGACGATCGACGAGCACGGCGCCGATGCGACCCGGTACGGACTCCTGAAAATGTCGTCGACGCAGGATGTCCGTTTCTCGATCGGCTCGATCGAGGAGGGCCGGAAGCTCACGAACAAACTGTGGAATGTCTCACGCCTGATCCTCTCGAACGCCGACGGCGTCGTCGCGGATGCCCGGCCGACGACGCTGGAGGAACGCTGGATTCTCGCGCGGATCGACGCGTGCCGGGCCGAGGCGGAGCAGGCATGGGAGCGGTTCGACTTCTCGACCGCGACACACGCGCTGTACCACCTCACCTTCGACGATTTCTGCGACTGGTACGCGGAGGCCGTGAAGCAGCGGCTCCACGACCGTGAGCCCGACGCACTCGCTACGGCCCTCGCCGCGCTCGAGCGCCTACTCGCGTTGCTCCATCCGGTTCTCCCGCACGTGACCGAGGAGATCTGGTCGTACCTGCCCGGGCGCACGGCACGGCTGATCGTGTCGCCGTGGCCGCTGGTCGACTCGACGAACGCCGAGTCGGTGGCCGCTCTCGATCGCGTGCAGGCGGCCGCGCAGACGTTCCGTCGCAGCGGGGTCACCCCGGAGCTCTCGTCGGAGGACGAACGGCGGATCTTCGCACTCGTCGTCCGCCCCGAGCGGCGCAGTGCTCCCGGTGACGTCGCCACCGAGCGGAAGCGGCTGGAGGGCGAGATTGCGCGGGCCGAGAAGATGCTCGCCAACGATCGGTTCGTCGCAAACGCGCGCGCCGAGGTGGTCGTGGCGGAACGCGAGAAGCTCGCGCGGTACCGCACGGAGCTCGGGGCACTCCCCGGCTGAGGCCGTGGTGACCGCAACCGTTCCGACGGCCACCCATCTCGTCTGGCTCGCCGGTCTCTCGCCGTGGCCGCGTGACGGCTTCGGGCTCGAGCGGATGCGCACACTCCTCGGGTCGCTCGGTGACCCGCAGGAGCAGTTCGGGGCGATTCACGTCGTCGGCACGAACGGAAAGACCACCGCAACACGGGTGATCGAGGCGACGCTGCTGCGCGAGGGGCTGCGGGTCGGTGCGACCGTGTCCCCCCACGTGCGCGCGTGGTCGGAGCGGATCACGATCGGGGGGCGGGACGCCGTGCTCGAGGACGCGCTCGGGCGCGTCCGGCACGACGCGGAGCGAGTCGGAGCGACGCAGTTCGAGGCGATCACCGCTGCAGCGCTCGCGGCCTTCGCGGCCGCGCGCGTCGATGTTGCGGTTGTCGAGGCCGGGCTCGGCGGGAGACACGACGCGACGAACGTGCTGCGATCGAGCGTGACGCTGCTCACGTCGGTGGGGCTCGATCACGTCGATGTGCTCGGAGACACCCTCGAGGCGATCGCGGCCGAGAAGCTCGCGGTCGCTCGACCCGGATCACTCGCGCTCGTTCCGGACGAGCGCTGGGCCGCGCTCGTTCCGGCCGGGGTCGAAGCGCGGGTGGGTGGCGCGCACGACGCTGCGGAGGCGTTCCTCGGCAGACACCTTGAACCTGCGCCTGCGGTCGCGGTCCCCGGACGGCTCGAACGACGCTCCGGCGAGCTGCGTGACGGCGCACACAACCCCGACGGGATCCGCTGGCTGCGCGAGCGCGCCGGCGCGGCGCCGTTCACGCTGTGCGTCTCGATCCTCGGCGATAAGGACGTGGACGCGATGCTCGGCGATCTCCGTGCGCTCGGCGACACGCTCGTCGCGACGTCGTCCTCGAACGAACGAGCGCTCTCCGCCGAGTCGCTCGCCGCGGCAGCCGCCCGGCACGGGTTCGCGCACGTCGAGGCGATCTCCGACCCGATTGCTGCGCTCGCGCGGGCACACGCGATCGGCGAACCTGTGCTCGTGACCGGCTCGCTCTATCTCCTCGCGGACCTCGCCGCTGCCGAGGCTGCCCGATGAGGGGGATGGGTGTGATCTCGGTGCTCCTCATCGTCCTCTGTGTCATCGCAGTGGTCGTCGGCGCAGCGTTCTGGGCGGGTTACCGGGTCGGTCAGTCGATCCTCTGACCGTGCGCGACCGTTGCTCGGGCCCCGGAGCTGCGACCACGGCTACCCTCACCGAGCATGGCCATCGAAACCACCCTTGTCCTCGTGAAGCCCGACGGTGTCCGCCGCAGCCTCTGCGGCGAGATCGTCGCGCGCTTCGAGCGGCGCGGCTACGAGTTGCGCGGCGCACGCCTCCTCCGGATCACCCGCGCGCTCGCGCAGCAGCACTACGCCGAGCACAAGGGGAAGCCGTTCTTCGCCGACCTCGTCTCGTTCATCACCTCCGGCCCGGTGCTCGCGCTCGCGGTCCGCGGCGAGGACGCGATCCTCGGTGTCCGCGCGTTGATGGGCGCCACGCACCCCTCCAACGCTCTTCCCGGCACGATCCGCGGCGACCTCGCGACCCAGCTGTCGGAGAACGTCGTGCACGGCTCCGACTCGAAGGCGAGTGCGAAGCGCGAACTCGCACTGTTCTTCCCCGACGGCCTCGTCTGACCCGACCGTTGGGCTCGCTCTCCGACGACGCGATCCGAAACCGCGAGGCCTGGACCCAGGCGAACGCCGAATACACCGACCGTCAGGCGGCGAGCCGCTGGGCGGAGACGGAGATCTCGTGGGGCGTCTGGAGCATCCCGGAGGCGTCGCTCGACACCCTCGGTGATGTCCACGGGCTCGACGTCGTCGAGCTCGGCTGCGGGACCGCATACGTGTCCGCCTGGCTCGCCCGACGTGGCGCCCGGCCGGTCGGAATCGACGTCACCCCTGCGCAGCTCACGACCGCGCGACGGATGCAGGCGGACCACGCGCTCGTGTTCCCACTCCTCGAGGCAAGCGCCGAGGACGTGCCGCTCCCCGACGCCTCCTTCGATCTCGCGGTCTCGGAGTACGGGGCGAGCATCTGGTGTGACCCACACCGGTGGATCCCCGAGGCGCATCGCCTGTTGCGGCCCGGCGGTCGGCTCTGGTTCCTCCGCAACGCGCCGCTCTCGATCCTGTGCGGCCCCGACGCGTCTGATGCGAAGGTTGGGCTGACCCTCGAACGTCCGCAACGAGGGCTCGGTCGGCTCGAGTGGGCAGACGAACCTGGGGTCGAATGGCAGCTCCCGCATGGCGAGTTGCTGCGCCTGCTTCGGCGGACGGGGTTCGAGGTGCTCGACCTCGTCGAGCTCTATCCGCCCGACGATGCTGTCGATCACCCGTACTACGACTACGTCCCGCTCGCGTGGGCGAAGCAGTGGCCCGCCGAGGAGATCTGGGTCGCGCAGCGGAACGGATGAGCGCCGCTGCCCTCACGCTCGCCTCGACCTCGCCGCAGCGTCGGGCGATCCTCGAGCAGTTGGCGATCCCTTTTCGGGTCGTCGAGCCGGACTATGTCGAGTACGACCCGCCGGGTGCACGCCCGGAGGCACTTGTGCGCGATCACGCCGTGGGCAAGGCGCGCAGCGTCCACGGGGACGATGGTTGGACGCTCGGAGTGGACACTGCGGTCTTTCTCGACGGGGCCGTGTACGGCAAGCCGGCAGACGCCGCGCATGCCCGGTCGATGCTCAGCACGCTCCACGCGCGGACGCATGTGGTGCGCTCCGGTCTCTGTCTGCTCGGGCCGGGGGTCGAGGAGGTCGTGGATGTCGCCACCCGGGTCACGTTCCGCCGGTTCGACGAGCACGAGCTCAACGCCTACCTCGCGACGGGTGAATGGAGCGGGCGTGCGGGCGGGTACGCGATTCAGGCGACGGGCGCGCGTCTCGTCGAGCGGATCGACGGCGACTATCTGAACGTCGTCGGGCTCCCTGCGGCGGCTCTTCTCGACCTCCTCGAGCGCCACGTGCCGACCCTGCTCGACGCATAGGGAAGGGCCGCCTCCCCGGGGCGACCCTTCGTGGCTCGGACACGCGGTCCCGACATCCCGGGATCGCATGCGCGCGGGCAGCGCTCCGAGCCGTGTCTCGCCCCGAGTGTGGCACTCACAGCGCTCGGCGGCAAGTCGCTCCCGAAAGGGCGGTCGGTACACTCGCCAACCGTGGGTCTGTTTCGCTCGATGACCGGTTTCGGTGGCCGAGACATGGCGGTCGACCTCGGCACCGCCAACACGCTCGTGTACGTGCGCGGTCGCGGGATCGTGCTTTCGGAGCCATCGGTCGTCGCGATCGACCAGCGTACGGGCGACGTCTATGCGGTCGGGGTTGAGGCAAAACGGATGATCGGTCGCACCCCGGGCACGATCTCGGCGATCCGACCTCTGAAGGACGGCGTGATCGCCGACTTCGACGTCACCGAGCAGATGCTCCGCCACTTCATCCAGAAGGTGCACCAGAGCCGTTTCGCGCACCCTCGGGTCGTGGTGTGCGTGCCGTCCGGGGTGACCGGGGTCGAGCGGCGCGCGGTGGAGGAGGCGACGCTCTCGGCGGGCGCCCGGCAGGCGTACCTGATCGAGGAGCCGATGGCCGCCGCGATCGGCGCCGGTCTTCCGGTCGGCGATCCGACGGGGAACATGATCGTGGATATCGGGGGCGGCACGACAGAGGTCGCCGTCATCTCGCTCGGAGGGATCGTGGTGTCGCAGTCGCTTCGCGTCGGCGGCGACGAGATGGATGACGCGATCGTCAGCCACGTGCGGAAGGAGTACAAGCTCCTGATCGGCCAGCAGCCCGCCGAGGAGATCAAGCTCGAGATCGGCTCCGCCTCGAGACTGAAGGAAGAGGTGCAGGCGGAGGTGCGCGGGCGTGACATGCTCACGGGGCTCCCGAAGACCGTGGTGATCTCCTCGGAGGAGATCCGGCGCGCCCTCGACGAACCCGTCTCCCAGATCGTGGACGCGATCAAGTCCACCCTCGACAAGACCCCACCGGAGCTTGCGGCGGACATCATCGATCGCGGAATCGTTCTCGCGGGCGGCGGCGCCCTGCTCACGGGGATCGACGAACGCCTGCGGGGTGAGACGCACGTCCCCGTGCACCTGGCGGACAGTCCGCTCACGTGCGTCGCGATCGGCTCCGGGCGGAGCCTCGAGGAGTTCGAGACGATCCACCGTTCGAACCAGGCGCACCGGCGCCGAAACAGTCGCCGGTAGCCGGGATCTCCCGCCGGCCGGGTAGACTGGGTCGCCCAGTGGCACGGAGACGCACCGCACGGTTGGCGGTGCTGCGCGTGACGGCCCGCTCCTCCGCATCCGGGCTGGGTCGCTCTCGCACAGCCGCGGCACTGGTGCGCCGTTTCGTGGCCGGAGCGCTTGTGCTCTGCGCGCTCGTGCTGATCACGCTCTCGTACGGTCGCGACGACGGTGTGATGGCACGCGCACAGTCAGGGGCGGCGTCGGCGACGCGGCCGCTGCAGTTGGCCGGGAACCGCATCGCGGAGCCGTTCCGCGACGGCTGGGCATGGGTCTCGTCGCTCGCGACTGCTCACGGCGATGCGCGGCGGCTCGCCAGCGAAAACGAGGCGCTGCGGCAACGGATCGTCCGTGGCGACCTGGCGCTCGTCGAGAACACGCGGCTGCGGGCGCTGCTCGCGTTCCGGTCGGCTCCCACGTTCCCGGGGGGTTTCGACGGGGTTGCGGCCTCCGTCATCTCGCGGCCGATCGGCGTCTACGCGCAGTCGATCGTGATCTCGGCGGGGCGTAGGGACGGACTCGCGGAGGGTGACCCCGTCGTCACCGAGGACGGGCTCGTCGGCAGGGTCACCCGCGTCGTCGACCGGACGGCCCGCGTTGTGCTCCTCACGGACGAAGGGAGCGCGGTTTCGGCGGTCGATGTCCGGACGGACGCGGCGGGGATCGTCCGGCGCGGTCAGGGTCCGCGTTCGGCGCTCCGGCTCGACCGCGTCCCGAAGGAACAGCGGGTGCGCGAGGGCGACACGATCGTGACCGCAGGCTGGAAGACCCCGACGCTCCAGTCTCTCTATCCACGCGGTATCCCGATCGGCAGGGTCTCAAGCGTGGGTCAGAGCGACACGTTCCCCTACAAGCAGGTTCAGGTCGAGCCGTTCGCGGACTTCTCCGCGCTCGATGCCGTGCTCGTCCTGATCCCGGAGGAGCGACTCGGGGAGACGCCCTGATCGCTGTGGTCGGAATCGCGGTGCTCGTCGTCGCCGTGGTGACGCTTCAGGCATCGACGCTCGCGGGTACCACGCTCGTCGGGGCCGAACCGGATCTCGTGCTTGTCCTGCTCGTGGCGCTCGCGCTCGAGCGTGGCGCCATCACCGGTGCCGTGGTCGGGTTCACGGCGGGGCTGCTGCTCGATGTGATGACGCTCGGGACGCTCGGCGTGACATCGCTCGTGCTCACTGCCGCCGGTCACTGGGTCGGGCGCTATGGCGAAACAACCGGTCGCGGCCGACTCCGCGCACCCTCGCTCGCGGCGGCGGCGCTGAGCCTCGTCACCCTTGTCGGCGGTGGGGTGCTGCAGGCGTTGATCGGTGAACCCGTCTCGGCGGGTGAACTCGCACGCTCGCTCGTCCCGAACGCGATCCTCGCCGCGCTGCTCGTGATCCCTGCGCATCGGTTCGTGCGGGTTCTGTTCGGACGCCGGGATGACCACGGGGTCGGCGAGGTCGATCTTGTCGGATAGCCCGTACGTCGAGCGACGCTCCAGATCCCGAAGGTTCCTCGATCCGGGCGAGGGGATCGAGGCGCCGTACCGGTTCACGCCCGGTCTTGCGCTCCGGATCGGCGTGCTGGGCGCCGTGACGTTCATGGCGTTCGCGGTGCTCTTCGTCCGCCTCTGGTCACTCCAGGTGCTGTCCGGCGATCGCTATCTCGGTGCCGCACAGGAGAACCAGATCAGAACGGTCGAGGTCGACGCGCCTCGTGGGACCGTCGTCGACCGGAGCGGCCGGGTGATCGTGGACAACGTGCCCGGTACGGCGATCAAACTCTGGGTGGGAGACCTTCCGCAAAGGGGCCGGTGGCGTGTGATCACCACCCTTGCGACCGCTCTCGGAGTGTCTCCGGCGGCGCTCGCAAAGGAGGTCGATGGGCGTCTTGCCGACCCGCTCAATCCGATCGTCGTCAAGACGTCCGTGACCGAGGAGCAGGTCGCCTACCTCTACGAGCACCTCGACGACCTCCCCGGTTTGCAGATCCAGCAGACCTACCTCCGCCACTACCCCCACGTGTCGCTCGCAGCCCAGATCCTCGGATACGTGGGTGAGATCTCGCCGGAGGAGCTTGAACGGCTCGCGGAGGACGGCTACCGGTCGGGGGACCGGGTGGGCAAGACCGGGATCGAGAACGCCTTTGACCCGTACCTGCGCGGCGTCGCGGGCGAGGCGCAGATCCGCGTCGACTCGCTCGGCCACCCGCAGTCGCCGCTCACGCTCCGGCGCGAGGCGCGACCGGGCAACACCGTCCGGCTCACGATCGATCTCGGGCTGCAGCGCGCCGCGGAACGGGCTCTCGTCCACGGGATCGCCCTCGCGAAGAAGAGCAAGTCGTGGCACGCGAACGGTGGGGCGCTGGTCGCACTCGACCCCCGTGACGGCGCCGTGCTCGCGCTCGCGTCGTACCCGACCTACACGCCGTCGGTGTACGTCGGCAGGGTCGATCCAAAGCGGATCGAGCCGCTGGTGGACGACGCCGCTGCGAAGGCGGCGAACTGGCCGGGCCTGAACCGCGTCACGCAGGCCGAGTATCCGCCGGGGTCGACCTGGAAGCCCGTAACGGCGATCGCTGCGATGCAGGAGCACGTGCTCGGCGCCTACGAACAGATTCCGTGCACGCCGAGCGCGGCCTATGGTGCAGACCGGTTCGTATTCCGGAACTGGGACAAGGGCATCAACAAGCGGATCACGCTGATCGAGGCGCTTGCGCGCTCCTGTGACACGTTCTTCTACGAGGTCGGGTACCGCTTCTACCAGGGCGGGGCCGCAGCCAGGAACCGGATGCAGGAGTGGGCGACCCGGTTCGGGTTCGGCCGCACGACCGGGCTCGGCGTCGGCGGCGAGGCGGTCGGGCTC
>CAYXAS010000036.1:11650-22797 GCA_964461665.1 uncultured Gaiellales bacterium
GCTCGTCCCGACCCCGACGTGGCGGAAGGAGACGTTCACGAGTTCCTGGGACCGCGCCTGGAACCCGGGCGACTCGATCCAACTCGCGATCGGCCAGAAGGAGGTGCGGGTGACGCCGCTCCAGATGGCGCGGTTCTACGCCGCGCTCGCGAACGGCGGCTCGCTCGTCACGCCTTACCTCGTCCAGTCCGTCGAGACGCCTGGTGGTGGCGGGCGGTCGTCGGTCGTCGTGCGGCGCTTCGCCCCGACTCCGCCGATGGCGACAGGAGCCGACCCCGCTGCGCTCCGTGTCGTGCGGGAGGGGCTCGTCTCGGCGACGCACGCCGAGCACGGGACGTCCACTGGCGTCTTCGGCTTCTACCCGGTACAGATCGCGGGCAAGACGGGCACCGCAGAGAAGGTCGTCCAGATCGCCGGCTACCCGCAGGGGCATCTCGAGGATCAGTCGTGGTGGTGCGGATTCGGGCCGAGCGACCGTGAGGTGAGGATCGTGGTGTGTGCCGTGATCGAGAACGGCGGCCACGGATCGACGGCCGCCGCGCCCGCCGCGCTCGAAGTGCTCGAACAGTTCTTCGGCGTCGAGGCGAAGCGAAAGGTTCTGGTGGCGACCGACTGATGGCGGTCCTCGAGGCATCCCGTCGCCCCAGCCAGGGCCGTAGCTCGTACCGCGCCGAAGCAGTGTCGCTCGTCGGACGGCTCGACCTAGTGCTCCTCTTCGTGACGCTCGCGCTGATCGGGTACGGGCTCTGGGCCGTGGCGGGCGTGACTCGGTTCGACATCGCAGGTGACGAGCACCGGTTCGTTGTGCGCCAGGGGATCGCGGCTGCCGTCGGGCTCGTCGGCCTGGTCGTCGCAACGATCATCCCGCCGCGCTTCTGGCGCCGCTCGTGGCCCTACGTCTACCTCGGGACGATCGCGATGATGGTGTTCACCTTCGCGTTCGCGGAGGTGATCCGCGGTTCGCGGCGCTGGATCGAGGTTGGCCCGATCCAGTTCCAGCCATCGGAGTTCGGCAAGGCTCTCTTCGCGCTCGCGCTCGCCGGGTTCCTCGCCGATCATGCGGCGCGGCTCCGTGAGCTCCGCACGGTGATCGCGGCGATCGTGCTCGCGTGCGTCCCGATGGTGCTCGTGTTCCTCCAACCCGACCTCGGCACCGCGCTCGTGTACGCGGCGGCGCTGGCCGCGGCGCTGTTTGTCGCGGGCGTCCGCTGGGGCCACGTGGTGACGTTGCTCGTGGGCGCGATCGGCACCGTCACGTCGGTGCTCTGGCTCCTCCCGGCGGCCGGGATCCAGGTGCTGAAGCCGTACCAGATCGATCGATTGACCGGGTTCATGAATCCCGAGTTCGACCCTGCGGGCCTCACGTACAACGTGAACCAGTCGATTACCGCGATCGGCGCCGGAGGGCTCGACGGCCGCGGGGTGAGCGAGGCGAGTCAGACGCGGTTCGACTACCTGCCCGAGCACGCGACGGACTTTGTGTTCGCCTCGTTCGCGGAGCAGCGCGGCTTTCTCGGGGCCTCCGTGCTGTTGCTGCTGTACCTGCTCGTGATCTGGCGGGGACTGCGCGTCGTGACGCTGGCCAGCGACTTCTTTGGCGCGATCGTCGCCGGCGCGATCACGTTCGCGTTCCTCTTCCAGGTGTTCATCAACGTGGGGATGACGATGGGTGTCGCGCCCGTGACCGGGATCCCGCTCCCGTACATGACGGTGGGCGGCTCGTCGATGGTGGCGAATCTCCTTGCCGTGGGGCTGTTGCAGGCGATCCATGCACGCGGTGGGGCGTTCGCGGAGCGGTCGTGAACCGGCGTTCGGTGGCACGAGACGTCGTCGCGCTCGCCCGCGAAGGCTCTGCAGTCACCGTCCCACTCCCGATCCACGTCTTCGGGCCGTCGGCCCACGCGCTCGCGGCGGCGCTTGCCGTGGGCGGCGAACCGGCGCTCGTCCGGGTCGCTGCGAGCGCGAGGGGGGCCGCGGCGGTGGTCGCGCTGATCGAGGGAGACCCCGACGACCAGGTGGTGGCGGTGCTGCGTACCGCCACGAGGGCGGGTGTTCCGACTGTCGCGGTGACCGACCGTCCCGATCGGGTTCCGTACGTGCTCGCTGAACACGTTGTGCATCGCGGCGGGGACTCCGTCGTGGACGACGTCGTCGAACGGCTCGCGGCCGCACTGGGGTTCCGCGGCGCGGCGCTCGCCGCCGGGCTTCCCGTGCTCCGCGACGCCGTCGTCCGCCACTCCTCGGGAGCAGCCGCGGCGAGGGCCGCGTGGCTCGGTTGGCGTGGTCCGCACGATGGCTCGCGTATCTCGCGGCTCGCGATGCTGCAGTCGCGGCTTCTCCGGAGTGTCACCGCGGCGCGTGGCGCGAGGCCACCCCGCGCAGGGAGGGAGGCGCTGGCAACGACCGCGCTCGAATGGGGTGCAGCGGCCGCGACCGGCGTCGCGATCCGGGGCATCGTCCGGGTGTTGCCCCGATCACGGATCGTCGCCGCTCTCGTCGCGTATTGGACCACTCGCTTGCTGGGCGCTGCGGCTCGCGCGATCCGCTGACCTGGAGTCGTCCGGTCGCATCCATAGGATCGCTCGCGTGCCGTGGGATGGGGACGACATGGAGGCCGGGGTGCCCGAACGGGAGCTGGCGGAGGAGTTGCTCGGGATCGAGGAAGCGGACGCGTGGTTCGAGTACCTCGAGGCGACCCGCGGACAGAGCGAGCAGCGCTACGGTGAGGTGGAGCCCTGGGCTTGGGCACGACTCGGCCAGCGTCTTCGTGCAGTTCGCGGTCGCAGGGCGCGGCTCCGGCACGCCGCCGCCTGAAGCGCGCTCCTAACGTTTGCGATCCACGCTGATACGCTTCCCGGTGAGGCCGATGGCCACGATGTTCGACAACCGCAGCGCGACAACCGCTTCGACCGCTTCCGCGGTCGCGGTTTTGCGCGCGCATACACGAGAGGAAATAGACGTTGTCCTGGTTCAGGAAGAAGCAAACGGAGGCGGACGCGCATGGCGCGCCGGACTCCATCGAGGCACACGACGCACCGCGGGAGCCCTCGCGGCCCGTTGAGCGCACCACCGATGCCCCCTCTGGGGCGTCGCAGACTGTAGGGCCAGACGAGCAGCAGGCGGGGGAGGGTTCCTCCTCGGCGCCGAAGCGTCGTCGTGGGAGCCGTGGCGGCCGCGGACGTAAGAAGAGCGGCACAACCGGTGCCACGGGCACGCCCGATGCCGCCGCGACGGATGGCGGCGGCGAGGCGCAGAACGGGAAGCCGGCCGAGCCGACCGAGAGTCGTCGCAAGCGGTCCTCGGACGGTGGAAAGGAGTCGTCGTCGCGTCGCTCGGGAGGCGGGAGCGACCGTCGCCGGAAGCAGGCACCGCGTCGGGCGCCGCTGCCGTCAGCGAAGCGCGAGCTGCTGATCTCGATCGACGTCGGCGAGCAGCGGGTCGCGATCCTCGAGGACGATCGGGTTACTGAGGTGTATCTCGAGCGGCCGGAGCGGCGCTCGATCGCCGGCAACATCTACCTGGGGACGGTCGACAACGTCCTTCCCGGGATGGAGGCGGCGTTCGTCGAGATCGGGCTCGAGAAGAATGGGTTCCTCTACGTGGACGAGATCGTCGTGCCCGAGCTCGAGGGCAAGCGCCACGGGAAGAAGATTCAGGACCTGATCTCGCGCGGCGAGAAGATCCTCGTGCAGGCCGTCAAGGATCCGATGAAGACGAAGGGCGCGCGGCTAACGACGGAGATCTCGCTGCCGGGTCGGTTCCTCGTTTTCGTCCCGAACGGGGAGGGGCTCGGTGTCTCGCGCCGTCTCGATGACGCCGAGCGCGCCCGGCTCAAGGACATCCTGAAGCGGATCGCGCCCGCCGAGGGCGGCGTGATCGTGCGCACCGCGGCGGAGGGTGCATCCGCGGAGGACGTCGAACGCGATCTCGTCTTCCTCGAGCGGTTGTGGAAGACGATCCAAGCGCAGGCGAAAACCTCGACCGCTCCCGCGCTCGTGTACCGGGAGGCGGAGCTGCCGCTCAGGATCGTGCGCGACCTGTTCGCAGGCGACTTCGCCGCGGCGTGGGTCGACAACGATCGCGCGATGAAGCGCATCGCCGGCTATCTGAAGAAGACATCGCCGCACATGGTCGAGCGCGTCCAGCGGTGGAAGGAGAAGGACAGACTGTTCGAGCGGTTCGGGGTCGAGGCGGAGATTGCATCGACGCTTGAGCGCCGGGTCGACCTGCCGTCGGGGGGCTACCTCATCTTCGACTACGCCGAGGCGTTCACGGTGGTGGATGTCAATACCGGTCGATTCGTCGGCTCGCGTTCGAAGACCTCGACCCAGCGGCTCGAGGACACGATCCTCAAGAACAACCTGGAGGCGGTGAAGGAGGTCGTCCGCCAGCTCAGGCTTCGCGACATCGGCGGGATCATCGTCATCGACTTCATCGACATGGCGAACCAGAAGAACCGCGAGGCCGTCGAAGAAGCGTTGCGCATCGAGCTTGAGCGCGACCGCACGAAGACCTATGTGGTCGAGATCTCGCCGCTCGGGCTCGTCGAGATGACGCGCCAGAACGTGACGGAAGGCCCACGCGAGATCATGACCCGCAAGTGCCCCGCGTGCGGCGGCGACGGGATCGTCGTCTCGGACGCGACCGTCGCGCTCGAGGTGGAGCGCAAGCTCCGCGCGCTCGCAGCCGCAGGGGCGGGTTCGCGGATCCAGGCATATCGCATCGCCGTGAACCCCCGCGTGCTCGGCCTACTCGCAGGTGCTGGGGGTGAGCGGCTTGCGGCGCTGGAGGAGGCGACGCGCCGCCGTTTCTTCCTCGTTGCGGCCGAGAGGCATGCGCACGCCGACCACTTCCGGGTGCTGGCGGAGGGGCGGCTCGAGGAGCTGCAGCCGACCGTCGCGATCGAGGAGGGCGCGCAGCTCGAGGTGAAGCCGGTCGAGATCGGCGAGCACGACGTCACGACGGCGGTTGCGAAGCTCGACGGGATCGACATTGTGATCGCGGACGCTGCGAAGCTCGTCGGCAAGAAGGCGACGGTGCGCGTCGGTCGGGTGCTGGAGGGCATCGCGTTTGCGACCCTCGTCGAGGGTGCTGCACCGCCCGAGCCGATCACATTCGAGGCGGAGGCCGAGAAGCCGACCCGGGCCCCCGTGAAGCGGAAGGGCGAGGTCGTTGCTGATCCCGCCGGTGGTGACGCTGTCGCCGACGAAGTCCGGGTGACCGAAACTGCGGGCGAGGATGACGATGACGTGGCTGAGGACGAGGACGGCGGCGACGAGACGGGTGAGGCAAAGCCTCGCCGCCGTCGACGCGGGTCGCGCGGTGGTCGTGGCCGTCGCAAGCCGGCCGCGACGGCCGAGGGTGACGCGGGCGAGACCGGCGAGGCCAGCGAGACCGGTGACGACGCGGGCACGTCCGACGAGGAGCCGGCGGCCGACGACGCAGTGATCGACGACGACGGTGCGCCCCCGGCGCCGAAGCGTGCGCCCAGGCGCAGGCAGGCCCGGATCCACGTGCCCGGGGAGGCCGCCGCGCCGTCGACCGGGGACGACACACAGCGGTCCACGGCGGATGCGCCAGCGACCGACAGCGCCGAGAGTTCGGGCGAGCCCGATGACGGGGCTGTCGCGGATGGCGGCGAACCCGGCGCGGAAGCGGCAAAGCGGAAGCGACGGCGTGGCTCCCGCGGCGGTCGCGGGCGGCGGAAGCCGTCCGGCGCGACGACGGGTGAGAACGGCGCGGGCGACGGGGTGGAAGGCGATCCGACGGATGACGTCAGGCCGCCCGCTGCCGTTGCGAAGACCGACAGCGCTCCGGCAGCGGAGACGGTCACAACGCCTCCCGCCGAGGCGGGTTACGTGCCGATGTCCGAGTGGCTCGACGACTTCGACCGGCGGGGCTGATCGAGAGTGCGCGACGCTGCTATTATCCTGCGGCTTGCGGGCGTCCGCCCGCGGCATTCTCTGGGGTCTGCATGAGTTACGCGATCATCTCCGTCGGCGGCAAGCAGTACCGCGTCCGTGAGGGCGAGCGGCTGCTCGTGGACCGGCTCGCGCTCGAGGAGGGTGCGACGTTCACTCCGCCCGTCCTCATCGTCGGTGGCGAGGGTGAGCCGACGCTCAGCCCGGGGGAGGTCGTGACCGCGAAGGTTCTCGGAAACGAAAAGGGGCCGAAAATCCTGATCGGCAAGTACAAGAAGCGCACGGGCTACAAGCGGCACACGGGTTTCCGCGCGTCGTTGACGCGGATCGAGATTGCTTCGATCGGCGCCGCAGCGAAGCCGAAGGCGACCCGCGCCCGCGCGAAGAAGACGGAGGAGTAGACCGGATGGCACACAAGAAGGGCCTCGGCTCCTCCAAGAACGGTCGCGATTCCGAGAGCAAGCGCCTCGGGGTGAAGGTATTCGCCGGGCAGCAGGTGAAGCCCGGGACGATCATCGTCCGCCAGCGCGGCACCCGGTTTCGCCCCGGCGACGGGGTAGGTATCGGTCGCGACGACACCCTGTTCGCGTTGCGCCCCGGCACGCTCGAGTTCCGCCGTTCCGGCGATCGCCGGACCGTGTCGGTGGCAACCGCCGCCGAGCCGTCCGACGCGGACTGACCATCCGCGCGCCCAGGAGGGCGTCCGATGTTTCATGATCGCGCGCGTATCACCGTCCGCGCGGGACGGGGAGGCGATGGTGGCCTCAGCTTCCGGCGGGAGAAACACGTCCCGAGAGGCGGCCCCGACGGTGGTGACGGAGGACGCGGCGGCGACGTGACGGTGGTTGCGGACCCGGACCTCCGTGACCTCTCGTGGTTGCGGGGCCGGATGGTCTTCGAGGCAGGGCGTGGCGGCAACGGGCGTGGCGCGCGCAAACACGGCGCGGATGGCGAGTCGGCCGAGGTCCGCGTCCCCGTCGGAACCCAGCTCCTCGGCGAGGAGGGGGTGCTGATCGCCGATCTCGCGCGGGCAGGCGCACGGTTCGTCGCCGCGCGCGGCGGCCAGGGCGGTCGCGGCAACGCGCAGTTCGCGACCCCGACCCGGCAGACGCCGAGGTTCGCCGAGACCGGGCTTCCGGCCGGAGAGCGGATCCTCGAGCTTCATCTGAAGCTCGTCGCGGACGCGGCGCTCGCGGGGATCCCGAACGCCGGCAAGTCGTCGCTCCTGCGCCGCATCTCGAACGCGACGCCGAAGGTCGCCGACTATCCGTTCACGACGCTCCAGCCGGTGCTCGGGACGGTCGATGTCGGGGATGGGAGACAGCTCACCGTCGCCGACGTGCCCGGGCTGATCGAGGGTGCCGCAGAGGGCGTCGGGCTCGGACATGACTTTCTCGCGCACCTCGAGCGCGCCCGGCTCCTCATGCATGTGATCGACGGGTCGGAAGGTGACGCGGACGCGCGGTTCCGGATGATCGACACCGAACTCGGGCTGTACGGGGCTGGCCTCGACGAGCGCCCGCAGCTCGTTGTTCTCAACAAGGCCGACCTCTCCCCGGACGCGGCACCGTTCACAATCCAGGATCCGCGCATCGTGGGCGTGTTGCGCGTCTCCTGTGCAACCGGGGCGGGGATCGATGAGCTCAAGCGCGCTCTCGTGGCTCTCTGCCCCGCGGTCCCGGAAGCGGTCGAGGAGGACGAGCCCGAGTTGCTGGAGTTCCTCGAGTACCGGCCCGAGCCGCCGAAGCGGGCAGGGTTCCGCGTGCTGCGGACGGATCTCGGCTTCCGGGTCGTCGGCACCGTGCCCGAGGGCGAGGAGCTCGCCGAGGCGTTGCGGGTCGCCGGGGTGAAGCGCGGCGCGCTAGTCGAGATCGGCGGGGAGGAACTCGAATGGACGCCGTGACCGGGATCCTCGGGGGGGCGTTCGACCCTCCGCACCTTGGCCACGTCGCCCTCGCCCGGGGCGGGGTCGAGCAGTTCGGGCTCGAGCGGCTGCTGGTACGGGTCGTGGCCGAGCCGGCGCACAAAGATGTTCATGCTCCGCTCGAGACCCGCCTAGCGCTCGCGCGGATCGCCTTCGCGGGAGTGGCGATCGCGGAGGTGTCGGTCGAGCCGCACGGACGCACTGTCGATGCGCTGGAAGCGCTCGCGCTCGACGACCCCGTGTTCCTGATCGGTGCCGACGAACTGCTCGCGTTCCACCTCTGGAAACAGCCTGATCGCGTGCTCGAGCTCGCCCGGCTCGGCGTGGGGTTGCGCCCCGGGGTGGAGGCGGCACCGCTCGATGCGGCCGCGCGGGCTCTCACACGTCCCGACCGGGTGACCGTGTTCCCACTCGAGCCGCATCCGGTGGCGTCGTCCGACCTCCGCGAGCGCCTGTCTCGGGGGGTGTCGCCGGGGCCGGAGCTCAACCCCGCCGTGCTGGCGGAGATCCGTCGCCTGGGGGTCTACGCGTGACGTCCTCGCGCCCGGCTAGGGTCACTCCCAGTCGACGCGGAGACGTCGGCGCAGAAACGGAGAGAGACAGCCACCTGACATCGATCGAGTGTGCCCGGAGGATCGCCGCGCTCTGCGAGGAGAAGTCGGCGCACGATGTGCAGATCCTCGACATGCGTGGCGTGTGCGCCTACACGGATTTCTTCGTGATCGCGACGGGCCAGAACCCCCGTCAGACGAAGGGGATCACCGACGAGGTGCTGGCGGTTCTGAAAGCCGACCACCGCCTCAGTCACCGAGCCGTCGCGGGACTCCCGGAGGCGACATGGATCGTCGTCGACTACCTGGACGTGGTGCTGCACACGTTCACGCCGGAGACACGCGCGTACTACCGGCTCGAGGAGCTGTGGGACGACGTCCCGAAGCTCGCGCTCGCCGAGACCATCTGAGCGGGCGCTCTGCCCGGGTCGGGGCGATCGCGTCGGGCGCTGCCCGCAAGGTGAGCGGCTACGATGCGGCTCTTCCGGGGCCGTAGCTCAGCTGGGAGAGCGTCTGGCTGGCAGCCAGAAGGTCAGGGGTTCGATCCCCCTCGGCTCCATCGTCGGCTCTCCGCGCCGCGCTTTCACCCGTCAGCCCGACGTGCGACGGCGGATCACCTTCCCGCCGTGTTCGCCCGTCCGCACGCCGTCGCGGAGTGTGTGGACGCCGTTGACGAACACGTGCACCATCCCGGCCGCGAGCTGATTCGGTTCGAACGTCGTTGCCGTGTCGGTGAACGCGACCGGATCGAACACCGCGACGTCGGCGCACGCTCCGGGTCGGAGCACGCCGCGGTCGGCGAGGCCAATGACGCGTGCCGGACGGCCTGTCAGCCGGTGGATGGCCTCCGACGGTGAGAGCAATTCCTCGTCTCGAACCATGAATCGGTAGTACCAGGATGCCCATGTGTACGCGCCGTGGAAGCTCGAGCCACCGAGGCGCCCGTCAGGCGCAAGCGTCGTCGCATCGGAGCCGGGGACGCAGAGGGGGTGCGCAAACGCCCGTCGCTGCTGTTCGATCGAGTACGCATGGATGACCACCATGAGGCGGTGTGGGTCCTCCAGCGCTCCGAGTAGGAGTTCGCAAACGGTGTCGAACGGTTGCTCTCCCCGTTCTGACGCGATCGAAGCGATGTCGCGCCGCGCAAGCTCGGGCCAGAACGGATTGTCGAGTAGGACGACGCGCCCCCAGTCGCGACCCGCGCTCAAGATGCTCGGGTGGTCGCGCATCTCATCACGGCGTGTGGGGTCATTCAGGACGCCGGCGATCCGGTCCGCCGGACCCGCGAGTGCCCAGGCTGGGAGCGCCGCGAACAGGTGGGTCAGTCCGAACCGGCGCGTGTGCATGTCGAATGCAACGTCGAGCCCCGCATCACGGGCGTCGTCGATGAGTGCAGCGCAGCGGTCGCTCTCCTCGAGACCGTTTCGTGGCACGAGGTGCGACACCTGAAGCTGGACACCGGCTCGCTCTGCCGTCCGGATCGCCTCCCCGACCGCCTCGGTGGCACCCGCATCGCGCCGACGGGTGTGGGTCGCGTACCAGCCGCCGGCCTCAGCCGCCACGCGCGCAAGTGCTGTCACCTCGTCCTCGGACGCCCCGCTCTCCGCGGCGTACTCGAGCCCGGTCGAGTACCCCCAGGCACCCTCGGCCAGGGATTCACGGAGGAGGAACGACATCTCCGCGAGTTCCGTCGGACTTGCGGGGCGATCCGCCAGACCGACCGTCGACAGGCGGAGTTGACCGTTCGGCACGAGGCTGAGGACGTTCACCGCCGGTCGGGCCTCATCGAGCCGGTCGAGGTAGCCGCCCGCGCCCGACCACGAGGTGGGGACCGCCGGGTCGTACCCGTAGATCGCCGTTCGCGCGAGCTGCGGCTCTCGGATCGGGAAGCAGCCGTGACCGCAGTTCCCGACGACCTCGAGGGTGACGCCCTGATGGATTGCGCTCGCTGCCCGGGGATCCACCAGCAGCGTGTAGTCGGGCCGCGACGCCACCGCCGCCTACGACCTCGTCCGTCGCTGCCCGGGGATCCACCAGCAGCGTGTAGTCGGAGTGGCTGTGGATATCGATGAACCCGGGTGCCACCGTGAGCCCGGTGGCGTCGATCACCGCTGCGTCCGTCACGTCAATCTCCCCGATCCCGGCGATGAAGCCGTTGGCGAGTGCGATGTCGCCGATGATCGGTGGTCCGCCTGTGCCATCGAGAATCGTGCCCCCTCGGATCACGAGATCGACGGTCACCCCCTGTTGCCCCCATACGTCGAACGCAGCTCGCGCCCTGCAGCGAACCGCGACAGCGCGAACGTTGCGGCGTCGGCGTAGCCCACGGTCCGACCCAGCATCTGCGCCGCGACAAGCTCGCCGATCGCAGGGCCGAGCTTGAAGCAGTGCCCGCTGCCGCCCGTTGCGAGGTGAAGCCCCTCGACGTCGTCGACGGCGCCGAGAAGCGGGTGCCAGTCGGGTGTGATGCTGTAGAGCCCTGCGCGACCCCCGATCTGCTTCGCGCCACGGAGCGCCGGGAACCGGTGGGTGAGTCGTGCATGGAGATCGGCCGCGAACCCGTCGCTTGCGTTCGGGTCGTACCCGTCCGGCTGCACGACGTCGTAGCTCTTCGGAAACCCGCGACCCGCGAGGATCCCCGTGCTGGCGGTCTCGGGGGATGGGCGGAGGTAGATCCGGTCGGTCTGCGACGAGATGGCTAGCTGTACTGACCACAGACGTGTGAGACGCGGCTGATGGGTGGTCGGGCTG
>CAYXAS010000037.1:0-21605 GCA_964461665.1 uncultured Gaiellales bacterium
GCCAGCAGGCCGAGACTCAAACCAAACAGCCTGCATGAAACCCGGAGCGGTTCAGCAAGGCGGAACGCTTCATCCGCACCCTGCTCGAACGCTGGGCGTACGCCTACCCCTACCCGCACGAGCGAGCCCGACTCGCAACCCTCACTCCCGCCCTCGACTTCTACAATCGCTACCGACCCCACCGCGCCCTCGCAGGCCTCACCCCACTACAGCGCGTCAACAACCTCCCTGGGACATACAACTAGGTGCTCTCTGGGGGCGCTGCGGCGCCCCGGTAGGATGACCGGCCCCGGAGAGGTGTCCGAGTGGCCGAAGGAGCGCGACTGGAAATCGCGTACGTGGTGAAAGCTGCGTCGCGGGTTCAAATCCCGCCCTCTCCGTTCTTTGCAGCCCGCGCCGGACGCTGACGGCGCGGGCGCGGACGCCACAGAGCGGTGTCCGGCTGACACACAGCGTGGGCGTTAGTGTCTCCAGCCGTGACAGGCGACCGGTCCGCGCTCCCCTCGAGCTACGAGCAGGCCTGCGCCGCCCATCGCTGGGAGGTGCCGCAGCGGTACAACATCGCGGCCGACGTGTGCGACCGCCACCCACGCGAGAAGCCCGCGATGGTCTGGGAGCGGTTCGATGGCGCCCGTCGCGAACTCGCTTGGGGGGAGCTGCAGGATCTCGCGAACCAGGCGGCGCATGTGCTGCGCGCCCACGGTGTCGAGCGCGGCGACCGCGTTGCTGTCGTGCTGCCGCCGACCCCCGAAGCGGCAGCGGTCTTCTTCGGGACGTGGAAGCTCGGCGCGCTCCTCCTCTCGATGTCTGTCCTCTACGGTGACGCTGCGACCGCGCACCGACTTGGTGACGCGGAGCCACGAGTGCTCGTCACCGACCGCGCGAACGCGCACCGCTTTTCTCATCCACGGCTGCTCGTGCTCGACGACGGGTTGCTCGACGGGGCGCCGACCGACCAGGTTTCGACCGACACGGCAGCGGACGACCCGGCGCAGCTCTACTACACCTCCGGCACGACCGGGCTTGCGAAGGGGATCGTCCACGCGCACCGCTACCTGCTTGGGCACGAGGAGTTCACCTACTGCCACGACGTTCAGGACGGGGAGCGCTTCCACGGGATGGGGGAGTGGGCCTGGGCGGCCGGGATCGCGCCGCTGCTCGGGCCGTGGCGGCTTGGCGCGGTGCAGTGCGTCTACCAGCGTGAGGCCGGATTCGACCCGCACCGACAGCTCGCGTTCCTCAGCCGGAACGAGGTGACGAACGTGTTCACGACGCCGACGGCGATGCGGGCGATGATGGCGGTCGAGGATGCGGGGCGTCGCTACCCGCAGCGGTTCCGGATCGTCTGCGCCGCGGGCGAGCCCCTGAACCCGGAGGCGATCCGCTGGTTCCGGCAGCAGTACGGGGTGACGGTGCTCGACTACTACGGGCTGACGGAGTCCTACCCGCTGTGCGCGAACTACCCGTTCATGGAGGTGCGCGAGGGCTCGATGGGCCGCCCGATGCCCGGCTGGGACGTTCAGATCCTCGACGAGGAGGAGCGACCGGTCGAGTGCGGCGAGCGCGGCGAGATCTGCCTGAGGGCGCGGTCGAACCCGCACTACCCGCTCGGCTACTGGCGCAACGACGAGGCCGCGGTGGAGGTGTTCGGCGGTGAGTGGTTTCACACGAAAGACGCGGCGCGACAGGACGAGGACGGCTACATCTGGTACGAGGGCCGCGCCGACGACGTAATCATCTCGGCGGGCTACCGGATCGGTCCGTTTGAGGTCGAGTCCGCGTGCCTCGAGCACCCCGCGGTCGCAGAAGCGGCGGCGGTCGCCTCGCCGGACGAGGTTCGCGGCCATGTGGTCAAGGCGTTCATCCGGCTCGCGGCCGGTCACGAGCCGAGCGATGAGCTCGCGGGGGAGATCAAGGCGTTCGTGCGCAACCGTCTCTCCGCCTACGCCTATCCGCGGAAGATCGAGTTTGTGGACGACCTGCCGAAGACGCTCACGGGGAAGATCCGCCGTACCGAGCTGCGCGCCCGCGAGCTCGACCAGGCCTGACGGGCGGCGCGAGGGGCGTGGCGCGGCGGCGAAGCGCGTCCGCAAAACGCGAAACGGGCCCCGTGGGACCCGTTTACGTGAGACGGAGGGGGAGGGATTCGAACCCTCGAAGAGCTTGCACCCTTAACGGTTTTCGAGACCGCCCCGTTCGACCGCTCCGGAACCCCTCCGGCGAGGTCACAGGGTAGCCGCGCGGCCCGCCGGTCGCGCCCGAGGAGCGGCTCAGGTCTCCCAGGTGACCTCTTGGACGCCCTCGACAGCGGAGATCGCGTCGCAGGCGGCGTCGAGGTCGGTTCCGGGCGGGAGGTCGGTCTCGATCCGCAGGTGGCGCGCGTCCTCGCCGTCGCGTGCAGTGATCGATTGCACGATGCAGCCGGCCCGCTCAGCGGCGCGCAGCACACGGCTCGACGGCGTCCCGGGCGCAAGCGTGACGACGAGCGTCGTGTGTTCGCTCCGCGTCCGCGTGATGATCCAGCGCTCAACGACTCGCATCGGGCCGAGTCCGACGAGCGCGAGTACCGTCGCGATCACCGCCCCCGTGTAGAACCCGGCTCCCGCGCAGAGTCCGATCGCGGCGACGATCCAGAGCGTCGCGGCGGTCGTGAGCCCCCGCACCGAGAGGCCGTTGCGGATGATCGCGCCTGCTCCGAGGAATCCGATGCCCGTCACGATCTGCGCCGCTATCCGGGTCGGATCGGCGCGGACGACGCTCTCAGCGCCGCCCTCGAAGAACCCCGAGAAGCCGTACGCCGAGATGAGTGTGAAGAGCGCCGCCCCGAGGCCAACCATCATGTGGGTGCGCAGCCCTGCGGCACGCTCGCGTAGCTCGCGCTCGAGCCCGATCGCGGCGGAGAGCGCGCCCGCAACCCCGAGCCGGAGCGCGATCTCGCCCGTCTCGATCGTAGGAATACCGACACTCGCAACGAGCGCTGTCCCCATCGCCGAATCTTCCCATCGGGGGTGGACGGCGCCCGTGCGGCACACGCGAGCGGGAACGGAGAAGGAGGGATTCGAACCCTCGAGGCAGGAGTTCACCCACCTAACGCCTTAGCAGGGCGCCGCCTTCAACCACTCGGCCACTTCTCCGGGACGGCCAGTCTATCCGCCGCCCTGCGGCCGAACCCGGGTGCGCTAGTCGTGGATGCGGGCGATCAGGTCTTCGCGCTTGATCACGCGCACCTCGATCCCGCCGAGGCGAACCTCGTAGCCGACGTCGCGCGGGTAGAGGATCTTGTCACCCACGTCGATCCCCTCCACCTCGCTGCCGATCGCGGTCACGATCCCCGTCCGGCACACGGCCGCGGCTGCGGCGGAGGCGGGGAGGATCAGACCGGCGCGCGTCTCCGTCTCATCGTTCGACGGCTGCACGACGATGTACTCGTCGAGCGGCTCGATCGAGAAATCGACGGATTTCGACTTCGGGCGCATCGGACGAGGATAGACGGAACCGCACCGGGGAGGACGCTCGCGGCGCCCTACAGGCGCCCGGCGGCAACGATCCGGGCGAGGAACTGCTGCGTGCGCTCCTCTCGAGGGGAGTCGAAAATCGCTGCGGGTGGGCCCTGCTCCAGGATCCGGCCGTCGTGGAGGAAGCAGACCCGGTGTGCGACCTCACGTGCGAAGCCCATCTCGTGGGTCGCGATCAGCATCGTCATCCCGCCTGCGGCGAGTTCACGGATTGCGTCGAGCACCTCCGCCACCAGCTCCGGATCGAGCGCGCTTGTCACTTCGTCCAACAGCAGGAGCCGCGGCTGCATCGCGAGTGCCCGGACGATCGCGACTCGCTGCTGCTGGCCGCCCGAGAGCCGGTCGGGGAACTCGTCCAACTTGTCGGAGAGACCGAATCGCGCGATGAGTTCCTCGGCGCGTGCATCCGCCTCGGCGCGCGGGAGACCGAGGACGCGGCGCGGGGCGAGCGTCACGTTGTCGCGCACCGACATGTGCGGGAAGAGGTTGAACGCCTGGAACACGATCCCGATCCCGCGACGCACCCGATCAACGTCCACGCCTGGCCGGGTCAGCGTTTCGCCACCCACTTCGATCGACCCCGCCTGGATCGGCTCGAGCAGGTTGACGCACCGCAGCAGCGTTGATTTCCCCGAGCCGGAGGCGCCGATCAGGCACGTCACCTCGTGCTCGGCCAGCTCCAGATCGATCCCGCGCAGCACCTCGAGCGCACCGAACGCCTTGTGGAGACCGGCGATCCGGAGGACGGGGCTGGCGCTCATGCGGCCCTCCCGACCTGGCGGGAGCGGCGGTCGCGCGCCACCAGCCAGTCGGTGAACCTTGCGAGGGGGATCGTGAGCAGCACGAACAGCGTCGCGGCAACGAGGAACGGCGTCCCGTTGAACGTCGCCGCATTCGCGATCTGCGCCTGCCGGAATGCCTCAACCACCCCGAGCGTTGCGACGAGCGCGGTGTCCTTCTGCAGGCCGATGAAGTCGTTCAGGAGCGGCGGGATCACGCGGCGCACCGCCTGCGGCAGCACGACGTGGCGGAGCGCCTGCAGCCGCGAGAGCCCGAGCGACCGTGCGGCCGCCTCCTGACTCGGATGCACTGACTCGATCCCGGCTCGGTACACCTCCGAGACGTACGCGGTGTAGACGAGCACGAGCGCCGCCACCGCCCAGAAGAACGGCGAGATCGGGATTCCGTCCACCCCGAGCGCGGGCATCCCGAAGCCGAGCATCATCACCACGAGGATGGTCGGGATCCCGCGGAACAGGTCGGAGTAGACGACCGCGAGGGCGCGGATCGGGAAGAACACGGCACCCGGAAGGCTCCGCAGCACCGCGAGCACGAGCGCTGCGGGGAGGATCAACGCCTCCGCGATCAGGAAGAGCTTCACGTTCACCCCGAAAGCGGCGAGCACCTCAGGGAAGAGGTCCCCGTACATCGCCCAGTCGAAGAAGTACGCCTTGAACTCCGTCCACCCCGGAGACCGGGTGACGACAAGCGCAGCCACCACCGCGAGCGCGGCGGTGGAGCAGAGAGCGATCCCGACCGCCCGCGCCTCCTTCGAGACGCGGACGGCGGGGCCGCCGAGGATGCGGGAGCGGCCTGCTACGTCCGCCTGCTACTTCAGGTCGGGCGCGCCGGCCTTCGCCAGATACAGGTTCTGGAGCTTCGCGATCGTGCCGTTCGCCCACAGGTTCCCGATCGCGCGATCGACGCAGGACTTGAGCGGGTTGCCCTTCTGCAACACGAGCCCGAACCGCTCCATCGTGCCCTTCGTCGGGAGCTTCCCGACGATCACACCGTCATCGAGCTGCACGGCCGTGACGAAGAATGCGGTCGGCAGATCGACGACGATCCCATCCACCTGACCGTTCTTCAGCGCCTGCACCGCAGCGTCGTTCGTGTCGTACACCATCGGCTGCGACGACGGCCGGATGTGGCGGGTGATGTACGCGTAGCTCGTCGTCCCGACCTGCGCCGCGAGCTTCGCGCCCGAGAGCGCCGCGATCGTCTTCGCCTTCGTGATCGCGTTCCCCTTGCGCGAGACCACGGCCTGGTTCACGAAGTAGTAGCCGCGCGAGAAGTCCACGGCCTTCGCCCGCTCTGGGGTGAACGAGACCTGCGTGATGTAGAGGTCGAACGGCTTCTTACCGGGCTTGTACGAGTTGTTGAACGGCACCGGCGTCCAGTGGACGGCCTCGTGCGCGATCCCGAGCTGATCCGCGATCGCGTAGATGACCGCCGACTCGTAGCCCTGACCGGAGGCCGGGTTCGAGAACTTCCACGGCTTCTTCTCGTCGCCGCCGAACCACGGCGGGAACGCGGGGTTGTCCGCGCCGACGGTGAGCACGCCGGCCGAGAGGAGGTGCAGCGACCCCGTCGCGCAGCCAGGGATCGTCGCCGATCCAGCAGCCGGGGCGGTGGTCGCGACCGCGAGTGCGGCGAGCGCGGTCACGGTAAGGCTCAGTGCGAGCAGCTTGCGCATCGGTGATCCCTCCTGGAAGCAGGGGTTTCTCGGGGAAAGCGCGAGGCTATCGGATCGGAGGCGGTGGGTGCGAATCGCTGGCAGGACGGCACGTGACTGCCCAGCGGCAGACCCACCAGCAACGCTGCCGGGTACCCGACCGTTTAGGCTTGCCGACCATGCGCAGAGTCGTGATCACCGGCCTCGGGGCGGTCACCCCGATCGGACTCGACGCCCCCTCCACGTGGGAGGCGGCCGTCGCTGGCCGGAGCGGGATCGGCTTCATCGAGTCGTTCGACGCATCCGCTCTGCCCGTCCGGATCGCGGGCGAGGTGAAGGGGTTCGACCCCGAGACCGCGATGCCCGTGAAGGAAGCGAGGAGGATGGATCGCAACGTTCTGCTCGCTGTCGCGGCGGCGAAGGAGGCGTGGGCGGACGCGGGGATCGATGGCATCGATCCGACCCGAGTGGGAATCCTGGTCGGCTCCGCGATCGGCGGGGTCGTCACGATCATCGAGCAGTGTCAGATATTTCTCGAGCGCGGCCCCGACCGCGTCTCGCCGTTCTTCCTCCCGTCGTGTCTCGTGGACACCGCGAGTGGGCAGATCGCGATCCAGCTCGGTCTGAAGGGGATCAACTACGGCCCCGTTTCCGCCTGCGCGACCGGTTCGACCGCGATCGGCGAGGGGGCGGAGGCGATCCGTCGCGGACAGGCGGATGTCATCCTCGCGGGAGGGACGGAGGCGCCGCTGCACCCGCTGACGGTTGCGGGCTTCTGCGCGATGCGCGGGCTCGTGGCCGAGGAGGAGGATCCGACGCGCGCGTCGCGCCCGTTCGATGCGACCCGCGCCGGGTTCGTGATGAGCGAGGGCGCCTGTGTGCTCGTCCTCGAGGAGCTCGAGGCAGCCCGCGCCCGCGGCGCGACGATCTACGCGGAGGTGCTGGGGTACGGCGCCTCGAACGACGCCCACCATCTCGCGCAGCCCGAGCCGGAGGCGACGGGAGTCGCGGCGATGATCCGAGGCGCGCTAGCGCGGGCGGGGGTTGCGCCCGAGCGGGTCGGCTACATCAACGCACACGGCACGTCGACTCCGCTTGGCGACCTCGCTGAGACACGCGCGATCCGCCAGGTGTTCGGAGCGCACGCCGACCGGCTTGCGGTCTCATCGACGAAGTCCGTCACCGGTCACTGTTTCGGGGCTGCAGGCGCGATCGAGTCGATGATGTGCGCGCTTGCGCTCCACCACGGCGTGCTTCCGCCGACGATCAACTACCGCAACCCCGACCCGGAGTGCGATCTCGACTACGTCCCGAACGTGGCGCGCAGGGCGGAGGTCGATGTGGCGGTGTCGAACGCGATGGGTCTCGGCGGTCACAACGCCTGCGTGCTGCTCGGACGCGGCGACGCCTAACTCGGACTCCCGGAGCGCCGGCGGAACGACCGCGAGCGCGCCGATGGTGTACATGGGTCCGACCACTCGGCTCGCGATTCCGCGCAGCGGTGCGGTGCGCCCGTGTTGACAGGTGGGTGCGGCGCAGGTACCGTTACAGGTGCGTCAGGAGAGCGGGTTCGACCCGCCGCCAACCGGCCCCAGCGGACACGGTGGCAAGCAGTGACGCGGTCTGTTTCAGACAAACCGCTGAAGGAGGAACGGCATGGCAGGGAAGAAGGCTGGTGCCCGGCGTGGGCTTATCCGGCAGGGCGACGTCCTGCTCGTCCCGATCGCGCAGATTCCGGAGGACGCCCGCAAGGGCCCGGACGGGGCCGTCGTCCTCGCGCTCGGGGAGGCGACTGGGCACGCGCATCGGATCGACGACCCGCGCGCGCAGAGCTGGGCGCGGGGACCGGACGAGCGCTTCGTCCTGATCGACGGCGACGATCCGGTCGCGCTTGTCCACGAGGAGCACGACACGCTTGACGTCCCGCCCGGCGCCTGGCGGATCCAGCGCCAGCGCGAGTTCGAGCCGACCATCAGGCGGCCGCGGTGGGTGGCGGACTGATGGACGGCCCGGTGCAGTTGACTGCCGCTCTGGTCCGCGCGGCGACTTCGGGGGAGCCGTTCGCCACCGACCGGGAGCGGGCCGAGCGTCACGTGATCGCGGCGCTCGGCGGCCGTCAGGTCACGATCGAGTGGGCCGGGAGTGCGTGCGCGGCAACCCGACGCGCACTCGAGCTCATCCGCGGGGAGGATCCGTTTAGGGACGACGCGGAGGAACTGCGGGCGTGGGAGCGGTACCTCCGGCAAACCCGGAAGTCGGGCCTCCTGCATCCCACGACCTTCGGGGCCGGCATGGCTGCTCAGCGACTCCGCGGGTACTGGTTGGTGAGAAGAAGATGGTCGGGCAACGAGGTTCGCAGCCTTGTTCCCCACAGCGGGGTACCCGTCGGGACTCCAGATCGCATCGCGGGTGGAGCAGGCGGAGTCGGGGACGCCGAGTCGACTTCCACGGTCGATCAGTTGCGGCAGGTGTGGCGGATCGATGGCGCGCTCCTGAGGCGTGCGCGGATCGACAACTGGTCGGCGAACGTCTCGAGCGCGCGCCGGCTCGGGGGGCTCCTCAGCCATGTCGGCGACTCTGTGCCCGCGGTCGAGATGCTTCTGCGGGATTCGCACGCTTCGGACGGTCGCGAGCTCGCCCGAGCCGCTGCAGCGGGGCTGTTCTCCGGCTACCGCATAGACGGTCTGCCCGAGCAAGGCGCCGTGACGCTCATTCTCGTGCCACGTCCGACGCTCCGGATGCGCGCGGGGCGACTCCACGCGGCGGCGCGCCCTGCGGTGGAGTGGCCCGACGGCTCGGTCGCGTGGTACTGGGACGGGGCCCTGATTCCCCGGCGGATCGCCGAGCGGATCGGCAGCGTCACCCCGGCCGAGATCGCCGCGATCGCGAACGCCGAGGTGCGACGGCGTGTGATCGAGCGGGTCGGCTGGGAGCGCTTTCTTGGTGGGGCGACGCTGATTTCCCGTGACAGGTGCGGGAAGCTGTGGGACACCGGGCTCCGGCTCCGCACCGAGGCTCGCACTGTCCGTCTCGTCGAGGTGGTCAACGCAACGGTCGAGGCCGACGGGACGAGGCGGCGCTACTGCCTCCGTGTTCCGCCGACCGTAGGTACTGCGCGCGAGGCGGTCGCGTGGACGTTCGGGATAACGGACGCCCGCGACTACACCCTGGCGGCCGCGTCGTGAGCGGCCATGCGAACCCTGGCAGACACGACCGCCGCACCCGCTTGGGCGGAGGTGTTTCGTGGAGAACCTGACGAAGGCCCGACTCATCGAGCAGTACGAGCTCGTTCTCTCGAAACGGGAGATGGCGGAACTGATGCTCGCGCTTCGCGTGTTCGTCCGCGACTACGAGGCGAGCGAGCCGGCCGAGGCTCTGCTCGACCTGCTCGAGCAGGTGTACGTCGGCCCGAACCTCGGGGCGGGGCTCGATGTGGCGCCGACAACTCCCGTCCGCGGGACGCGGGCGGCGAGCCAGGCACGGCGGGCGGCGAGACCGAAGCCGGGGAAGGAGAGCTGATCACGATGAGCGCCCGCGACCGCCCCGACGCGCGGTGCGCGTTCACCCGTCCCCGTAAGACCGCAGCGTCGGGTGCACGACTCATGTACATGGGGTCACCCTCTCGGCTCGGGAAGGGGCATCGCTGATGCCTCGTACGAGACTTGCCACTCCGCGCAAGCTGGCTCGGCAGGGCGACATGCCGGGAGCGCTCCCGTGGCTCATCCGCACCGACGATCTCGGTCTGCGGGTGGTGGACGAGATCGGGCACTCGTGCACGATCGACGATGAGTGGACGATCCAGACCGCGCGTGGCTACGAGTGGTGGGGGAAGGATCTCCGTACCTGCGTCTGGTCGGAGTCGGGGTTTCACGACGACGGGTTCGAGGTGTTCCGACTGCATGCGCAGACCGATCTGCTCCGCGACTTCGACCCGACGACCGAGAACCTCGAGCGGCTGAACGCGGTCGCCGCGCTCGCGACGACGAGCGCCTATCTCGTGGACGAGGAGGCTGGGACGGTACGGCTCGCGGCGAGCATGTACGTCCATGAGGAGACAGCCTTCTGCTTCCGCCGTGCATTCCAGCTCGTGACAGCGATGCAGGCTGCCGATGCGCAGATCAGGGCGGAGGTGCTCGCCACCGCAACGGGCGCTACGGTTGCGGCGACCCTGCATCCAGCGTCGGGTCCGCGCACGACGCAGGACGACATGCTCGACCTCTTCAGAGACGTCGTCACGCCATACGGCGCGCGGCCATGCCGATGGGTCGGCGACGAGATGGAGAGGGTCTGGCGCGCGATCCGCGCGAGCCCCTTCACCGTGCTGTCGCTCGGGGGCGGGTCCGGGTTCTCGGCGGAGTTCCCATTCCAGAGTCGAACGTCGCTGCTCCAGGTGCTGACCGGTGAGGCCCATCCGCAAGTCGGGAACGGCGTGACGCTCCTGCTGCGGCTGCCGATGCTGGTCGATCGCGATGACGGGCTCCGCCTCGCGGCCGAGCTGACTCGCCGTGAGGTGACAGACGCCACGGAGGCGCACCTGCTCGGCGCGTGGTGCTGGCGGCGAGACGGGCTCGTCCACGTCTCGTTCCTGCCGAACGTCTGGCACGTGTTCGACACAGGCGACCTGTTCAACATCGCCCTCGCGATGGCCCATCGTGCGCGATGGGTCGCGGAGACGTTCTACGGCGACGACTGGGAGGCGAACCTCGACGCGAAGGGCCGCCCCACCGCCACCCCGTCCGCGCTCGACCTGTGGCCGGAGCTCAGGCAGCCGCCCGATGATGAGGACGACACGTGATGCGCCTTCTCGCGCTGTTCGTGCTCGCAGGTTCGCTCGTCGCCGCGTTCCCACAGGTGGCGGTCGCCGAGCGGCTGCCACCCGCCCTCAAGGCATACTTGGTCGACTACGGCGGTTCCGTGTTCGCGCGTTCGACGCAGCGGGGATACGACATCGCTCCGCACCGCGACCCGTTGCGCCGTTACGCCTGGGCCTACGGATACGCGGTGTTCGACGGCAAGCAGATGCGCTCGCCGATCAGCGCCACGTGTCCGGCGTACCTGAACCACCGAGAGGTATTCGAGCGATCGCTGCGCGCAGAACTCGCGCCGGTGATGGCGCTTCAGATCGCGCTGCTCGGTCCGGCGTTCGAGGCCGTCGGTCTCACGGTGAAAGACATCACTCCGAACGCGATGCTGAACCTCCTGTTCGCCGGGATGCGCTACCGCTGCAAGCACCTGTAGCGCACGGCCCGTACCCGCAGGCGCGGCGGTTACCCTTCGCGCGTGGCGAAGCCAGCTGCCCTACTCGACGACCTCGAGCTGTACCGCCGGATGGCGCTGATCCGGCGGACCGAGGAGCGCCTTCTGCAGCTACACGGGCAGGGACTCCTGTCGGGGACGACGCACACCTCGATCGGGCAGGAGTCGATTGCGGTGTCGCTTCTCTCGCGGCTCGGTCCGGGCGATTCGGTGTTCTCAACGCACCGCTGTCACGGCCACTTTCTCGCGTTCGGCGGCGATCTCGCGGCGTTTCTCGGTGAGCTGCTGGGGAAGGAGAACGGGGTCTGCGGCGGGCGCGGCGGGAGCCAGCACCTGCACGCACCGGGGTTCATCAGCGCGGGGATCCAGGGACAACTCGTCCCAGTCGCGCTCGGGGTTGCGCTCGCGAAGAAGTGGCGCGGAGAGTCCGGACTCTCGGTCGCGTTCATCGGGGACGGGACGCTCGGGCAGGGGGCGCTGTACGAGACGATGAACATCGCCTCGCTCTGGCAGGCACCGCTCCTGATCGTGGTCGAGGACAACGGGATCGCGCAGACGACGCCGTCATCGCTCGTGGTCGCCGGTGACATCGTGGCCCGCGCGGAGGCGTTCGGACTCGACGCGGAGGAACTCGACGGCGCAGATGCGCCCGCGCTCCACAACACATTTGCCGAGCTTGTCGCGTCGCTTCGCGAGCATCCGAGACCCGTGTTCCGGGTAGTAAAGACGGTCAGGCTTGGCCCGCACTCGAAGCGCGACGATGACCGCTCGTCCGAGGAGATGGACGCGCTTCGCGCGCGCGATCCGCTCGCGCGGCTCGCCCGGACGCTCGGCCCTGCCGCAGTCAGCCAGGCCGAGCACGAGGCGTTGACAGAACTGGAGGAGGCGCTCGCACGCGCGCAGGCAGGGCCCGAGCCGGACGCGATCGCGCATCTCGGGGACGTCCTACCGCCGCTCGACGAGAACGCAGCGGTACGTCCCTGGGCGCGGGCGGCGGGCGAGCCGCGCGTCGTCGAGGCGCTCAACGCGGCGCTCCACGACCTGATGGAGCACGACCCCGAGGTCCGGGTGATCGGCCAGGACCTGTTCGACCCGTACGGAGGCGCGTTCGCGGTCACGAAGGGGATCTCGACCCGCTTCCCCGACCGGCTCCACGCGACACCGATCAGCGAGGCCGCGATCGTCGGCGCGGCGACCGGCTACGCGCTCGCGGGCGGCAAGGCGGTCGCGGAGATCATGTTCGGCGACTTCGTCGCGCTCGCTGCCGACCAACTCGCGAACGGGGTCGCGAAGCACTTCTACGTCTCGCGTGGCACCACGCCGGCAAACCTCGTCCTCCGGGTGCCGATGGGCGGCGGTCGCGGCTACGGCCCGACGCACAGCCAGAGCCTTGAGAAGATGTTCTTCGGAATACCCGGTCTCCGTGTGGTCGCGGTCTCGAGCTTCCATGACCCGTACCAACTGCTCTGGAACGCGGTCGCGGCCGACCCCGGCCCGGTCTTCTTCGTCGAGAACAAAGCGGTGTACGCGGAGCGCGTCCGCGAGCCGCGCGACGGGCTCGTCGACCACTACCGCTGCCGCGTGACCGGCGGGGTCTACCCGAACGTGCGCCTCAGCCCGGGGGCGTTCGAGGACCCTGACGTGACCGTCATCACCTACGGCCGCTGTGCCTCGCTCGCCTGGGGGCCGGTCAGGGACCTCTTCCTCGAGCGTGAGGTGGTCGCGGATCTCTGCGTCGTGTCACAGCTGTCGCCGCTCGATCTCGACGGGATTCTCGCGTCGGCGCTCGCCTCCGAGCTCGTGGTCACGGTCGAGGAGGCCCCCGGCGAGGCCGGGTTCGGTGCCGAGGTCGCGGCTCGTCTTGCCGAAGCGGGGTTCCGGGGACGCTTCGCGCGGATTGCCGCGGCGGCCTCGCCGATCCCATCCGCCCGGAGCCTCGAGGATGTCGTGCTCCCCACCGAGCGCTCGATCCGCCGGGAGCTGGAACGGCTCGGGGTCGAGCGGAACGCGCTCGGGACGCGAGGGTAGGCGGCGCGATGGGCGCGACACTCGTCATGTACCACTACGTCCGCGACGCGGACACGAGTCCGCATCCGGGGCTCTTCGCCTGTGGGGTCGCCGAATTCGAGGCGCAGGTAGAGGAGTTGCTCCGCCGCGCCGAGCCGCTCGAGCCGGACGCGCTGGTGGCGGCGGCGCGGGAGGGACGGCCAATCCCGGACGGATTCCTCCTGACGTTCGACGACGGCGTGCGCGACCACTGGGACACGGTCCTGCCGGTACTCGAGCGTCACGGCCTTCACGGCGTGTTCGCGCCGGTCGTGGTGCCGTATCTCGAGGGACGGGTGCCGTTCGTGCAGCAGCGCCAGCTCGTGCGCGGTGTCCTCGGTGAGGAGGGGCTGCCTGGCGCGTTCGTCGCGGCCGCGGAGGCGGTCGCGCCCGAACTCGACGTCGCAGCGATCCTGGCGGGCGCTCCGGTCGGTGGCTACCTGCTCGGCTCCGACGCCTACCGACGCTTCAAGTACGCCTCGAACGGGCTGATCCCGTTCGATGTCTCGCTTCGCGTGATGGATCGCCTGTTCCGTGAGCACGTCGCCGATGACGAGGAGGGGTTCGCGCAGGCCTTCTACGTGACCGAGGCGGAGATCGTCGAGTTCTCGCGGCGCGGCCACGCGATCGCGGGCCACTCGATTCACCACCCGTCGCTTCTGCATCTCGATTCCGAGGGACTCGACCACGAGGTCGGGGACTCCGTCCGATGGTTGGCGGATCTCATCGGGGAGCCGGTCGAGTGGTTCTGTTACCCGTACGGCGACCACAACCCAGCGGCCGAGCGCGCCTGCGAGCGGGCGGGGGTCGCGGTCGCGTATTCCACCCGGCCGCCGACTCAGTGGCGCTCGCCCGCGGACCGCTTCCGAGTGCCCCGCGTGGACACCTGCGATCTTCCGGTCGCGCTCGAGGCCGAACTTGGCGCCGTCGGCAGCGAGGTCGCGTGATGCCCGAGCCGATTGTGGTTCCGAAGCCGAACGAGAACGACGACGAGGTCGTGGTGGTTGAGCTCGCTGACGGCCACGTGCGGGCAGGGCAGGCGCTCTACGCGGTCGAGACGAGCAAGGCGACGTTCGAGATCGACGCGGAGGCCGACGGATTTCCCCGTTGGACGGTCGCAGTTGGCGACCGAGTGGCGGTCCTCGCACGGATCGGCTGGCTGTTCGCGACCGAGGCGGAGCGCGACGCTTGGGTCGAGGAGGCGCCGCGCGAGGTGCCCGCAGTCTCAGACGGCGAGGGCCGTCCCGCGACCGAGCCCGCCCGACGGCTTGCGGCGGAGCTCGGTGTCTCGCTCGCGGACGTTCCGGGCACCGGGATCATCCGCGAGGGTGATGTTCGCGCGCTCGCGGCGGCAACCGCAGCGCCCGCCACCGGATCTGTCGAGGAGGAGCCGACCGTTGGCCGTCTCTCGGACGCGCTGCGCGAGCGGATCGCCGCAGACGGGGCCGCGGTCGCCGCTCTGCCATCCGCCGAGAAGGTTGCGCTCTACCGCGAGCACGGTGCCGTGATCGGGGAGCGGGTCGTGATCGGGCGCGGGACCCTGATCGATACGCGGTTCGTCGAGATCGGCGATGACACGTCGATCGGCGAGGACGTGCTGGTGCGCAGCCGTCGTTTCACGATCGGCCAGCTCGGGCAGATCGGCGCGGGTTGCCGCTTCTTTTGCCGGGACTTCATCGCCGGCGATGTGGTCACCCTCCGCTGGAACGTCGCGGTGGTGGACGGGCAGGGCGGGATCCACGACTGCACCATCGGCGGCCTCTGCTTCATCGCGTACGACACGTACCTCAATACCGATCGCGACGTGACGCTCGGCGAGCGCGTGTGTCTCAGCCCGGGGGCGCGGATCTACACGCATCGCAAGTGGCTGGAGGCCCTCGACGGCTACCCGTTCTCATACGCGCCGGTGGTGATTGGCGAGCGCTCGTGGCTCGGCCCTGGCAGCCTCATCCTCCCGGGCGTGGTGCTCGGCGCAGAGGTGACGGTGATGGCGAACTCGGTCGTCGCCTCGAACGCTCCTGCAGGCGCGCTCGTGGGCGGGAGTCCTGCGGCGATCGTGAAGCGGCGCCAGAAACAGGAGCTCGACCCGACCCACCGCGCGGCCCTTGTTCGCGAGATCTTCGAGGGGAACCGTGCCGCGCTGGAGGTGCTCGGCTGGTCGCTAGCCCCGGAGGCGGCGGACGGGGCGATCTGGGCGGGGCGGCTGACACGCGACGGGGTGGAGGCGCGTGTCGTGGTGGTCGCGAGCGGTTCGGCGGCTGCGTCCGCGTCCTCGGACGGACGCACGATCGTGGTTGCGTTCCGCGACGGCGCTGCGGCGACGGCCGGGACGGTGTTCGATCTCGAGACGCGCGCGGTGCGCGGCGAGCGCGATGCGGCCGCCGATGCGATCCGCCACCTGCTTGGCAAGTACGGGCATCTGTTCGAGCCGCGTCTGTGGCGTCACGGGCAGCGGCTCGACGAGACCGCGTACTAGCGCCGCAGGCCCCAGCGCCGCCAACAGGGAGGCGGCGGGGCTGGGATTCGAACCCAGGGACGAGTTGCCCCGTCAGCAGTTTTCAAGACTGCCCCGTTCGGCCGCTCCGGCACCCCGCCGCGCGGCCAGTGTGCCCGAATCGGCCGTGGGGAGGCGTCCGTGGCGCCGACGCATGGCGCGCGCCCCGACGCAGCGCGACGCGGCCGGTGCTACCGCTCGACGCGGGCGGGGGCGCCGTAGGGGAGCAGCACGTCCGGCACCTCACCCTGGAAGCACTCGAGAATCGCGAGCACCGCACGGTCGGTCACAACCGTCCCGTTCAGCGTGTGCGGCGCCTCGAGTCCACGGTCAGGTGAGCGCCAGCGGATCCCGAGCCGCCGCGCCTGGAAATCCGTCGTGTTCGAGCAGGAGGTGACCTCGCGGTAGCGGCCCTGCGTCGGGAACCACGCCTCCAGGTCGATCTTCTTCGTCGCGGGCGCGCCCAGATCGCCGGCCGCAACACTTACCGCGCGGTAGGGGAGCCCGAGCGCCTGCAGCAGCCCCTCCTCCAGCGCCACCATCCGCTCGTGCTCCGCAACCGAATCCTCCGGGCACGTGAACACGAACATCTCCACCTTGTTGAACTGGTGGACGCGGAACATCCCGCGCGTGTCCTTCCCCGCCGCGCCCGCCTCGCGGCGGAAACAGGTCGAGAAGCCCGCGTAGCGGATCGGCAGCTCGGCGTTCTCGAGGATCTCGCCCATGTGCATCCCCGCGAGCGACACCTCGGAGGTGCCCGTGAGAAACAGCTCATCCGCCTCGAGCGCGTAGATGTTCGCGCGGTCGGTCGGGAAGAACCCCGTCCCGATCATCGCTTCCTCGCGCACCAGCACGGGCGGCAACACGGGCGTGAACCCGGCCCGCCCAACGTGGTCGAGCGCGAAGCGATACAGCGCCATCGCAAGCAGCGCGGTGTTGCCGACGAGGTACCCGAAACGCGAACCGGAGAGCCTTACTGCACGCTCGATCTCGAACCGTCCGACCTCCGATGCCTCACGCGGCGCCTCGAGCGCGGGCTGCTCACCCACACGACGGAGCTCGACCGCGTCCTCATCCGTGAAGCCATCAGGCGCCGAGTCGTCGGGTGGGTTCGGGACCTCGGCAAGCGCCGCATCGCGCTCCGCCTCCGCCGCCGCGAGCTCCTCCTCCGCAGCGCGCAGCTCGTCTTTCACGCCCTGGAGCGCCTCGAGCTCCTCCGCGGTCGGCTTCCCCTTGAGCTTCGTCCGCGAGCGCAGGCCGTCCACCCGTGGGACGAGCGCGCGCCAGCGGTCGTCGGCGGCGAGCAGCCGGTCGAACGCCTCAGCGGCGCCCTTGCGCGTGAGCCGCGCCCGCGTGCGCTCCGCATCCGCCCGCGCAGCCTTCAGGTCGATCATGGGAGAGAGTCTAGGTGTATGTCCCAGGGAGGTTGTTGACGCGCTGGAGCGGGGTGAGGCCTGCGAGGGCGCGGTGGGGTCGGTAGCGATTGTAGGAGTCGAGGGCGGGGGTGAGGGCGGCGAGTCGGGCCGTTTCGTTGTTGTAGGGGTACGCGTAGGCCCACCGTTCGAGGAGGGTGCGGATGAAGCGTTCTGCTTTCCCGTTGGTTTGCGGCCGGTACGCGCGGGTCTTCTTGACGGTGACGCCGTGTGTCGCGCAGGCGTCGGCCCAGCGGCGTTTGAAGCAGCTGCCGTTGTCGGTCAGTACTCGTTCCACCCGGATCCCGTGGCTTGTGTAGAAGCGGACGAGCTCGTCGAGGAACCGGGTTGAGCTGTCGCTCGTTTCGTCGGGGTGGACGGACGCGAACCCGAGTCGGCTGTGGTCGTCGATCGCGACGTACACGTGCTGCCAGCCCGCCTTCCCCTTCGCCCTTCCTCTGCGGTCGCCGTTGACGCGGTGGCCGGGCCGACCGATCCGGCCCAGCTTCTTCACGTCAATGTGGAGCAGCTCACCTGGTCGCTTGCGCTCGTACCGGTTTGCAGGCTCGGGCGGCTCCAGCCGCGAGAGCTTGCCGAGCCCGATCCTGGTCAACACCGCCGAGACGGTCGAGGGTGGCATCGTCAACGCTTCCGCGATCTCCGCAGCGGTGAAGCGCAACCGGCGCAAAGCAACGATCGCTTCCACCCGCTCCCCACAGGTACGACGCGGCACCCGGAAGGGAACAGATGAACGGTCAAACAGCCCGTCTGCGCCGTCGGCACGGAACCGCGACAGCCACTTCGAGACCGTGCGCACACTCACCCCAGCGGCCTCGGCCGCCTGCGCGAGCGTCCAGCCCTCCACGAGCACCCGATCCACGATCAACCGGCGGCTATGCAGACAGGTACGGGCGTTACCGTGCAACCTCATCCGGGTCCTCCTTGCGACTGGGTGGCTTCGACACCCCCAGCCTCCAAGGAGGCCCGGATGGAACAACGTTCCTGGGAACTACATCTAGGCGGCGCGTCCGGGGACGCCCATGCGGTCGAGCGTCGCGGAGATCATCGACGCGACACCCTCGTCGAGCGGCCCCTCGCAGACCCCGTCCGTGACCGGCCCCAGCACCGGGTCGGCGTCACGCACCGCGAAACCGAACCCCGCCTCGCGGAGCAGCCCAACGTCATTCTCCGCGTCGCCGAACACAACGATCTGTGCGGTTTCGATCCCGAGCAGTCCCGCGACAAATGCGAGCCCGGTTCCCTTCGTCACCCCGGGATGGCCGAGCTCCAGCAGGTGCGGAAGCGAGCGCGTGATGAACAGCCGCCCGCCGAAGCGCTGCTCGAGCCGCGCGCGGAGCGCGGGGATCTCATCCGGCTCGGCGACCGCGACGAGCTTCGTCGGCGGCCGTCTGAGCCAGCGCAGCAGGTTCCCGACCTCGGTCGTCGGGAGCTGCTGGAAGTCCGCATACGCGCGTGAGAACGTCGTGTGCTCGGCCACGATCAACTCGTCATCGACGTAGACGTTCGGGGGGTGGCCCGCCTCCTCGAGCGCGGCGACCGCCTCGCGCGCCGTCTCAAGTTCGATCGGCTCGTGCAGGAGGAAGGTGCCGTCCCGTGGATCGACGACCGCGGCGCCCTGGTAGCAGACCACCGGATCGTCGATTCCGGCCGCCTCCAGGTACGGGACGATCGACCGGTACATGCGCCCCGTTGCGACGAGCACGGGGATCCCGGCCGCGCGCGAGCGCGTGATCGCCGCGAGCGTGCGCTCGCCGATCGGGCCGCCGCGGTGGATCAGGGTGCCGTCGAGATCGGTCGCGAACGCGCGAACGTCCGCGGGATACCGGGCGGGAAGGTTCAGCCTGCGGACTCGGCGACGAACTGCGCCACGTCCGCAATCTCCTGCGGTGTGAGCTGCTCGCCGAACGACGGCATCCCGCCGCGACCGAGCGTCACGCGCTCGACCGCAAGCTCGAACGACGGCTTCGAGTCGTCGAGGCTCGGGCCGACCGTGCCGGATGCGTTTGCGGCGGCGAGCGCGTGACACGCAGCGCAGCCCTTCGCATCGAAGGTGGCCTTGCCGTCCGCCGCGACCCCTGTGAGCGCGAGCGCGGGAAGCTTCTCCGCATCGCCACCCGCAGACGGCTGCGGCACCTCACCGACAACCTCCTCCGGGGTGGCGCCGACCTCCTCGCCGCCCCAGCATCCGCCCGCCAGCAGTGCGAGCGAGAGGGCGAGAAGCATCGCGACGAGAGCGGGGCGGCGCATCGAGCACCAAGTTTACCGCGCCGTCCGGCCAGCGATGGAGGGAACGGTTCGTCACCCCCACCGAGGGGGTGGGATGATGGAGCCGATGCTCGTCGCCCGCTCCACCGACCCCCGCTACCTCGCGAACGGCTATCTCGTCGCCGACCGGAAGGGCGGCACCGCGGTGTTCGTGGACTCGGGTGCGCCGCTCGCGCCGCTTCTCGAGGTGGTCGAGCGCGACCGACTGACTCCGACCCACATCCTCCGCACGCATGGCCACGAGGACCACATCGAGCACGAGGGCGCGCTCTGCGCCCGGTTCGGGATCCCCGTCGAAACCGGGTCACTCTCGACCGGCGCGCTTGTGGTGGAGGCAATTCCGACCCCCGGCCACTCGGACGATGGCGTCTGTTTTCTCGTCACGGACGGGGAGGAGACCGTGCTCTGCTCGGGTGACGTGCTCTTCCGTGACTCGATCGGTGGCGGTCCGGTCGCGGTGGTGCGCGCCTCGGTCGAGCGGCTGCTCGCGCTTCCCGGCGAGACGCGCTTGCTCCCGGGGCACGCGGGGGAGACGACGATCGCACGAGAGCGCGAGTCGAATCCGTTCGCGCGCTGGTGGGCGGGCGACGCCGAGGCGGACGGCCGCCGCTGTCGGGTCGGTGCGAGCGGGGACGAGGCGGTCGTGCTCGTCTGGTCGCCCGACTACGACGGGAAGGGCAAGGCGCTCGTCCGACTCGCCGGCGGCGAGGAGCGGATCATCGGGGGTTCGCGGCTCGTCTTCGCAGCGCGGTAGCCGCTACCGCTCAGCAGACGATGTTGCGGACGATCGCGTTGTTCGCCTCGTCGCTCTCGGCGACGAGGTTCGCCGGGTCGAGGCGGGCGGTGATCGTCCCTGACTTGCAGGCGAGCGCCCGCGTGACGGTTTCGCCTGCGGCGAGCGGTCTGAACCGGTGGGTGACCGTCCCGACCAGGACGTTGAAGTAGCCGACAGCCCCAGTTCCCCGGTTCTTGACGGTGATCGAGGTGGGGCGCATGTCGGTGATCACAAGATCGGGCAGGTTCGCGGGCGCGATCACGGTCGCTGGGGCGGGTTCGAGGGCGGTCGCAGGCGCGGCTGGTTTCGGGGTGGTGGACGGTGCCGCAGGCTTCGCGGCCGGTGCGGTCGCGGGCGTCGTTTTCGTGCCCGCCGCCGGGGTGGTGGTCTTGGGTGCGGCGGCCGTTGCCGGCACGGCCGCGACCTTCGTCCCCTGCGCTGTTCCGCTGGACGTCGTCCCGGGTCCGGGCTTGGCGGTCGCCGTCGACGCGGCAGTTGACTGCGGGCACGCGGCAGTCGTCGCTCGCTGCGGCGCGACCGCCCAGATGCGGTACTGAAGCCTCGCATCATCCTCCTCCCGTGGCGGAGGCGGCATGAACTCGACAAGGATGCGCGTAGGGAAGTCCCCGTACTCGTCACCGTGCGTGTCGCCGCCTGCGGCAATTCGTGTCGCCGTGCTCTCCGAGCCGCTCGGGAAGAACGGGAAGGCGACCAGGTCTCGGTAGCCGTACGGGTTGATGTCCACGTCCTCCCATGTCGCGTCACCACCCCCGCCAAACCCTCCATCCTCCTCGTGAAGCGCGATCCACACCGGCACGAGAGGCAGAGGCGCGCCGAACGGGCTGAATGCGGGGGCCCGCCAGATGGTGGCAGGGAGGGTGCCCGACTCAACCACGTTCGGGCTGCGGAGCCATCGGTTGATTCCGGTGCGCCGGTACACCTCTCGTCCGTTGACCCTGACCGTCAGGCTGGCCAACTTCCAGTCGTCAGCATGGAACTCTTTCTCGAGTTGGAGGAAGTGGATGTCACTCACAACGGCGTTCTGCCTGATCAGGTCGTCGATCGCGATCGAGTAGGTCTCGACGTCGCCGTACTCGAAGTCGTCCCAGTTCCGCTTGTCGAGCAGGAATGGTGGGTGCGTGTCGTTGATCCGCAGGTACACGTCGCTGTTGGTGCCCGCGCCGAGCGTCGAAGCGGTGCCGACCGTGATCTCGATGCGCGTCAGCGGTTCCTCGAACTCAGCGGTCTCCTGCACGGCCTTGAGGAACGTGAACGGCCCGTTCGGGCGCGGGAACGAGAAGCGGTTGTCGTTGTGGATATGGCGGAGGTGAACCGCTGGCCCGCTATCCCGACGGTCGCGTAGAAG
>CAYXAS010000037.1:21615-22756 GCA_964461665.1 uncultured Gaiellales bacterium
GGGGGGGGTCGTAGTCGCCTTCTGGGTCGAAGTCCGGTCCCACATCGAGGGCGGTCACTTCGAGTCGGACGAAACGGGTCGAGGACTGCAGACTGCGTACGCACGGCGCCGTCAGGTCGTTGGCGCTCGTGGGCTCCTCGGCGAGCTCGATCATGATTCTCTCCCAGCGCTGCCGGAGGTCGCTCTTGGCGCGCCGCACGGACGGCGTCTCGAAGAGATACTGCCGGGTGGCATAGGCGAGGGCTGTGGAATTCCCGCCCGGCCCCGGGTGCAAACGTCCACGCGACTCGCCCTGGCCCTGCCAGCGGCCCGCGTAGGCGGAGAGGGTGTGCATCGCGGACAGGTCGTGCGGGTCGGGAACGAACGTGCTGTCGAGGATTGCCTCCCTCCAGTAGGTCTCGCCAGCCCACTGTCTCACCATCTGTACCCACTGTCGCGTCGCGAAGTAGGCGGCGATGTACGCCTCCTCGTAGGACGGCCGTCCCGACCAGTCCTTGTTCATCCCGTTTGTGAGACTGCGATTGTTGTTCGTGTCCCACGCGCCGTGCGCGCGGCGGCCGACCGCGTCGGCAGAGTAGAGGGTCGCAGCGCGCCGCGTGTCGGACTCGATGTCGAACCAGGTCGGCGTGCGGCCGAACCCCCGCGCGTTCCAGCCAGGCCCGCGCGGTGCGGGCTCCACCCAGTTCGAGTGCGCATAGAAGTCCTGTACCTCATGCAGGCTCGCCCCGAGGATCACCGGGAGGGCGGATCGCCGAGTCGGCGTGCCCCGGCCCATCTCGACGATCTCCTTCGTACGTCGGGTGAGGCGGCTCCATTCGGCCTCGATCGCCTCGGTGCCCGCATGGTTCGTGAAGTGGCTCCGGCTGGCCGCATCCGTTGCCCCCGCCGCGGCCGGATCGCTCGAGGGAGAGAACCCAGCAAGGTCGGGGTTGCTTCCGGCGAACTCTTCGTCGTAGAGGTCGTTGAACCACCCGGAGACCAGCGCGACGTCGATCACGCTGTCGGGGACACCCTCCGCGCGGAGCGCGTCTCGGGTGATGTCGACGTGGGCGCCCGTGTCGAACGCGTTCGCCGGGGCCGCGAGTGCGAGGGTCGCGATGACGCCTGCTAGTACCAATCGTCGCATGGGCGCGACCCTAGG
>CAYXAS010000038.1:0-22193 GCA_964461665.1 uncultured Gaiellales bacterium
GCCCAGGGGAGAGGAAGAATCGCACGGATCCCCGTGCCGTGTCTGTCACGGGAGTGCACCAATAGTGTGACCGCGTTCGACGCGGCGCGCCCGATCGGAACCGTGATCGCGCCGGATCCCGCGGCCGACGCCCAGCCGCCAGGCGACCGCTACGCGGTGAGCGCCTCGGCGAGCTCCTCGAACACGGCGACGAAGTGGTCGATCTCCGCATCGGTGTGCGTGACCGAGAGCGTCCACTCCTCCTCACGCCCGGGCGTCATGAAGATCCCGCGGTTGATGTTCCAGAGCCACGCGAGCTCGCAGACATCGGCGTCCTGGTGGGCCTTGAAGCTCTCGTAGTCGGTGATCTTCACCGGCGCGAACGTGACGCACCCCTTCGACCCGGCGCCGATCGCGTATCCCGGTAGCCCGTAGCGATCGACGATGTCCTGACACCCCGCGACGATCCTGTCGTTGAGGCGGTCGAGATGCGCGTACGCCTCGGGCGTGAGCACCTCGAGCAGGCTCGCCCGCGCCGCGGCGGCTACGAGCGGGTTGCCGTTGTATGTCCCGACCTGCACCACCTTCTGCGAACGGACGACCTCCATCACCTCGGCGGTGCCCCCGATCGCCCCGCTCGGCAGCCCGCCGCCGAGCGCCTTTGCGAGCGTGACCATGTCGGGGGTGACGCCGAACCGCTCGGTCGCTCCACCCGCCGCGATGCAGAGGCCCGTCTTCACCTCGTCGAAGATCAGGACGATGCCGCGTCGGCGGGTCAGTTCGCGCACCGCTTCGAGATACCCCGGTTCGGGAAGCACGATCCCGAGGTTCATGAGCGACGCCTCCATGATCAGACAGGCGGGGAGCCGCCCCTCCGACTCGAGTTCGTCGACCCGCGCGGTCATCGCCTCGATGTCGTTGAACGGCACCGGCACCGTCATGTCGCTGACGACCTTCGGGACTCCCGCCCCGTAGGGGAGGGACGCATAGTGGTGTCGGTCGCCGATCCCCTCGTACGGGACGCCGATCGCGACCATCACCCCGTCGTGGTGCCCGTGATACGAGCCGAAGATCTTGAGGATCGTGTCGCGTCCCGTGACGGCCCGCGCGATCCGGATCGCGTCCATGGTCGCCTCGGAGCCCGAGTTCGTGAACCGCCACTGCTCGAGACCCCAGCGCCGCGCGAGCTCCTCCGCAACCACGATCGCGTCCTCGGTCGGAACCGCAAAGTGGGTGCCGAGCGCGATCCGCTCCGTCACAGCGCGGGTGATCGCCGGGTGCGCGTGCCCCTGCACCATCGAGCCGAACCCGTTGTGGAAGTCCGCGCGCCGGTTGCCATCGACATCCCAGACGTGCGCGCCCGAGCCGCGCTCGAAGTAGATCGGCCACGGGTCGAGGAGCTGGTAGGAGGACGCGACACCGCCGACGAGCGACGAGCGAGCGCGCTCGAAGAGCGCGTGCGACGCTGAGGCGGACGCCTCGAAGCGCTGCTGCTCCTGCTTCGTCAGTTCGGCGATGCGGGCACGATCGAGGGCGACGACGGGCTGCTGGGACATGACTTCCTTCCTGAGCCGGGATCGTCTCCAGTATCGCGCATCCCGCCTCGTGGGAGCGCCCGATACCCCGCTCCGCGGCGATCGCCTAGGCTCCCCTCCCATGGAGACGGGCCTCGCCGGGAAGCGGATCGTGGTGACCGGTGCCTCCGGTGGGATCGGTGCAGCGTGCGCCCGTGCGTTCACGGCCGAGGGCGCCCGCGTGCTCGTGCACTGGCACCGTGGCGAAGAACGGGCACGAGCGGTCGCTGACGAGATCGGTGCCCCCCACGCGCGCGCCGACCTGACGGTCGAAGCGGACGTTGACGCGCTCTTCGCGGCGGCGCGAGAACACCTCGGCGGTGTCGATGTCTGTGCGGCCGTCGCCGGTGTGTGGCCGAGTGAGGACACCCCCGTCTGGGATCTGTCGCTCGAGCGCTGGGAGGAGACGATCCGCGCGAACCTCACCGCGACATTCCTCACGGCGCGCGGGTTTCTGCGCGAGGTCCGGCGCCAGGGGCACGGGTCGCTCATTCTCGTCGGCTCCACCGCCGGTCGTTTCGGTGAGGCGGGGCACGCCGACTACGCGGCTGCGAAGTCCGCGATCCAGCAGGGCCTGCTGCTCTCGCTGAAGAACGAGGCAATCCGGATCGCCCCCTCCGCGCGGGTGAACGCGGTCGCGCCCGGCTGGACCGAGACCCCGATGACCCGCGGAATGGTCGACCCCGAGGCGATACGCCGTGTCTCGCGCACCATGGCGCTCCGCAAAGTCGCGAGCCCCGAGGACATCGCTGCGCAGGTGGTGATCCTTGCCTCCGACACGCTCTCCGGCCACATCACTGGCCAGCTGGTGACCGTTGCGGGCGGGATGGAAGGCCGCACGATCCACGCGGACTAAGACTTCCCCGCAAGACCCGGCCCGCAGAAGCGGACCGGGTCGCGGGATCCCCGCCTTCGGCGGGGCACACCCCTGAAGCACGTCCGCTCACGCGGCCGCTGATGCCCCGCCCTCCCGTCCACCGCAGGTGACATCGCCAGGGAAGCACGGCCGCAGACGAAGGAGGGGCGGCCCGTGGGCCGCCCCCGTTCTCCGCGCGTCGCGATGATTGCCGTCAGTCCCGACCCGTGGAGCCTCCCCGGGTATCGGCAGACGGGATGCCCGACTTGAGCGACTACGGTTGATCCCGTGCCGAGCCTGTTGGAGCGCCTCACCTCCGGTCGGCCGATCGTGGCCGACGGCGGGATGAGCGCGCTCCTCGCCGACGCGGTTCCGGAACTCCGCTGCCCCGAAGAGGCGAATCTCCGCTCTCCCGAGAGCGTGATCGCGGTTCATGTCTCGTACATCACCGCGGGCGCCGAACTGATCGAGACGAACACCTTCGCCGCGAATCGGAGAAAGCTCGCGAGGCTGCGGCTGGAGACCGAGTTCGAGCAGATCGTGTCTGCCGGCGTGCGACTCGCCCGAGAAGCGCGAGAGGTGGCTGGGCGCGATGTCCTGATCGCCGGCTCGATCGGCCCGCTTGGCGAGCTCGAGGCGTTCGACGCCGATGACCACGGCCCGCTCTACGCGGAGACCGCGGCGATCCTCGAAGGCCGCGGCGTCGATCTGCTCATCCTCGAAACCTTCTTCGATGTCGAGGAGCTCGCACAGGCGGTCGCGGCGGTGCGCGCCTCGTCGTCGCTGCCCGTCGTCGCGATGCTGAGCTTCGACGACGAGGCACAGACGGCGACCGGAGTCGGTGCGGCGGAGGCGGCGCGACGGCTCGCGGCGCTCGATGTCGCCGCGATCGGCGCGAACCATGGGGCGGGACCAAGCACCGTGCTGGCCGCGCTCGCGGAGATGGGCAAGGTGGGGCTCCCGCTCGCGGCGATGCCAAACGTCGGCCTGGCCTCGATCGCGGGCGGCAGAGTCGTCTTTCCGCTCTCGACCCCCGAGTACTTCGGCGAGTTCGCGGCGCAGGCGGTCGCGCTCGGGGCGCGGATCGTCGGCGGCTGCTGCGGCACGACACCCGCGCAGGTCGAGGCGATCCGCGCTGCGATCGACGCGGCGAGACCACCGGCCGCGCCGTTCGAGCGAGGCCTCATCATGCTTCCCGCTCCTTCGCGCCGTCCCGAGCAGGAGACGCGGCTGGCTGAGGCGTTTCGGCGCGGCGAGTGGGTGGTGAGTGTCGAACTCGACCCGCCGAAGGGCGGCACGCTCGAGGGGCTGATCGACGTGTCCCGCACGCTTCGGGACTCGGGGGCGGTCGGGTTCGTGGACGTCAATGACAACCCGATGGCGCGCGCCCGGATGAACGCGCTGATGGCCTCCGCGACGATCCAGCGTGAGACGGGGATCGAAACGATCCCGCACGTCACCCCGCGCGACATGACCGTGATGGGGCTCGAGGGGGTCCTGCTCGGCGCGCACGCCGATGGTGTTCGGAACATCCTCGCGGTGACGGGCGATCCGCCCGAGGTCGGCGACTATCCCGGCTCGCGCGGGGTCTACGAGATCGACTCGATCGGGATCGTCCGCCTCGTGTCGCGACTGAACCGCGGTGAGGACTTTCTCGGGAAGGCTCTCGACGCGCCGACCTCCTTCTTCTGTGGCGTGGCGGTGAACCCGACCGCCGACGATCTCGACCTTGAGCTGGAACGGTTCCGCGCCAAGCTCGAAGCTGGTGCCCGGTTCGCGATGACACAGGCGTTGTTCGAACTCGACTCGCTCGACCGTTTCGCCGAACAGCTCGGGGGATGGCCGATCCCCGTGCTGCTTGGGGTTTGGCCGCTCCGCAGTCTTGCGATGGCGCTCAGGCTGCACAACGAGGTGCCTGGAATCACGGTGCCGGCCGCGGTGCTCGGCGCTCTGCGCGATGCGGGGCCGGACGCTCCCGCGGTCGGTCTGGAGCTCGCGCGGGCGCTGGTGGACGAGTCCCGCAGCCGCGTCGCCGGGATCTACGTGATCCCGCCGTTCAAGCAGCCCGCTGCGGCGCTCGAACTGCTCGTGCCGTAGCCGCCGCTCAGTCGATGCAGGCGGTGGCGATCGGCTGCCCGATCGCGGCGAGGGCGTCGCGCACGGCGGACGACGGAACGCCGTATCCGTCGCCGGAGATCCGCCGACGCGCGAACACCGTCGCGACGACGCGCCCGTCCAGGTCCACCACCGGCCCGCCGGAGGATCCACCCTCGATCTCGCCTCTGAATGCCACCACGTCCCGACGGAGCACCACCTTCCCGTACGCGTCGCGCGAGGTGACGCCCGCGGTGGGGCCAATCCGGGCCGCCCGCACCCTGAGCCTGCCGTTCCCGGGGTAGCCGATCACGGCAGCCTCAGCCGCGGGCGCCGCATCAGCGAGCGGAAGCGCGACCCCGCCAAGACCGGCGACGCGGATCACCGCGATGTCGTTCGCAGCATCGAACGCGATGACGCGCCCACGCTTCCCCTTCTCGCCACCGCGATCGACGAGTGGGCGATCGACCCCGGCGACGACGTGGGCGTTCGTGACGACGAGACCGGGTGCGGCAATCCAGCCTGACCCCTGGACGCCGAGTCCACAGGCGATCCCGCGGATCCGGACGACGCTCTCAGCGGCGCGTGTGACATCCGGGTCGCGGCGGCTGGCGGGGCGCGGTTCGGCGACATCGGCGGCCGGGCCGACGATCGTGAGGTACGGGTCGATCCTGCCGAGCGCGTCCATCACCCGTTCGGTGGGGATCGCACCGGTGATCACCGTTACGACCTCGGAGTCGCGGGCGATCCGGCGTACATCACCGGAAATCGGGAGCGACAGCGCAGCGGTGGCCGCGACCCAGACGACGGCTGCCCCAGTCGCAGCGCCGAGCGCGGCACCAGCCACCGCGTCGAGCACGCGGAGCGGCGGGACCACCCAGAGTGCCCGGCGTGCCCACCCACCAACCATCCCCCCGACCGACGAGCCGATGAATGCGCCGACGAGAGCGCCACCGAGCGTCACCATCGGAATCCAGCGGGCCGCGTCGCCGACGATGTCCGGTGCGACCCGCGCACCCGCGAACGCGCCGAGCGCGATCCCGACGAACGAGACGATCCCCGCCACGAGTCCCCGCCGCAGCCCCGAGAGCGCGGCGAGCGCGACGATCCCGAGCGCCACCCAGTCGATCCACTTCATGCCCCTGAGTATCGCCACCGGGGCGGTCTTCGCGGGTGCCACCCAGTGGCAGAGGGGCGGCTGGCTCCCGCTATGCTGCACGCCTCCCGGGGGCGTAGTTCAGTTGGTTAGAACGCCGGCCTGTCACGCCGGAGGTCGCGGGTTCGAGTCCCGTCGCTCCCGTTCCGGAACCCCTGCAAGCAAGCCGTTTCGCGAATTGCGCCGTGTGGTGCGCCCGCGGGACGCCCGCAATGTCAACGGGAATGTCAACACCCGAACCCTGCGGCGACCAATTTCGCCTTCGCTTCCTCGCGATGCGCCCGCCCGAAGTCGCGCGCATAGACGTTCATCCACGTCGCTGTCGTGTGGCCCGTGATCCGTGCGGCGATCACCGGATCGACGTTGCGGCGGGCGCTGATCGAGCAGAACGACCGCCGCAGGTCGTGCGGCCCGACGATCGGGAGCCCGGCCCGTCTGGCTGCGATGCGAACGCCGCGGTCGGCGACGTTGCGTTGCGACTGCGGTGTGCTGACCGCCGTTGAGAAGACCCAGTCGGCCTCCTGACCGCGACCCGCCGCAACCTCGAGCCGGAGATGCTCGGTGAGCGCCCGCTCGAGCGCGGGCAGCAACGGGACGCTCCTGATCGAGTTGTCGGTCTTGGGCGGCACCACCGCCTTTCCGTCCCGCGTGAGTTGCCCCTCTACCCGGATCTCGCGCTCCACGAAGTCGACGTGCTGCCACTGGAGCGCCACGACCTCGCTGACACGCATCCCCGTCCATGCAAGCGTGGCGACCGCGGCGCGATAGAGCTCCGGCGAGTGCGCGACGAGCACGTCAACCTGCGCTTCGTCGAGGATCGGGCGCGCGGTCTTCGTCGGCCGTGGCCGATCGTCCGGGTGGATGTCCGCGACGGGGTTGCGCGATACAAGGTCGCGCCGCTGCGCGAACGAGTAGAGCGACCGGACCGTCCCGAGGACTCCAAGGCACGTCGCCTCGGACAGACGCTTCCTCCGGAGGGTGGCGACGAGATCGAGAAGGTCAGCCTTCGTCACCTTGTCGAGACGTATCGGGCCGAACGCAGGACGTATGTGTCGCATGTACCGCCCGACGTAGACCTCGACCCCGCGCGCTGACCGTTGCCCCGCCCCGACCTTGGCATCGAGATCGGCACGCCACGCGGCGAACGTCTCATCAACGGTGACCGGCTTGCCAACCTGCCTCGTCCCCGAGTCCCGAGCGCGCAGAACCTCCCGAGCCGCCTTCCTGGCCCCGGCATCCGTGCTCGCGCCCTTCAGAGTCACCGAACGCAACGAGCCGTCCGTGTCGCGGAACTTCACCTCGTAGCGCGGCTCACCGCCGTCGGTGAACCGCTTGTACAGGTTGTCCCCAATGCGGACACGTACACGTCCGTGCGAGGATCGTGGGTGCATCAGGACTTACCTCCTGTTGCCACGGCCCCGGACGTTTCAGCGTCGCGGGGCCAATTGTCAGTGTCGTCCATCATTGTAGGCCCCTCGATCCTGGTTGGCAAGTCAGGCGTGGCGACCGGCGAGCGTGCGATCGAGTTTCTCGCGGTCGACGTAGCGCCGTCCGCCTGATCGGGTCGAAGGGATCGACCCTCTCTCGATCCGCTTCCGGACCGCACCGGGCGTGATCGATAGGTAGTCAGCGGCTTCGTCGATCGGCAGCCACCGTTTGGTCGTGGGCGTGCCGCGCACCGCGTCGACCAGCAGACTCTTCAGGGCATCCAGCATCCCCTCCGAGCACGAGAGCTGGAACTCGAGCGGAGCGACGTTGCTGCCACTCTCGTGCAGTCGCACTTCCAGCGTCCGGTGGCCGCGAGCCGCCATCCGCTAGCGCACGCCCCGACGCCCGCCAGCGCGAATCAGAGGACAGCCGCGGCGTCTCATGCCGCCCACCCGTCTTCGTCATACGCGCCGCGGTGAGTCGCGCGCTCGCCGAGCAGCGTTGCGGATCGCCCGGGGTCGGGATCGGCGCGCTCGCCCTGCCGCGGTGCGGTTTCTTGGTCGGCCGGATGCCCCTCCAGATCGTCCGTGAGCCCTTCGCGCTCCCCGGCATCGAGGAAGGATGTGTTCGGCGCAGCACCTAGCGTGTACTCGCAGGCGTGGTTCCTCACACCCTTGCCGGTCTTGTGAACACCGGGGATCTTGGTGAGTAGGCGACCAACCTTCTGCTCGCTGAAGCCGGTCGCTTCGGCGATCTGCTTGACGGTCGTTGGTTCGTCCGAGAGCGCGGCCGATACCGCCGCGCATCCATCCAGAACCCCCGCCTCCTCCGTCGTTCCGAGGGAGGCGTACCCCTCATCGCCGAGGGAGATCACAAGGTCTTCGGGCGTCTCCTCGAAGCGGCTTGTGCCGCGCAGTCGCCGTGTCTCGCCGCTGCGGTGGTCGAGTTCGAGAATGATGTCGACCGCTCCGGTGAGGGCGTTGCTACCTGCGACCGCGGTGCCGTGCTCCCCCGGGGTCTTGCGGAGATGAGCCGTGAGGCCCGTCGTGACATGGGGATCGATCGCGGCGGTGAGAGCGTGCATCGCGTCCATCCACGGTCCGGGCTTGTTCTCCTCGTCAGCCTGAAAGCGCATCCACCAGCGTGTCGTGTCCACGATCAGCAGCTCCGCCTCTCGCTCGCGGCACTCGTCAGCGGCCCGCTCCACGACTTGCTCCCACGGGTCGCGAATGTCGTCGTTGCGCGTGAGCAGACTGAGGAAGTCTGGGTCGATGCCGAATCGGTCAGCCTTTGGCCAGAGGCTCGACTCGTTCTCCTCTGTCAGCATGACGGCGCCCCGGATCTGTCTTGTGGGGAACCCGAGGAACGGCTCGCCATTCTGTAGCGCTGCGAGAAGTCCGAACCAGAATGTGGACTTCCCGGCCTTCGGCATCCCCGCGAGGAGCGTGACCGCACCGCGAGCGAGAAGCCCACGACAGATCCATTCGGTTTCCACGCGTCCGCGTTCCTGTCGTTCACGCAGTGTTCGGAAGCGGCGAATTGATTCGTTTCGCCCTATAGGCCGTGACGTGGTGGAATGAATCGCGTCCCCCGGCCCGCGGAGGGGCGGAGCCGCATTCGTATTCATTCCACCACGTGGGGGTGTATACGGCGGAATGAGTTCTGAAGCGTCCGGAACAAGTCGTTCGAGGAACTCCCGAGCCTGTGTGCACATCTCCGGCGTTTTCGCCACCGAAAGGAAGTCGCTGATGTCGGAGCCATCGTCCCGCTCTGGGTACAGAGCGAGGACGGAGACGGCGCACCCGACCGCCAACAACGCCGCCGCCGCCGTGGCAGCCCATGATCGTCCCACGTCGTCGGCGTCCGGCACCACCACGATCGACGCCCCAGCCAACGGTTCCGCGTACTCGCCCCTCCAGCCCTTTGCGCCGGTTGCGTGCGTGGTCGCGGGCAGGCCGAGGGCGGCGAGCGCGTCCGCGTCCTTCTCCCCTTCAACGAGCCACACCTGTTGGCCGTCACGGACGGCTGCCAGCACTTCCGGAAGCCGGTAGAGCACGCGCTGTACCCCTTGGATGTCCCAGATGCACCCTCCGTTGCCGTCGGGCCGTCGGTAACGAAACGCCTTTGGGTCGTACCGCACCGCCTCGTACAGGAGTTCCCCGTGTTCATCCCGGTACTGGTACGAGGCGACCTCTCTCTGGGACTCGCGGGGTATCGCGATTCCGGGGGGCGGCACGATCACGCCGGTTGTCGATGAGGGCTTGCGATACGACGGCTGGCGTGGCTCGGTATCGGCGAACAGGTCGCTCAACGTGAGCCCGATTGCGGACACCACGGCTTCGGTTGAGCATCCCGTGTGGCACTTGAGGACGACGCCGCCGTTCGCACCGTGCCTGATCGAGAGCGAAGGGGTCGTGTCGTCGTGCGCCGGACAGCGGGCACTAAAGCCGGCCCCCGACTTCTTCGTGCGCTCGAGCCTTGCAAGCACAACGTCAAGCGGATCCGTGCTCATCCCTTGCCTCCGTAGCACCAGGTTTCGTGCAGCCAGTAGATGTGGACGACCCAGCGACACTGCTTGTCGGGCTCGAGTTGCGGCGCTGCTCCGCACAGCCGACAGCAGCGCGCCGGGAGTCCTCGGGTCATCGCGGTCGCGAATTGGTGGGCGCAGTTGCTTTCCACGGCGTGCGCGCTGGCCCGGATCGCGTCCGAGTCGTCGAACTGCGGGCGGGTCTCGTTCACGTCAACCTCCGGCTGGGCAGTCGTCGGTGTGGCGCCACTTCCACCAGCGGCTGACTCGGGGCCAGCCGAACGGGGTGGGAACGGATGCGTCGTCGATGGTGGTGCGTGTTGTGCTGCGGGCTCGTGCACCGCAGTTCGGGCAAGCGGGCGGCGCGGGGTCGCCGTGCAACCCCGCTTCAAGAACGAAGTCTTGGAACTCGCGCTCGCTCATCGGGATGTCGTCACATCCGGCGCCCCACACCGACTGCTTCCACCGCGATTTGGGGGTCATCTGCGTTGCCCTCGCTCCGATGTACCCCCACGCTCTCTGAGGGGCTGAGAATCCGCATATGCACCCTTGCTGGGGGTGTTGCGAGGGGGCACCCAGCGGCTCCACGGGTTGGTGTTCCAGCCGGCCTGCTTCAACTCCGTCCGCGCGAGGCATCGGCGCCCGTCGTCGCTCGGAGGGTTGAAGTGCAGCCCTTCGGCGTGCGTGAATGCGTGGGTGCCGACGCGGTGCTTGTCGAACCCGAAGGCGCTCGCGAAGTCGAGCCCGCAACTGCGGCAGAGGTTCACAGTGCCACCGCGGAGACATCGACAACGCTTCGGCTGGTCAGCGCCACGATGTCGTCGCGACGGAACAGCTCGCGCCCTTGGAGCTCCGCGGTGCATGACGCCTGGATACGGCGGAGGTCCCGCCGATCGGTTGCTGTCTCGTTCATCCTGCTACCTCTCGCTCTCGGGCGAGAGGCGCAGAGCGTCACGGACGCCCCTCGCGTTAGGGGCGCTCCGTGCACGCCGGTAAGAACGCATGCCCCGCGGAACGCGTCTGAGCGCGCTACGGGGGCACTCTTCGACCGCCCGCGCCGGTGCGCGAGCGTCTAAGGGTGGTTCAGATGGTGAGGGGTCGTCGGTACTTCGACCGGGCGAGCGGGCGCGAGCACGACGAGACGTGCGACGCTGTCCCCCGAGGTGTCTTGTTCGCGACGGGCGGCGTTGCGTAACGCGTGTTCCCGGGCGAGGCGATACCGCCCATGTGTTGGTCCGGACGCGGTGTGTGGCCCTCAGGTCGGTGCGGCGTGCGCCGTGAAGTTTGCGCCTGAAGTCTCTCAGATCCGATTCCGAAACTCCGCGCCGCCGCATCTCTTCCGCGAACGACTCGTACTCGTCGTGCATGAATCGCACGTCCGTCGGGTCCGAGTCCGACACAGCAATCACGTGGCCGTCCTGTGTGGCGACTGAGCGCCCAGCGCGGCATTGCTCGACCACCCAAGCTGTGACCACGTCGGCCCACAGGTCTGGGAGCGCTAGAGAAGCAGGCGTTCTCACGACCGTCACGTTGGTGGCGGGGTTGGACGGAGCGACGCCGAGACGAGCTGCCCCCGCGAACGCGCCCGCAGGCGGACGCCGAGGGACGGAGACTCCACTGTTGCGCGTCTTGCCATCACGTGTCAACCTACACTTGGTATCGGACACTCACCTCTCGCGGACGAGGGAGGTTTCTGCCGTGTGCTCTATACGCGGTGCCTGCCGCTCGTCTCGACCGAAACGGAGGCTCCGCACGTGATCCACGCGGACTCACGGTCCCACGCACGCGAACCGCCCAGGGAGTACCTGGGCGGCAGCGGATGGCAGCGCTCAGCGGTTCTCGGGGGCACATCCCCGCTCGAGGAGAACCTATGTTCGACCCACTCTATCTCGCGCACCGGACATTGTGGCGATCAGCACATATCTCTCGCGGAGACGAATCGTGCGGGCGGCGTCCAGGACCGTAGTTCCCGCGCCCCCCCGGGAGGGGGCAGGCGCTGCAGGTCGCCGGCAACGATGTGGCGTGCGTCGGATCGCACCAACCTTCACCGCGTTCACAACGTCCGTGGGCAGGACAGCTAGTCCTCACTCTTGCCGTTGGCTAGATCTTCGCTTGCGTGCGTGTCGCGGTTGGCGCGCCGACCGAACGGTGTGGCCTCCCACGCCTTCCAGAGCAAGCCGAGCAAGATGAGAACGGGCCCGCCGAGGAAGAGGTAGCCGAGTACGAGCCAGGCCCCCCAGTTGAAGTACTTCCAGCGGTCAGATGACGGTGGCGATGGCAGCGGCTGTACCTCGTACCGACTCGCCTGCACGACATCGTTCCTGCCGTTGTTCTGCAGCCACACGACGGTTCCGTCTGAACCGCTGTCCAGTACGCGTGGAGCGCGGGCGTCGCGGCCGGGCGTTGAGACGGTGGTAATCGGCCCCCATGAGACAGCGGGAGCGGTCGAGGCCGTCCGCGTCTTGATGACCCAGTTTGCGCCGTCGTGTTGCGCCCAGGCAACCACCGCCGTATGGGAGCGATTCGCGATGTGCGGCGTCCTCGCATGTCCGATGTGTGTCGAGAGCTTGAAGACGGGGCTGCCTGGGTCGAGCGATCGAGTTTCGGCTACCCAATACGTGCCGCTGAACCGGGACCACACTGCAACGGCCGCGCCTTCCCGGTTGATCGCGACCTGCGGGGTGGTTGCGTCCTCACCGGGTTCCGAGAGGTTGATCACGGGTCCCCACGTATCCCCTCGCGTCTTCGAGCGCCCGTCGTCCGTCACGGACAGCCGCCTCGCCTGGATCGTCCTGTGCTTCCCGTCGGAACTCACCCACACGACCGCCACATGTCCATGCTCCGCCACAGCCACGTGTGGAGCAGACGCGTCGTGCTCGGCCGCGGACAGATCTACGATCGGCCCCCAACCCGGGCTCCACCCAATCGGTTCGGCGTCCGGCCCGGACCGCAGCACCCGACGACTCAAGAACACCCTGGCCCGGACGAGGCGGTCTGTACCGTCGGACTCGACCCAGACAGCCACAGTAGTTCCGTCCCAGCCGACTGCGAGTTCGGGTTCGCTCGCGTCCCTGCCACGTTGCGAGACATTGATTGGCTGACTCCACGAGTCCTCGTCGACTGCCCAATCAATAAGCCTGTTGTAGTGCTCGCGGCTGCGCCCACTGAATCGAAGAATCCAGTTCGAACCGTCGTGCTCGCACCACACTACCGCGGGTTCGTCAAGGAGATACGTTCGTGCTGCGACCCGAGGGGCTCGCAGTCTCTTGCCGAAGGCCGAAACCGTGGTGAGGTCGACGGCGAGTTCGTCGGTTTCCATGTCCCGCGATAAGACTGCTGCCTGTACTGCGCGATCCGGGCCGCTTGAGGCAAGCCAGACCGCGGTGTTGCCGGCGGCGTGTAGATCACGGACGTCATACCAGCCGGGGGACAAATCCACCACGGCGTCGCGCCCATCGATGGTTCTCGCCTGTGCGACCCAGTTCGAGCCGTTGGAACGTGTCCAGAACGCTGTCCCAGCAGAGTCAATCCAGCCGCCCAACTCCGTGCCGTAGGTGGCCACCGGTGCGGTCGCGTCCTGTCCGGGGCGCGAGACGTCGATCGGCTCGTGCCACACGACACGCGACTGCTGGCTCCGTTCCTCGCCTCCCAGAGCGCGGAGCGGTATCGCTAGTGGGAGCGTCACCGCTGCCACTGCGATCCAGGCGGGAACTTTGCCGACCCCGATCATGGCGCCCTGCCGATGCCGCAAATGCGATCCCCGTCAACCGAGACGCCCAGAGCGATGGCTGAGCCCCTCGGGGCTCTTGGCAAGCGGTCATTGTTCACTACTTCGTACGCTCCCCCGTCGCCATCGCGGTCGATCTCGTGCGAATCTGCCCCGATCACCCTGACGGGCGCGAACCCGAGCCGCTTGATGTCTGTGAAGTAGAGGTCCGGCGGGTCAAGCGACATGCGGCCCGCGTAGTTCTGGTCGCGCTTGCTTGAGGAGTTCGCTGGTTGCGATGGGATCGCGCTCAAGATGTATTACCGCGGAGGTTCCCCCGACTAGGGTCTACTCCGGATCGCCTGCCGAACTGGGCGATGTTCCCGGGATGCGGTTCTCGAGCCGCTCGAGACGGGCAGCGATCTGGGCGAACTCTCGGAGCACCTCTCGGTCTCGTGCGAGCACTTGTTGCTCCACCGCGATGTCGCGCTCGGTCTCGTTCTGCAGGAACCGTTCCGCGACCGCCCCGGTCAGGATCGCGACGAGCCCTAGCCCCACGAGCATCACGACGATCGCGCAGAGCCTGCCGAGCGTCGTGGCGGGAACTTCGTCGCCGTATCCGACTGTCGTCATCGTCGAGACGGCCCACCACACCCCGTCCCATGTGCTCGGCGGGGGATCCTGCGCGCCCTCGACCGCTGAGTACAGGTAACCGCCTCCGAGGACGGTCACGATCGCGAGGAAGCCTGCGTAGCGGATCCCGGTGAGCGAGAACAACCGGCGCGCGACGCGGACGACTCGGAGAAGGCGCAGCAGCCGGAGCAGCCGCAAGAGACGCAGGGCCTGCAGCGAGGCCGGGAGGAACGGGACTGTCAGCACCACGATCGCGACGTCGAGCGGATGTGCCCGAAGCCACGCGCGTCGATCGGGCACCACAGCGAGCATCACTCCGAGCTCGAGCGCGAACGCAATCCAGATCGCAATATTCGCCCAGACCGCGATCGTCGGCCACGGCTCGGAGAGGCTCGACTGCTCGAGCAGCATGACGGGCACGACGAACAGCGCAACCGCCACCATCGGAGCCTCGAACCATGTGGCATACCTCTCGGCACGCGCCAGCCCGTTCGGTCCCGATGCGTGGGGCCAGCCGTGAGACAGACGTCTCACCACGGCCGCTGTGGCGTGACGCCCATGCCCTCTAGCGACGTGCGCACCGGCGGGACTCCGCGGCGCCGTCGTTGTTCATGCTGAGGTGCGCGTCGGTCTGGCCGCCGTCGCCCCAATCAGAGAACTCCTTGGCGAACCCGTCGACTGAGAAGATGAGACCGATCGATTTTATCCGGTTCGTGGCCCAGGTGGCTGTGTCTGATCCATCGAGTCCCGGCCCGATGAGTCGTGCCGACACGAAGTACACGTTGCTGAAGTCCCGCGACTTGACCGCCTTCGCACCGCGGATACCGCCTCCGCCGGAGATGGTCAACCCCTGCGAGATCGCACGAACCACCGCGGGCGCGACCGGAACGCAACGGCTGGACGCAGTCTCGGCCGCCACCGCCACCGGCGTCATCGCTAGTACCACCCCGGAGACGAGGGCGACAACCCCGCGCCGCCGGAGAGGCGCTGAAGATCCGGTCACCAAGCGAGCCGCCCTACGGTTGAGGTTCACGGGGCGCCTTCCCACGGTGCGTTCGTCTCGCGCTTGTTCGCATCGCAGCGCTTGAACAGGTAGTAGCCCACCGTTGTCCCGTCAATGGAGACCTGTTGGCCTGAGGCCATGAACTTGTCGCGACTCTCCTGGCCCCGTTGGACGAACACGAAGGAGCCGGCGACGAGTTCCCACCCCTCGTTGCAGACTGAGTTGAGGATGGCGCTCGGATCCTTCGTCTTCTGGGACTTGTACGCACCGACCATCGGAATCGTGAACGCCTCCTGGCTCATTACGTCGTGCGAATACTGGAACACCTGATCGCTTCGCTCGTAGGCCGTCCGAGCCTGACCCGCCGGGCTCCGAAGGAACGCCTCCCGCGCCTTCTCACGCTCGTCTGCAGCTCGACGCGCCTCCGCCTGCTCAGCCTGCTCCTGTTTCAGCAGCTGTGCCTGCGCCTTCTCCTCGTCGGTCTTCGATCGCAGTAGCCCCATGGGGCGCCTCCCCGCTTGGTTAGCAGCCGGTCCCATCCTTGTTGCCATCGAGTCTGTGCGGATCAACACCGATCACAAGCACCTTGACCGGGGCGAGCCCAAGTGCGCGGATGTCCGCACAATCGAGATCGGGTGGGTACAGCGGAACGCACCCTGCGTACGCGGGATCGCACTTCGACGCTGGAGCGGGCGCGGGTGCCGGTGTGGCCGCAGCCGCCGCTGGAGCTGGAGCTGGCGCTGGCGCCGCGGAGGCTGCAGGCGGCGCTGCCGTTGAAGCCGACACGCTCGCAGCTGCAGGCGACGTGGTCGTGGGTGCGGTAACCACAGAAGCGCCTACCGTGGCTGGGGCAGCCGCCGGTGCGGGGGCTGCCGTGGACGCACCGCCGGCCGCTGTGGATCCGCAACCGGTGCCGTCCCGGTCGCCGTCAAGCTTGTGCGGGTCAACGCCAGGAACGAGCACCCTCACAGGCGCGAGCCCTAGTCGCTTGATGTCCGCGCAGTCGAGATCCGGGGGATACATGGGGACGCAGCCTGCGTAGTTCGGGTCGCACTTCCCTGACACGGACGGCTTCGCAGCCGATGAGCCGGCGGCAGGCGCTGTCGTCGCGCCACCCGCCGAGGAAGACGTGCCAGCAGCAGCCGTTGCGCCGCCCGGGGTGCCCGACTGCACCGGCCCCGTCGGTTTCCACGTCGTACCGGGGCACGCCTTCCACAAGCCGCGGTGCGCGGACTGTGCTGTCGACACGGCTGCCACGAACTTGTCCGCGTACTTGCCGCGGTCACCGCCGTAGAAGTACGGCGTCGCGGCGCCGCGACGCACAAGCTCAAGGTTCACGTTCACACCGTTGCGCTTCACGTAGCGCAGGAGACGCCCATAGCGATCAACCTGGTCGAGCTGTGGGTCGGACTCGAGTGTCACCGTGGACCCGATCGGCACAAGCGCGATGACCGCTGCGCGCGCCTCGACGCCGTAACACTCAGCCGGCTTCAACTCGGGGGTGTCGATCTGGATGAGACGGATCTTGCGGCCGTCCGTGAGCGTCACCGTGTCACCGTCGTACACGGATGCGACCACGCCCGTCTCGCCGGCGGCGTGCGCCACAACCCCGGCGAGTGCCGCTGCGAACACGGCCCCGACCACCAGAACGCCAGTGCGCTTCACCTTCTCGTCTACCTCCGTTGCGCCGAACGACCGCAACGCTACCCGCGGCGGTAACTGCGGTCAACGACGGAGCAGGGTCTGTCGCTGGACGACCCATGCTCGCCGCGACCCGGTGGTGCTGTTAGAAGCGGCGCTAGAAACCACGGGGAAGTCTCAGCAGCCGGTGCCACTAGGAACTCGAGTCCCTGTCGCCAGCGTCAGTTCGCTCCTACACCTCGCCCCAGCAGGTTCGGCTCCGGCGCGCCCCGCGGGCGGCCATCGTCAACAGCCCGGGTGCCATCGCTTGCTCGGCAGTCAGGCATCGATCAATGGTGCGACCGCCTCGAGACCGCGCCGGAAGCTCTGCATGGTCTCGTAGAACCAAGTACGCGCCTCGTCGTGTCTTTCGGGCTGGGTGAGGAGCCTCCCCTCCCAAGGGATTGCACGGACGATCTTGCAGCGAACCTTCCCTTCGTCGAAGTCAACCGCTCCGGCCTCTGCCTCGAGTGGTCCGCGGTGTTGGCGGAACTGCTCGAGGACCGACAGGTTTCGCTCGCGCTCGTTGAGATCGATCTCGAGCACGACTCTCAACGCTCCAGCCCCGATCTCGCATGCAAGCGGGGTTCGACCGACCGGGGAGCTCGTAGAGAGCCAGATCGACTTAGGAACTGCCCGGCCGGTGAGCAACTCGGGACTCTCAGCGAGTAGCCGCTCCCGCAGCGGAGCCCAGAACGCCACATACCCCGTGTGATCGGTGCCCTTGATCGCTGCTGTGGCGCGCCGCACGGTCTTCTGCCACTCGTTCGGGTGCGCGACCGCCGCCAGCATCGGAGCTGGGGGTGAATCCCCGATCCGCACCGCACGGATCTCGACCGCGAAGAACCGGAGATCCTCGCCGGTTCGTTCGTTCAGCCATGCGAGGGCAGCGAGATGCTCCTCGGAGAACGTCTTCGCGACCCACACGATCGTGCCCGCCCCGACACCTGCGGCGTAGGTGAGAAGCTGCCCGAGGTGCCGGTGGTCGCTCGGCTCAATCTGGTTCTCGACGATCAGGCGAGCGTCGTTCGTTCGATCCCACCCAATCAGGTCGAGCGAGAAGCGCCCCACCGTGTGCTCCGCCGCTTCGAGGACGAGGTCCAGACCCCCGAGCGCGTCCCGGAGAACGTCCACGTTCGCGAGCAACCACGGCGTGAAGTCGACAGCCTCGTACCGCCAAACGTCGCGGATGTCAAGCCATTCCACCCGGCCGATCTCGGTGCCCATCGTCACACACTAGATCGCCATCACCCGACCCGCTGTCTTCGGTCATTCGACCTGTGCCGACAGAACGCTACCCCTGCCCTACAAGTTGTTGGGGGGCCTGCGTCAGCCTGGGTCAGGCGACCGGGTCAGGCTCGCGCAAGGTAGGCGCGCCCTGCCACCGGCCATCGTCCGCAGCCGCCGCGAGCAGGCAGTGCGCCCGGTCGGCGTAGGCATGTCCGTCAGGATCAAGCACCGCGGGGAGCAGCCCGAGCGTGTTTAACCGCCACAGTTGCGGGGACGACGCAGGCTTGCGCTGCGGGATCTCTATGACCGAGTTGCCTGGCTCCATAGAGCGCATTATACCGGCTGCACCGGACAAAAGGCCTGCAAACAGGCATGTTCTAGGGTCGCGAACGGTCGGTTTTCGCGATCCCTGTTTACCAACTAGGACCCCGTTACACGCGCACGCGCGGTCGGGCGCGCGGAGTCGAGAAACGGCGCGAAGGGCCAGCCCTGAACGAGTGCTGCCTGTTACGGCAGGAGCTGAACTGGCGACGTTGCCGCACACGAAGCGACCGAGGCTCGAGTCGGCTCGGAGCAACTGCATAGACGTTCCGTTCCACGACTCACGCCAAGTTCACCCATGCAACCCAGCCTCGTCGGAGCCGTCCCTCAGTCGGCGGCCCCTCGCGGCTCCAGCGCAGATCGGCTCGGTTCGGCTGTCACCACTCGCGCCTTAGCCGCTCAAGCTGAGCCTGCGCGCCCCCATGGCCTTGATCAGCGGCGAGGCGGTACCAATGGTCGGCCTCCCGGTCGTTCTGCTCGACCCCCAATCCGTCGGCGTACGCAGAGCCGAGCTCAAACTGCGCGTCCTTGTGTCCCTGGTCGGCGGCCTGCAGATACCAACTCGCGGCTTCCCCATCATCTTGCTCAACGCCCCGACCCTCGGCGTACATCATCCCCAGGGCGAACTGCGCGCGCGGGTGATCCTGGTCGGCGGCCATGCGGTACCAACGAGCAGCCTGCCTCTGATCGCTCCAGGCCCCTTCGGTGTCCGCGTGAATGACGCCGAGCGCGAACTGTGCGTCCGGGTCTCCCTGGCTAGCGGCCTCGGTGATCAACTGGTGGAGCCGGTATCGCGCGTCTGGTCTGCCCTGATCTGCGGCACTGTGAAACCAGCGGACGGCGTTCTCCACATTCTGCTCGACCCCTCGGCCGTCGGCGTACATCAGTGCGAGTTCGAACTGCGCGTCCGCGTGTCCCTGGTCCGCAGCCTTCTGGTACCAACCCGCGGCTTCCTGATCGTCTCGTTCAACGCCCCGACCCTCAGCGTGGATCTTGCCCAGGACAAGTTGGGCACGCGGATGACCCTGAGCCGCCGCTCTGCTGACCCAGCGGAGGCCTTCCTGTTCATCCTGCTCAACGCCTTCGCCGTCGCCATACATTCGGCCCAACTCGGTCTGCGCGTCCAAGTCTCCCCGATCCGCAGCCAAGCGAAACCATGCGGCAGCTTCCCGATGGTTCTGCTCGACCCCCCACCCGGTGTCATACGCGACGCCCAAGTAGCACTGCGCGCCAGCATGGTTCTGGTCAGCAGCCAGATGCAACCAACGGACGGCTTCCGCCGGGTTCCGCTCGACCCCGAGTCCCTCGCCGTACCGCCAGCCCAAGTGGCACTGCGCGTCTGCGTGACCCTGGTCGGCGGCCTTGCGGTACCAGCGAACCGCCTCCGCATCGTCCCGTTCGACACCTCGGCCGTTGGTGTACATCCAGCCGAGGTTGGACTGCGCGGTCGCGTCGTTCTGGTCGGCGGCCTTGCGATACCAGAGAATCGCTTCTTGATCGTCCTGTTCGACACCCCGGCCGAGGGAGTATGCGACACCGAGGTTGCGTTGGGCGATCGTGTGGTTCTGGTCGGCGGCCAACCGGAACCAGCGGACGGCTTCCGTCGGGTTCCGGTCGACCCCGAGTCCCTCGACGTACCGCCAGCCCAAGTGGCACCGCGCGTCTGCGTGACCCTGGTCGGCGGCCTTGCGGTACCAGCGAACCGCTTCCGCATCGTCCCGTTCGACGCCCCGGCCGAGGGAGTACGCGAGGGCGAGGTCGAACTGGGCGATCACATGGTTCTGGTCGGCCGCCTTGCGGCACCAGCGAATCGCTTCCTCATCATCCTGCTCGACGCCCAGGCCGCTGCCGTGCGACAGGCCGAGGTTGTACTGGGCGACCGCGGAGCCCTGGCCAGCGGCCTTGCGGTACCAGCGGACCGCCTCCCCACCATCGTGTTCGACGCCTCGGCCGTTGGCGTACATCCAGCCCAGGTTGACCTGGGCGACCGCGTCGTTCTGGTCGGCAGCCTTGCGGTACCAGCGAACCGCTTCCACGTCATCCTGTTCGACGCCCCGGCCGACGTGGTAGGCGTAGCCGAGGTTGTTCTGGGCGGCCGCGTGGTTCTGGTCGGCAGCCTTGCGATACCAGAGAACCGCTTCCACGTCATCCTGTTCGATCCCCCGGCCGTACTCGTACGCGGCGCCGAGCTCGAACTGGGCGGCCGCATGGTTCTGGTCGGCAGCCTTGCGAACCCAGCGAGTCGCCTCCCCATCATCCTGTTCGACCCCCCGGCCGTGGCCGTACGCGCCGGCGACGTCGAGCTGGGCGGCCGCGTCGCCCTGCGCTGCGCGCGAGAGAAGATCCTGGAGATCGAGTGCGCCGATCTCGTCTCGGTCCGTCTTGCTCATGTCGCTCCCACCGGCGGGGGTGCGAGCGCACATGCGGACACTGAGGGCATCGCCAAGCCAACAAGACGTACGACTTGCCACTTCATCGTGCCACCGTCCGCGTGCGCCCGAGGAGTAGTGCTGCGTCGACAGATGGTATGCAAGACCGCGCCGCAGCACGGGCACCGCGACGAGCTGGCGCAACGACGAGTTGATCGCGGCTGCGGTGCAGTCACGACCGTGCGGGCAGCGAGCCGGAGCCGTCGCACGTAAACCACAGGAATCAGGTTCGGTCATTAGACGAGTACCAGTAGGAGGGGACCCGGGGTGCACGCGGCGCAAGGGGGGTGGGGGTCTCAATGTCAACACAATGTCAACAGGGTCTGTCGAATGGAGTCGAACCCAGTCGCAACAGACCCTTGAAACCCCTGCATTCATCCCATTCCGTCCACGCCGGTAGCGCCCCATGGCTACCTGTCACGCCGGAGGTCGCGGGTTCGAGTCCCGTCGCTCCCGTTCCGGAACCCCTGCGCGAGGCGCCGCGACCCGTAATTCAGAAGGCGCCCGCGTAGCCGTTCAGCGCGGGCTGACCGCCGAGATGGGCATACAGGACCTTCGAGCCCGGCGCGATCCGGCCGGAGCGCACCAGGTCGATCAGTGCGGCCATCGACTTCCCCTCGTACACCGGATCCGTGATCATCCCCTCGAGCCGGGCGCAGAGGCGGATCGCCTCGACCGTCTTCCGATCCGGGATCCCGTACGTCCCACCGTGCCACTCGTCGAGCAGGACGATCTCGGAGTCGGCGAGGGCGCGGCCGAGCCCGATCGCATCGGCAGTAAAGCGGGCGATCCGAGCGGTCTGATCCCACGTCTGCTCGACCGTCGCCGAACCGTCGATCCCGAGCACCGCGCGCTCGCGGTCATGCGCCGCGAACCCCGCGACCATCCCCGCCTGGGTCGAGCCCGTGACGGTGCAGACGATGATCGTGTCGAAGAAGATGTCGAGCTCGCGCTCCTGCGCCGCCACCTCATCCGCCCAGCGGGCGAAGCCGAGTCCGCCGAGCGGGTGGTCGGAGGCGCCGGCCGGGATCGCGTACGGCTTCCCACCCGAGGCCACGACCGAGGCGAGTGCATCCTCCCAGCTCTTGCGGATCCCGATGTCGAACCCCGCCGGGTCGAGCCGCACATCGGCGCCCATGATCCGCGACAGGAGGATGTTCCCGACCCTGTCATAGACGGGATCCGACCAGTCCACCCAGTGCTCCTGCACGAGGACGCAGCCGAGGCCGAGCCGCGCCGCGACCGCCGCAACCTGTCGGGTGTGGTTCGACTGCACCCCGCCGATCGAGACGAGCGTGTCGCAGCCCTGCGCGAGCGCCTCAGCGGCGAGGTACTCGAGCTTGCGCACCTTGTTCCCGCCGTAGGCGAGACCCGAGTTGCAGTCCTCGCGCTTCGCCCAGATCTCGACCCCGCCGCCGAGTTCCGCAGTCAGCCGCTCGAGCCGATGGACGGGTGACGGCCCGAACAGGAGCGAAACCCGGTCGAACTGTTCGATGCCCATCATCCGCGATCGTAGAGGCGCGGCTAGGTGGACTAACCACACACCTTCGAGACGCCTGATCGCGTCCGAGCCTCCC